>DATGVJ010000338.1:0-4672 GCA_035300505.1 Xanthobacteraceae bacterium
TTGAGCGGCACGGAGAACATCGAACCCTGCTGCCACTCGAAGACGTGCGGCTTCTTCTGGTCGTCGGTCCAGATTTCGGTGGTGCCGCGGCCTTCCACCACAACCATGATCTCTTCGAACATGTGTCGCTCGGGGTTGAGCGCGCCGGCGCCCGGCACTTCGATCACGTAACAGCCCCATTTGCCTTCAGTACCATAGAGCTGGATGAAGGTGCCGTTGCCACCCATCTTGTTCCAGCGCTTGAGCGGCATGTCCTGCACGCGCCGCACGCCGATGCCGCGGAAGATGGGAATACCCTGCGCTTCCATGTAGTCGTCGTAAGGCGTGTTCGGCCGTTTCCAGGCGCCGTAACCGGCATTCTTGCGTCCGTCGGGCTCGTGCCAATGTTCGCTGGTGACCTCATGCATGGGAAAACTCCTGAGCGGCTAGGATCGCATATTGTCTCAGGAACACCTGTGGTAAACAAGGAGGAAAGAAAGAACGACTGGCGTCTTGCGGCGGAGGCTAAGGAGATTTTCGTGCGATCCATGGTCATTCGCACTGCAATTGGTGCACTCTCCCTCGCCGTGGCCTCCCTCGCCGTGGCAATTGCCACCGTTCACGCCCAGGACTATCCCAGCCAGCCCGTGCGCTTTGTCGTACCCTATGCGGCGGGCGGCGGCACGGACGCGATGGCGCGGTTCTTCGCCAAGGGACTGGAACAGCGGCTCGGGCAGCCGTTTATTGTCGAGAACCGCGCAGGTTCCGGCACCACCATCGGGGCGAATTTCGTGGCGAAGGCGTCGCCCGATGGCCACACCATCCTGCTCGGCACCAGTTCGACTTACGCAATCGCGGTGTCGCTCTACAAGAAGCTTCCCTATGACCCCACCAAAGATTTTGCTCCGCTTGCGCTGGTTGCGCAGGTGCCATTTGCGCTGGTCGTACATCCCGCGCTGCCGGTGCATTCGGTGGCAGAACTGGTCCGTTACGCCAAGGCCAATCCGGGCATGAACTATGCGTCGGGCGGCGTGGGCTCCCAGCACCATGTCAGCGCGGAACTTTTCAAAAGCCTTGCCGGCATCGACATCGTCAACGTGAACTATCGTGGCGGCGGGCCGGCTGTGCAGGATGTGGTTGCGGGACACGTCAAGATGATGTTCGCGGATGTGGGTGGCGCCGCCCACGGGCTTATTCGCGACGGCAAGCTGCGCGTGCTGGCCGTCACAACGACGAGGCGGGTCGACACCCTGCCGGATGTCCCCACGATGCAGGAAGCCGGCATTGCGAACTATGAATCCAACGCCTGGATCGCCGCAGTGGCGCCTGTTGCCACGCCCGCGCCCATCGTGGCGAAGCTCAACCGTACCTTCAACGACGTGGTTGCGTCGGCCGATACCAAGGCGCATTTTTCCACGCTCGGATGGCAGCCTGTGGAAAGCACCCCAAGGCAACTTGGCGATTATATAAAGACCGAGATCGTGCGTTGGGGCAAAGTGATGGAAGCAGCCGGCGCCGCCGGGACAGAGTAGCGCGGGGAAGACGTGAACCAATTCACCAACAGCAACGCCTCAGGCAAATCCGTCACCATCGGGCTCGTCGTGCCGTTCGCGGAGGACAAGATTCCCGACGAAGGCCTGCAGATGTATCCGAACATGCGTTTCATTCCGCGCGGCGTCGGTGTGCGCTCGCTCACGCCGGAGGGCTACGCCGCGGCATTCGATGCTATTCCGGCGGCCGCCGACCATCTCGTCGCACAAGGCGTCGATGCCATCATGGTGATCGGCACGTCATTGACGTTCTACCGCGGGCCAGAGGCACACGATCGATTGTTGGAGCGCTTGCGCGCCGCGACCGGCCTGCCGGTGAGCACCATGAGCCAGGCCATCGTCGATGGCTTGCGCGCGGTCGGCGCCAAGCGCGTTGCGGTCGCGACCGCCTATACGGACGTGGTGAACCAGCGTTTGGCGGAACTGCTGGCAGCTTCGGGCATCGACGTGCTCGCGCTTGAATGTTTCGATATCCAGGAGTTCGGGGGGCCGGGTCGCAAGAGCGAGGCCGATATCATTGCGCTCTCCGGGCAGGCGGTTGCCAAGGCGCCGGGCGCGGATGGGATTCTCATATCGTGCGGCGGTTTGCGCACGCTCGGGGTTGCGGGCCCGCTGGAAGAACGTCATGGCCTGCCGGTTGTTTCCAGTACGCCGGCTGCGTTCTGGGCGGCGGTGCGGCTCGTGGGGGAAATTGGCCGATTGTCGGGCTATGGACAAATGCTGGAACGTTCCACGGCCCCTGTCCATTAGGGACAATTCTGGTTAAAATCCCAAAAGAATCCTGGAAGCCGAGAATCCTGGAAGTAGGATAAAAATCGTTACGACAGAGGGCCTTGCGGGCGAATCGCATGGCCTCAATATGATAGAATTGCGAAGGACAAACCCGCTATGAAGGCTCGTGTAACCGTAACGCTGAAATCCGGCATTCTCGATCCCCAGGGAAAGGCGATTGAGGGTGCGCTCAAGACGCTCGGCGTTTCGGGTGTGGCCAGTGTCCGCCAGGGCAAGGTGTTCGACATCGAGATCAAGGGAAGCGACCGCAAGAAGGCCGAAGCCGCGCTCAAACAGGCGGCCGATAAGCTTCTCGCCAATACGGTGATCGAGAACTACAATGTGGAAGTGCTGCGCTGAAGACCAACGAGGTCCAAGAAAACGAGGTCCAGGAACATGGCCGATGTGACGAATGAGTTGATGTACGAAGTCCTGAAGCAGCTTCAGGATCGAATGAGTTCGTTCGACCGCAAGCTTGACGAAGTAAAAAGCGAAATTCAGGCTATGAGAATCCATTCGGTAGCGGTTCACCAGGACATCCAAAATATCTACGCGATGTTGACTCGTTACGATACCCGCCTTGATCGAATCGAACGTCGCCTGGAACTCTCCGACGTACCCGCATGAGCAGGTTGCGCATCGGAATTCTGGTTATTGAGAAAGAACTCGGGCTCTAGAAATGCGCGCTGCGGTTATTGTCTTTCCCGGTATCAATCGCGAACGCGACATGGCGCATACGCTGCGGCTCGTTTCCGGCCGCGAGCCCACGATGGTCTGGCACACCGATCCTAAGCTCCCCGAGCGCACCGACCTGGTTGTTGTGCCGGGTGGATTTTCCTACGGCGATTATCTGCGCTGCGGCGCGATCGCGGCACGCGCACCGGTCATGGATGCGGTGCGCGCGCATGCGGCACGCGGCGGCCTTGTGCTCGGTGTCTGCAATGGTTTCCAGATACTGTGCGAGTCGGGGCTCCTGCCCGGCGTGCTGATGCGAAACGCCGCTCTGAAGTTCATCTGCCGTGACGTTCATTTGCGCGTTGAACGTTCCGATACGCCGTTCACGCGCGGCTACAATGCGGGACAGGTGATCTGCGTTCCGGTCGCACACGGCGAGGGTAACTATGCGGCCGACAAGAAGACCATCGCGCGGCTTGAGGGCGAGGGGCGGGTGCTGTTTCGCTATGCGGCGCCTGACGGCAGTCTCGATCGGGCCCAGAACTTCAATGGTTCGACCAATGCGATTGCCGGAATTCTCAGCGAGCGTGGCAACGTGCTGGGAATGATGCCGCACCCGGAAAACCACGTCGAAGCCGCAATTGGGCCGACCGACGGGCGCGGGCTTTTTGCCGGCTTGGTCGAACATTTGGCGAAAGCAGCCTGAATAGGGACTGCTTCGCCGGTTCGGATCAATAATTTATTGTGACTTTTTAGCGTCTATTGTGAACCTGCCTCGGACCGTCGGCGACAATCTTATAAACGTCACATCGCCGGCCATAATCCCAATCTGTCCATGGCACTAATCGTGCGATATTGCTAAAAATTCTCTCGGGCCCCCGAGGCCCTCAAAGGTACCCGGAGCCGCCAGTGCCGTTCGCAATTATCATTGGTATTTTGGACGTCGTCTTCATCGTGCATGCGGCCAAGACGGGGCGGCTCACTCCCTGGGCCTATTTGATTATCCTGCTGCCGGGCGTGGGCGCATTTGCTTATGTCCTGCTCGAACTATTCCCCGAATGGCTGCACGGTGTCCAGGGCCAGAAGGCAAAACGGCGGGTCATCAATACATTCGACCCCGAACGCGACTATCGCAAGATGTCGGACGATCTTGCGATCACCGACACCATTGCAAACCGCACCATGCTTGCCGAGCAATGCCTGGCACTGAACAAATTCGACGAAGCGCGCCGCCACTACGAAAATGTGCTGGGCCGTCCGTTGGGGGACGAACCGCGCTTTGCCTTGGGAAAGGCCATGGCGGAATTCGGCATGGACTTGCCGCAAGTGGCGATTGTGACGCTGGACCAGTTGCGGCAGCGCTGGCCCGATTATCAGTCGGTCGAGGGGCACATGCTCTATGCCCGGTCCCTGGAGGAAAGCGGGCGCACATCCGAGGCGCTTGATGAGTATCAGGCGCTTGCCGACTATTCGGCAAACACGGAAGCGCGCGTCCGCTGGGCCATGTTGCTGGGCAAACTCGGCCGCGATGCCGAAGCCAGAAAAATATATGGCGAGATCCTTACCCAGATGCGGCGGGCGCCTGCCTACGTGCGCCGGGTACAAGCCGAGTGGATCGCGATCGCCGAGAGGTCGTTGCGGAGCTGAGGGTGCGTTTGGAGTTCCGCCTTCACGGCGGCTTCGCCGCGGGCGGCCCT
>DATGVJ010000339.1:0-14190 GCA_035300505.1 Xanthobacteraceae bacterium
AAGGATTTCACCCCGATCACGGCGATTGCCAACAATCCTGCCGGGCTACTGGTGAATTCGCAGATCGCGGCGAAAACGATGGCGGAGTTCATCGAAGAAGTGCGCAAGAAACCGGGCGCCATTTCCTATGGCAGCGCCGGCATCGGGACCGCGCATCATCTCTACGGGCAGGTGCTCAACAAGGTGGCGGGCATTAACCTCGTCAATGTGCCCTATCGCGGCGTAGCGCCGGCCTTCAACGATCTCTTGGGCGGACATGTGCCGGTTGCGATCGTGAGCCTGGCGACAGCGCTTCAGCACATCCAGACCGGCCGGGTGCGGCTGCTCACGGTTTTCGACACCAAACGGTATGCGAAGGCGCCCGAGGTTCCGACCATTGCCGAAGTGTTGCCCGGTTTCCAACCCGGCCGCGCCTGGGTGGGATTCCTGGGCCCGCCCGACCTGCCTCCCGGCATTACGGCGCGCTATAATACCGAGATCGCCCGCATCCTGAACGCGCCGGAGTCGGCGCCGGTGCTGGGCGAAAACGGCCTTGAAGTCATTGCCAACTCGCCTGCCGAATTCGCCGTCATGATCCGGGAGGACTCCAAAATCTGGGATGAAGCGGCAGTTGCGGCCGGGCTGCTGGCGGCGCCGTAGGGCGCAATAGCCATAGCGCCGGCACGGTCGACGAATTCCGGTACAGGCTCGGGGGGGCGCTATGGCGTATTGCGCGCGGGCCTCCTGGGCGGGGACGGCGCAATAGCCATGACGCGAAGAAAGAGCGTCATGGCTATTGCGCCCTACTGAACGTACCCTGCTGCGGCGCGCGAATAGGCGCGCCACCGCTATTGCGCCCTACGGATCACGGTGTTGTAGAGCCGCATAGCTTGTCGAAAGCTGCCATTGAGCCTATTTAAATGCTAGGGTGTTCCGATGTCTGAGACAGTTGCGCCATCATCCTTCAAGACTTCCGTCCCGATCGTTGCGGTCGCGCTGGTCGTTGTCCTGTTGCTGGCCGGGACAGGGGCGCTGTGGGCGCATTACGGCACGGCGGTCTTCTACGAGATGATCGTCGCCGGACTCGCCGCCTGCCTGTAGAACTTGGAACAATCCGCCATGAATCCGCGCGTCATTCGCATGTTGCTGATACTCGGAGCGGGCGTGGCCGGTCTGGTATTCAGCTTCGTGGTCGTCCTTTTGATCAATGGGCCAACGTCCTCGCCTTCCGTACAACAGACGGCTAACATCGGCGGCCCGTTCCGCTTGACCGACCAGAACGGCAAGACGTTCACGGACCAGGACCTCAAAGGCCGTCCGTTCCTGGTTTTCTTCGGCTTCACCCATTGTCCGGAAGTCTGTCCGACCACGCTATTCGAGGTCTCTGAAATCCTGCGCAAGCTTGGACCGGACGCGGACCGTGTGGGTGCACTGTTCGTGACTATCGATCCGGAACGCGACACTGCTCCTGTGCTCAAGGACTATTTGTCGAGCTTTGACCCGCACCTGGCGGCGCTTACCGGCGAACTTGCGGACATCACGGCGGTTGCCAAGGCGTATCGGGCCTATTTCAAGAAGGTGCCGCTCGAGGGAAGCGACTATACGATGGATCACACCGCGATCGTTTACCTGATGGACAAGCAGGGACGCTTTGTTTCGCCCTTCAGTATCAAGCGCGCCGCGGATGTATCAGTCGCCGACCTGCGCAAGCAGTTGTGACGAAGACCATGGCATCCGGGAATCCGAGATTGTTGTATCCGTCATGATCGAGCGCAACCTGTTGACGACCTTGATCGGTCTTGCTGCCGTCATAACGGCGGCGGCCCTGATGGCCGCTGCGCCATTTGGGGACGCGCGGGCTCAATCGGCAGGCGCAGACCCTACGGTCCGCGTGCCGGGATTCTGGGACCCGCGCCGGCGGCCTGAAAAGCCGGACATGTCGCGTGTCAACGTCATCCGCTTCCTGACCGAGACCGACTATCCGCCATTCAATTTTGCCGGTGCGGACGGAAATCCCCAAGGGCTCAATGTCGATCTCGCGCGTGCCATGTGCGAAGAACTCAAAGTGGGTTGCACGATCCAGCAGCGGCGCTACGAGACGCTGCTGCGGTCGCTGAATGAAAATCGCGGCGATGCCGTCATCGCTTCGTTGGCGGCGGGACCGGAGACAAGGTTGCTGTTCGATTTTTCCGAGCCCTATTACCGCACACCGGCGCGGTTTGTGGCGAAACGCGATTCTCCGATCGATGAGCCCTTGCCGGAAAGGCTTGATGGCCGCAAGGTCGCGGTGGTGGCCGGTTCGGCGCACGAAGCTTACTTGAAGGTTCTCTTCACGGAAGCCGAGTTGCGACCCTATCCCAATGCTGACGCGACACGCCAGGCGCTGCGCCGCGGCGAAGTCGATCTCTTGTTCGGCGATGCCATTTCGCTTGCCTTCTGGCTCAATGGCACTGATTCCGAAAATTGCTGTTCCTTTCGCGGCGGGCCCTATCTCGACAGCCGCTATTTTGGCGAAGGCATCGGCATTGCGGTCAAGAAAGGCAATGAAACGATCCGCATGGCGTTGAACTGGGCCTTGTTCCGCGTCTGGGAGCAGGGACGTTTCACCGACCTGTGGCTGCGCTATTTTCCGGTCAGTCCGTTTTGAGTCTTTATTGATTATTGTCCATTTCGGGGATCTCTGGCGACATTATTCCCAGGATAGCAACGATGACGAGGATGATGATGCCTATCATCGCCTCGATTATTGCATTGCGGCGGAGTTGACGGCTGGCATTTTGCGCAGAGGCATATTCCAAATCCTGAAGGCGCGGCGTGAAACGCAGTCGATTGATCGCAGCCACCAACACCATGACCAGGAATAGTGCGATCTTGAGCAACAACAGCTGACCGTATTCGGTGGCGATTAACGCGTGCACGCTACCTGTCAATATCCAGCTATTGAAGACGCCAGTCATCACAATGATTCCAACGCTCGCAGCACCCAGCACCGAAAAGCGTGAAGTCGCGAAGCGCGCAACGGCGATTGAGGTTTGGTTGTCGGATACTGTGCGGAGCAGCACTGCAAACGGCACGAGAGCTCCAACCCATGCAGCCGCGGCGATGAGATGAAATGTGTCCGCCACGATATGGATCATGCCCTTGATGTCGGAATCCATGTTCGCGGCAGCGTGGCCCGCCAAGGCCAGTGTCCCTACGAGACCGGCGGCGAGCAGCCCCATAAGCGCGTCGCCCCAGCATGAATGAGGCCATTGCCTGAATTCGTAGAAACCCAAGACTGCTGCAATCAGCACCACAAGTGCAAACCGGGCTGTCCAGGCCTGCCCGAAGTCGGTCTGCACAAGCACGTTCCAAAGCGGTCCATCGAACAACACGGCCTCCATCGGAAGGCCGCTCAACTGTCGAGCCAATAGAATGAGCCATCCCGCACCCGAGATGGCTGCCGCAACAAGACTGATCCAAATGATCCTTGAAAACCGGCAACGCGCGAGCGCCGCGACATCGTGTTGGGCGTTCGTCGCCCGGAGTGCCGGTTCAGCAATGATGAGGGCAAAGAAGGTCGCCCCCACGACGGAAATCGTGGAGGCGAAATGGAAAACCCGAATCAGGATCAGCAAATCAGTCAAGCCGGTCCCCCAAATGGTCGATATCGCACTGTCAGCGGCCGACGCGAAATGTGAAATCGCCTTCGACCTTGTGGGTGTCGGCGGACGTGACTTGCCATTCAACCTTGTACATGCCTGGCTCCAGTGCGGGCACTGAAACCCTCAGTATTCTGCGGTCGGCCTTGTCCACATTGGCATCCTTCTTATCGACCTGCTTTCCCTCGGAGTCTCGGATGACAACTGCACTAAAGGCTGCCTCCAGCCTTTCGTTGAATCGGAGCGTGATCGTGTTTGGTGCCGCGCTGACAGCTCCACCCACCGCGGGAGTTGCGCTCAGGAGTCGAGGATGTGCGGAAGCGCCTATGGTGCCCGATAGAATGAGAACCGCGCTTGCTACGATAAAGTGTGTCTTCTGCTTGCGTGTCATAGTTCTAGTCTCCTTGCTTTGACAGAAAAGGCAGGCGGAACCCCACAATTGTCCTTAATTGCCAGCCCATGCAGGGTACGTCCGCAAAGTTTGCCGAAATAACTCGGTGGTTCCGGCGCAGATGCGCCTGATCCGCTTATTTCGGATTAACGCAGCGCATTGTGGCGTATTCGTTTCAGGCCAAAGATTTGGGAGGTTTCGGCGGGGCTTCGGGAGGAATGCCCGGCAAGCGCAACGTGGGTAAGATGTACAGCGAGGTTGAAGTTTCGACAAACGGATCGTGAAACAGATCGGGCGCCAAGGCCGCGCCACAACAGGCCATGCCGAATGCTCCCCCACAGCAATTGCAGTGGCAATAGGTCCTTGAGTTCCCCGCGTCCGAATGCCCTACCATATGGACAACCGCTGCGAGGGAGCGTGCCACACGCTCGTTGGGGACGGCCGTCGGTGCAGTCGACTCTGACGCTGCTCGAGCGTGATGAGAATGACCTTCGTGGGCCGACGCTGAGGGCCCGCCGAAGACGGCAGTGCAGAATACCGCTGCCAGGACCAACATGAGTTTCAGCATCGCTTGCATAACTAAATGTTACGATTTCCTGCGCCCCGAAGCAATTGCCTGTGGTTCGGGCATGTCCTGGCCGTTCGAGGAGGTCCGCAAAGTCTTCGCTCGCCTCCAGAAAGCGCCCCAAAGACGAAATGCCCAAACACGAGGTGATTATTTCCACTGGTTAAGGCCCCTCGGGCGGGGGCAATCAACCGAGGCGTTGGCAAAACCTGTTTATCGCTTCTGCGGCTTGCCTTGGATTTGTTTCCAGCAGCATGTGCGGAGCATCAAACCACTGAACTTCGCAGGCTGGTTTCTCGGACGTGATTTCGTTCACTATTCTTTTGTCGACCAGGCGATCGAATCGTCCATGTAGACACAAGATGGGGCAATGAACCTCGCGAAGCCGATCTCGCTTGTCGACTGCAGAACTTCAATGGTTCGCCGCCTGATGACCTCGCGGGGGAGGCCCGCCAGCACCCGGCCAAGGCGGTCCGCGAGCTCCGGCGTTGCTGCCGATCCCAAAAGCCCGGCCACAATCATACTGTTGGGTATCCAAGCCAAGTCAACGATTCGTGCCATCGGGGTCAGGAATGAGGGCGCGGGATGGCGTGCAAAACTGGAAGCGAGGACCAGCCCAACGACATTGCGTAGTGTTGCGGCAACCTCGATCGCAATTGGGCCGGAGAACGACTCGCCAACGATCACGAAAGAATCCTTTCGCGCCATGCTGACGACGAGGGCAATCAAATCCTCGTATCCCAAAGCTTGATCTGTTGGATATGAGATGACGCGGACAGGGCGATATGTCGAGAATTGAGCCGCGAAAGTTGTCAACATCTTGCCTGTGCCATCCATGCCAGGCAGTAGAAGGACGGGAAGGCTCTGGTTGCTGCTCGTGCATCTGAGTGTAGCAAACTGCGAGATCGACTCTATGGCGGACCCCCAATGGCATCGCCACTCCCCATTTGACGCCGCGGCGCGCGGTTTCTACTGTCCGCGCCACAAATGAGATATTGCCCATGAACACGCCCGAATCCCCACCCACCTCTGCGCTCCTCCCATTGGCGGAGCAATCCAACGCCTGGCCGTTCGAGGAGGCCCGCAAAATCGTGTCGCGGCTGAAGAGAATGCCCAAGGATGAGGTGATTTTCTCCACCGGCTACGGCCCCTCGGGCCTGCCCCACATCGGGACCTTTGGCGAGGTCGCGCGCACCACCATGGTGCGCCATGCGTTCCGGGTGCTCACGGACGACAAGGTTAACACCCGGCTCATCGCCTTTTCCGACGACATGGATGGCTTGCGCAAGGTGCCCGACAATATCCCCAACAAGGAGATCATCGAGCCGCATCTCGGCAAGCCGCTCACCAAGGTGCCCGATCCTTTCGGCACGCATCCGAGTTTTGGCGAGCACAACAATGCGCGGCTGCGCGCGTTCCTCGACCAGTTCGGTTTCGAATACGAGTTCATGTCGTCGACGGCGTGTTACACGGCCGGCCGTTTCGACGCGATTCTCTTGCGCATGCTGGAGCGTTTCGACGCCGTCATGGAGATCATGCTGCCGTCGCTGCGCGAAGAGCGCGCGCAGACCTATTCGCCATTCCTGCCCGTTTGCCCGCGCACCGGCGTGGTCCTGCAGGTGCCGGTGATTGCGCACGACGCCAAGGCCGGGACCATCACGTACGAGGACCCCGAGACGAAAGAACGCGTGACCACGCCCGTGACCGGCGGGCGCACCAAGCTGCAATGGAAGCCGGACTGGGCCATGCGCTGGGTCGCGCTTGGCGTCGATTATGAAATGGCCGGCAAGGACTTGATCGATTCGGTCAAGCTCTCCGGCGAAATCTGCCGCGCGCTTGGCGGCGCGCCGCCGGAAGGCTTCAACTACGAACTCTTTCTCGACCAGGGTGGCCAGAAGATTTCGAAGTCCAAGGGCAACGGCATCACCATCGAGGAATGGCTGCGCTACGCCAGCCCCGAGAGCCTGTCGTTGTTCATGTATCGCGAGCCGAAGTCGGCCAAGCGGCTTTATTTCGATGTCATTCCGCGCCATGTCGATGAATACCAACAGCATCTCGAAGGCTATCAGCGCCAGGATGGCAAGCAGCGACTCGCCAATCCGGTCTGGCACATCCATGCCGGCAACCCGCCGGTGCCCGATATGCCGATCACGTTCGCGATGCTGCTCACTCTCGTTGCGTCATCCAATGCGGAGAATGCCGAAACGCTCTGGGGTTTCATCGGCCGCTATCGTCCGGGCGTGACGCCCAAGACGCATCCGAAGCTCGATGCGCTGGTCGGCTATGCGATCCACTTCTTCCGGGATTTCGTGCTGCCGGAAAAAAAGTATCGCGCGCCGACCGAGGCCGAGCGCGCAGCACTTTCCGATTTGCGCGATGCACTCTCGCAATTGCCCAAGGAGGCAACCGCCGAACAAATCCAGGACGTGGTCTACGACATCGGGCGCCGCGAACCGTTTCTGGATCACAAGAAGGCCGCCAAGGATGGCAAGCCCGGCGTCGCGCTCGACTGGTTCAACATGCTCTACCAGGTTCTGCTCGGTCAGGAGAAAGGCCCGCGATTTGGGTCATTCGTGGCGGTGTATGGGATCGGCAATACGATCGAGATGATCGATGGGGCGCTGGCGAGGTCGGGGTAGCGCTGTAGTCAAAACTGCCAGTTTCACCCGCGAATTTCCGGCTCGGCCTGGCGCCGGACGAAGAACAAGTATGTTTGCAGGAACGTCTGCGGGTTGGCCATTTCGAACCGTTCCCACAGGTCGAGGTCGACAAGGGCATTGGGACCGGGAAACTGCTGCTGAAAGTCGTCGAGAATGTATCTCTTGATGGCAAACCCGAGAAACGAAAGGCGTTCGGCGGCGATAAAGGCCTTGATCCGCGCAATCGTGAACTGATGCTCCATGACGTGAAACAGCATATCGCGGCAGTCGCTCGTGGAATAGAAATCGTTAATTGTTTCCACCTCCCTCCGGAGATTTTCGCGGCGAATGATCTCCTGCCGGCAAGCGCGGATGCCGTCGGGCGTCGGGCGATAGCCGTGCTCAGAAACGAAAGCGCGGGCGGCGTTGACGCCCTGTCGGGCGATGGAGCTGTAAAGACCGACTTGCAAGATGCCGCCCGGGCGCAGCAGCGACAGCAATATGCGCCAGCCGGCAAGCGGATCGTGCAGGTGGTGCAGCACCCCCGGAGCCTCGATGGCATCGAACCTTTGGTCGATAGAACCCAGGTTCAAGATGTCGGCCTGCGCAAATTCGATATTGTGCGCATTCGCCTTGCGCGCTTTTCGGCGTGCATAGGCAAGGCTGGCCAAGCTGATGTCGACGGCGAGGACCCTGGTGTTCGGAAAAGTCAGCGCTGTTTTGATCGCGTGGAGACCGGTTCCGCAGCCAGGAATCAGCATTGTGGCCGGCTCGACGCCGTTCGTCATCCGCGCGTAATAACTTGGAGGCCGCATGCCGCCTGCCGGTGGTAACAAGTATTTCGGAATCATTATCCAACGGGGATATGGGTTCTCTTCGTACATGCGCCTTACCAGCATCGATTTGTCCGCGATGGCGGTGAGAGCCGGGATGGCGCTGCGGTCTCGTGCTTGCTCCTTCACCTCGATGATCTGCTGGCGAATGAGGCCAACCAAAACATTTGGCCACTGAGTTTGTTGCAGCGTTTCCAAGTTGGGCAATGTATGCAACGGGACGTAGGCCGCGATGATTGCGAGCAGGAACGGGGCAACCTTGGTTCCGATGCGCAGCTTCTCTTGCAATACGTCCCGCAGGGCAGCTACCTGTCGGTCTTCCTCAGTGCTTTGAGAGTAGACGTATTCGTTCATAAAAAACTGTTGCGCGAGCGCGAAACTAAGCCTGACAATCGACATGTCGGTTTCGCCAAAATCGGGGGCGGCATCGGTTGCAACTTGCAACAGGGCGCGGCGAACCTCCGTCAGGAATACTTCCACGAGAAGGCCGTCGAGCTTGGTGGTCTCCAGCGCGCAACAAAGAAAGAAGTCGCTGGCGACGGCAGCAACACCTTCTTCACCGAACAGCTCCGCGGCGCTCAGCCGCCGAGGCCATGCAGCCCTCATGCGCTCGATGCAGGCAGCAACCTCCGCTCTTTGCACGAGAAGTCTTTCAGTCTCGCCGAGATCATTGTTCTTATCCAGTCCTAGATTGATCGCCTCTTTGAAATGCACGGCCGCCTTGTCCCAATCATTGAGGGCCTCGTAGGACGAACCGATATTGTAGTGGTAAACGCCATCATACGGATCGGCGCTGATGGCTTTGTTGAAGAACCGAATGGCCTTGGAGTGGCGTCCCGATTCTTGCGCAATCAGGCCTAGCAGATTGAGACTATCGACGTGGGACGGCGCGCGCGACAGGACATCCTTGCAAAGTTTCTTGGCGGACGAGAAATCGTGTTGATTGAATTGTCGGCGCGCTTCGGCGGCCAGCTCATCGATCTTGCGCGGAAGCGGGGGCGTCGGAGCGAGCACAGCAAGCCTGGTGTCATGCTTGCGAGCTAGCCCCTTCTGAACCACAGCAAACTCCCTGTTCCGGAAATCCGGTTTCATATGGTCGGTCTTGATGAGCGGCCATTTGATAGGTTTTTCGTATTTAATATCTAAGCATATGATATTGTTGGGTTATACGAATGAACAATGGACAAGATCCCGGACATTTCGGCGGGTCGCTGATCGGGTTGAATCCATCACTCTTATGGCCCCCCTGCTCATCGGGCGCAGATTCACGACACCGCGCAAGCTTGACTGACTTTGCCATCGATCTTTATCGCGGCGAAATGCCGCGCAATGAGGTGGCCGATCTCCTTGGTCTCACGCCGCGCCACGCGCGGCGCATCGTCGCGGCGTTGGTCAAGCGGAATGTCCTGACTTCGGAAGGTCCGCGCCATCCGCTGCATCTGACATTTTAGGCTACACTTGCTTCAAGATGGATGCCGGGATTGTTTCCGAAACAAATGGAACAAGGAGACACAAATGTTTCGACTTGCTCAAATCCTTCTTGCATCGCTGGTTGTGTTCGTGCCGACGATGAGCATGGCCGGTCCCGCCGAGGATGCCGCCGCCGCGATCGACCGATTGGCCGCGGCCTACAGTGCCAACGATGTCGAAGCGATGCTCAAGGTCTATGCGCCGGACGCGATCCTGCAAGGCACGTCGGAGCCGCAAATCAATGTGGGGGCCGATGCGATACGCAAGTACTTCAGGGGCCTGCCCAACAGCGGCAATAAAGTCACCATTCAGGAACGTCAAATGGTGGTAATCAACGAGACGACGGCCCTTGGCCTCGGCTTGTACACGTTTCGGCAGCCGGCGCGCTTCAGCTTCCTGGTGGTCAAGCGTGGGAACGACTGGTTGATCGCGCATCATCATTCCTCCTCGATTCCGAAGGGTCGGCCGGGAGGGGGCAGTGGCGCATTGTCTCAACGTGTCAATATGCTGCCCGCGGATAAGGCTCGTTTTTTAGGGAACGAACCCAACGAGGAGTTCCTGGGATGAATCAATGGCTTAAAATCGCTGTCGCGCTTGCGCTCTCGACATTGACCGCCACCGCCCAGGATTCCGAACACGCTTTTTTCGCCGGCAAGACCGTGCGACTGGTCGTGGGATTTGGTCCCGGTGGCGGCTATGACGCCTATGCGCGCATGCTGGCGCCTTATCTTTCGAAAAACCTGGGCGCGACAGTGATCGTCGAAAACCGTCCCGGCGCCGGCGGGCTCGTCGCATTGAGCGGCGTCTACATGGCACCCTCTGATGGCTTGACGATGATGATCGTTAACGGGACGGGCGCGGCGTTCTCGCAGCTCACCGATCAACCGGGCGCGCGGTTTGATCTCGGTCGCGTCGGTTATGTGGCGACCTTGAGCGCGCCGCCGTCGCTTTGGACTGTCGGTCCGCATTTTGGGGTCAAGACCATCGCCGAGGCGCTCACGGCGAACAAGAAATGGCGATGGGCCGCGAGCGGCCCGGTCGACTCGCTCTCGGATGGCGCCGCCTTCACCTGCGAGGCGCTTCGGCTCGATTGCCAGATCGTGCTCGGTTACAAAGGCAGCAATGATGCCGCGCTCGCGATGGCGCGCGGCGAAATGGACGCGCTCTACATCACCGACACGTCGGCCAACTCCTTCGTCGCGGCCAACGGGTCGATTGCGCTCGTCACGATCGGGCGCAACAGGTCGCGATTCTTCCCCAACCTCCCGACCATTTTCGAGGCGACGCCTCTCGATGCTGACCAGGAATGGCTGTTCGGCTTCCGGCATGCGGTGCAAAGTCTTGGCCGGATCCTGGTGGTGCCGCCCGGGATGGCCGCGAACCGGCTCAAATATCTGGAGTCGGCAACGGCAAAGTCCGTCGGCGACCCGGCCTTCCTGGCAGAAGGCGAAAAGCGGTAACTCTACACGGACTACGTCGACGCTGCAGGAACGCGCCGCAACGCCATGAGCATCGTGACGTCCGTCACCCCCGAGCAGCGCAAGCGCGTGCGGGATATCCTGGCCCGGGCGCGGTGAGACCGCAATGCAGGCAAGACATCAAGCATGAACGCTTGCCTGGACTTGGAAAATTTCGCAAAATCAATCTGTTGATGCGGCCAAGCTCGCCATTAACCCGAGGTGCTCATGTCCACGAATGTTGTCAGGCTCGTTTCGGAATCCGCCATGCCGACGGGAGTGCGCGTCTCCCAGTTGCAACCGGCAATCGGCTCGACGATTTCGGGATTCAAATTCGATGGACAGGTCCTTGATGGCGAGTTTCGGTCGGCGTTGCGCGATCTTCTGCACAATCGCGGTCTTGTGATTTTTGAGCCCGGCACGGTGACGGCTGAGAATTTCACCGCTTTCGCGGGCTTCCTGGGCGAATTCTTCCACTATGCCGGTCCGCACACGCCACGCGCGCCGGAAAATCCCGATGCGACCATGATCGATTCGCTCAAGGACAAGAACCTTCGCAATCACATCTGGCATGCCGATGGTGGATTCCGGCCCGACGCTCCGGCTTTTACGGCGCTGTTTGCCAAGCAATTGCCCGAGTCCGGCGGCGATACGATGTTCAGCAATACGGCATGGGTCTATGAGCGGCTTGATCCATTATTTGCGGCATTTCTCGAATCGCTCACTGTCATTCAGTCGGCCGATGCAACCGGACACATTACGGACCGGTATCTCGACCCCAAGGAAGCGACCGAAGCACGTGCGCGAATGCCTCCCTTCGAGATGCCGCTCGTTCGCGTTCATCCCGCGACGGGACGCAAATGGATCGCGGTGAATGAATCCTACGTGGCCTATATCAAGGGCGTCAGCCGGGTCATGAGCCAGAACATTCTCGGCATTCTGTTCGACATGATCAAATCGCCGGAAGCGACCGTGCGTTACGCCTGGACCCGCGGGGCACTCGCGATCTGGGACAATCGTGTCGTGCAGCACAAGGGCATCAAGGATTACGGTGGCGCCCGGAGAATTCTCTATCGCGCGACGATGACGGCGTGAAATGATGATTTAAGTTGTGAGTCGATGTCATTTCGACGAACTCGGTCGGCTCCCTCTCCCCTCTGGGGAGAGGGGTGGGGTGAGGGGGGCGGGGATTATAAATAGCCCGTAACCCCTCACCCCAGCCCTCTCCCAAAGGGAGAGGGAGCCACACCGTACTCGTTGATAATTCGGCGGCTCACACAACGAATCTAAAGGCTCGCTCTTGTGACTGAAGCACGTGCAAAAGTACTAATCACTGCCGACGAACTCGTTCGGCTCATGGACGCCGGTAAACCCATCGTCTTGCTCGACGTGCTCGATGAAAAGGGCGCGGCACCCAAGGATCGGCCCAAGATACCAGGGGCGCTGTCGGTCCATCTGGCAACGGATTTTTCGGGCCTGCCGACCGCGACATCGGGCCGGCGGCCGCTGCCGGATATCGCTGAATTCCAGGCCAAAGCGCGCGCCTGGGGAATATCGAACGATAGCGTGGTCGTGACTTACGATCATTCCACCGGTACGCAAGCGAGCCGTGCCTGGTGGACGCTCCGTTGGGCCGGCCTTGGTAACGTTCGCGTGCTGGACGGCGGATTTGGCGCCTGGACTGGCGCCAACCGTCCTGCATCGAACCACATTGCCACGCAGGCTTCTCACGCCGGAAATGTCGTTCTTAAACCCGGCTCCATGCCGACGATCGGCGCGGAAGAGGCCGCAACTCTTGCTGGGCAATCCAGATTGTTCGACGCGCGTGCGAAGTCAGCCTACGTGGGCGAGCCCGGCAAAGCCGGCACCGGGCACATACCGGGAGCCATTCTCGCAGCATCCGGTGACAACATCGCGGATGGAAAATTCAAATCCGACCAGGACCTGCGCGCGCGCTTCGCCGGGCTCGGCGCCGATGGATCGACGAAAATCGGTGTCTATTGCGGCAGCGGCAATGCGGCGGCCCATGCGATCGCCGCCATGTGCGCGGTCGGGGTCGAGCCCGCGCTTTATGTCGGGTCATTTTCTGCCTGGACCGCCGATTCGTCCCGCCCCGTTGCGACAGGGATTGAACCCGGATCGTAGCCCAGATTGAGATGACCATCGCCAGCCTTGCCGTCCTCGGCTTCACCGTTGTGGTGAGTTCGTTCATTTCCGGCGTGTTCGGCATGGCCGGCGGGCTTGTCCTGCTCGGCGTCCTGTTGATCTATTTTGACGTTGCACCCGCGATGATCCTGTTTTCGATCATCCAGATATTCTCCAACGGCTGGCGCGCGGTGCAGTGGCGGCAATATGTGATCTGGCCGATTTTCCATTGGTACGTGCTCGGCGCCGCGATTTCATTTGCGATCATGTACACGATCGCGCTTGTTCCCGACAAAGCGCTGGTTTATCTCGCGCTCGGTCTCATGCCGTTCGCGGTCGAACTGCTTCCCGCAGCGATGCGGCCGAACATTGAATGGCGCGGCGTGCCGTTCCTCACCGGCGCGATCATGACCGTCATCCAGGTGTTGACCGGTGCCGGCGGGTTGTTTCTCGACATGTTCTTCCAGAAGAGTTCGCTCGATCGCAAGACCACGAATGCCACCAAGGCCGTGACACAGTCGCTAAGCCATATCGTGCGCGGCGTCTATTTCGTTTCGCTGGCCGGAATGGGGGGTGTCCCGTTGGAATTGTGCGTTCCGGCCATCGCGCTGGCGATTGCCGGGACGGCGCTGGCGCCCTTTGTGCTGGAACGCATGACAGACCATAATTTCCGGCAGTGGACACGTGCCATCATCTTCGCCATCAGCGTCGTCTATATTGTGCGCGGAGCGTGGTTGCTGTGGCCACGGTAGGATGGGTAGAGTGATTGCACGTTTTAGTCGCAAGAGGAGGGTTACGCCCGTCTACCCGGGCTATGCCCGAAACCCATCATCTTGCGGCCGGCCCGAGACCATGATGGGTTTCGTGATAATGCGTCTCCGACGCGCTATCGTCCTCCCCATCCTCGGGAGCGGCATGAAAGGTCAGGTAATTCGTGGGGACGATGATCTACAAGATCTGCAACACGGCACTGTGGCGCGAGGCGGAACGCACGGGCTTGTTCCGTGGTGCCGGCATCGACATGCAGGACGGCTACATTCATTTTTCGAGCCGGGAACAGGTCGCGGACA
>DATGVJ010000340.1:0-12298 GCA_035300505.1 Xanthobacteraceae bacterium
GCATTGCCGCGATCGTCATAGACGAAGTCCTGCTTCGCGAATTTCCGCGAAGTGACCAGAGGGCGCCGCTCTGCGTCGAGGTACACACGCTCGGAGATCAGGTTCCCGCGATAGGCCAGGCGCATGCCGCTGTGCCCCAGAGGGCGTGGCGCCGCACGGCCGGCGCTATCCTGGTAAATCTCCTGGACGAGAAGACCGCCGGCAAAGGTTCTCACGGTCTGCCATGACAATGTCCCCTGCGCATCAAGATGTTGCTGCCGGACCAGGTTCGATTCGGCATCATATTCAAGGCGCTCCGTGGCGCTTCCATCATTCGCAACAATCGGCTGGTCATTTTCATCGAGATAGACAACTTCGCCGAGCCAGCCACGGCTGTCGCTTGCCCGGCGAACCTTGGATTGCCTGCTTTGTATCCGGGTGGCGCGGCCCGCGGCGTCGAAATAGGAAATCAGTTCGATATTGCCGCGTTTGTCATGCTGGTAGCGCATTTCGGCATAGCCTTGCGGACGCGCAAACGGCTTGCCGTCCGGATCGAAAGTCGCGTAGCTCACATCGTTGCCGAAGCCATCATAGCCAATCCGCAGCGAAGAATATCCGGCCTGCGTGCGCATCAGCAGGCCCGCCTGATCGAGATAGAATCGCGAAGCAGCGTCTCCTTGCTCGTTGTATTGCGCCACGATGATGACAATGCCGGCCTGGTCCGCCATCGGGCGGTCATCGCGATCAATGTACGTCGTACGAAGGCGCCTGCCCTGGTCGTCGAATTCCGAACGAACCCCATAGACCCGCTGATGGTTCTGCCGCGGCCGGCCATCGGCATCGCGAAACCGCATGACCGCATCGAAGCCTGCGCGCGCACCTGTCTCGATGCGTTCGAACACGATGCGGCTTGCGGCGGAACCGGCGCTGTTCAATCCAGCCGCGTTATAATAGTCGGCAACGAGGGCGTCCGCGCCGGAATAGCGCAACTCGTAGGCAGGGCGCCCCATGAAATCGAAACCCCGCTCACTCCGCGCGTGGCCATTTGCATCCACATCGAATTCCCAGGCGCAGTGGCGTCGTGAGGTAAAATCCCGGTCCGTGAGATCGCCGCCGACATAGAGCGCCATCGGGCTGATCATCGGGCAATAGCCCGAACCATTGACCGCCTCCATGCGATAGGTGGGGCCCCATCGGCCGCGGGTTAGAAAGCGGTAGCTGACCGCGCGCACGCGCGCCTGATCTTCGCCGATCAATCCAATGCCGGTGAACGCACCCCACCGTTTGGCGTAGTAACGGTAATAGGTCGCATGATCGCGCAGCTTGGCATCCCAGTAGGCTCCGCCACACAATACGATGAGCAAAACCACAGCCGCGGCCCACCGCAGGCCGCCGCCCGCGCCGCGTGGTGAAGATATAAATTTCCAAAATCCTCTGACTGATGTCATGGAGGCCATAGAGTAGTTCGGATGTACCATCGGCATCAAGGCCGGGCGAGTGGTTCGCTCTCGATCTGCAACGGCCCCGGCTCAACTTGAATTATCTCCGTGGCATTGCCGCGCCAAATCACGAGTTCGCGCTTTTCCGTGCCCGGCAAGCGTTGGGCGGCTGCAAATTGGCCGTAGTGGATGGCTCGCCCGTCGTAGCGCAGGATCAGATCGTTCGCTCTGATCCCGGCACGCGCGCCCGGCCCGCCATCTTTCACAGCCGTCACCAATATCAACGGCTCGACCGGATTGCCCCCCTCGTCCTGGAATTCCATATCGGCACCGCCGAAT
Source organism: Xanthobacteraceae bacterium (assembly GCA_035300505.1). GTDB lineage: Bacteria > Pseudomonadota > Alphaproteobacteria > Rhizobiales > Xanthobacteraceae > VAZQ01. The sequence continues at coordinate 1,758 of DATGVJ010000340.1, forward strand.
TCGTCGAACGCCAGCACACGGCTCTTGGCAAAACCGCCGGTCCCACGCTGCGGGCGGCCCTGCTCATCGAAATAGGCGGTTTCGGTCACACGGGTATGCTCATCGAGATCACGCACGAGACGCACAACGCCGTTGTCATCGACATATTCGGCCCGCCGGAAGCGGCCCTCCGCGTCCCGATATTGTCGAAGAACGCGCGTCGGCCAGCCGCGCGGAATACGCAACATATGAAAGGTGCGCAAGGTGACCCGATCCTGGGCGTCACGATCGATGACGACGCGATGTACCCCGTCATTGCGCTCAGCCGGTGTGCCATCTGCGGCAAGGCACTTCTCTCCGACGATCGAATTGACCCGGCTGAACTCCTGCGCAATGCGCTGGCAGCCGTTCGGTCCGTTCAAAGCGGCCCCGCGCTCGTCGAAAAAGGCCTGGTCGACGATATTTCCCCAGGCATCATAAGAACGGTCCCAGCGCGCCACGCCGTTCGTTTCGCGCACCGGCATGCCGTCACCGTCGAAATAACCCTCGCGCACTATATTGCCCGCAACGTCGCGGAGCATATCGCGGCGCGTCCAGCCGTCCGGATGCGGCGCCGGCATGCCGTCGCGAATGCAGAGCGTCGTCAACACGCGGCCGAGTGGGTCAAAGGTGCGGTTGAATGCACAAGCCTTGTCCGGCCAGACTGGACGATCATCGGCCGCAAAGTAGCGCACTTCAAGCCCGCGGCCGTGCTCATCATGACGCGTGCGCACCTTCGCATAGCCGGAGGCAGCGGGCCTTGGCGCATCGTCGATACCGAGATAAATCTCCTCCTCTGGATCGCCCAGTTCGTTGAACCGGCGCTTGACCGTGGCATAGCCATCATCACTGAGCACGGGACGATCCTGGTCGTCCCGATACGCTACTTCCACGACACTGCCGCGTTCGTCATATGTGGTGACTTGCTTGGCAAACTTGCGCGTCGTGATGAACGGGTGGTCGTCGCCGTCGAGATAGACGCGCTCGGTCTCCCGACCGTTGCGATAAGCCATCCGGACCGCGCTATGCCCCATTGCTCGCGGCGCCGGCCGACCTTCGCCATCGAGATAGGTCTCATAAACCAACAAGCCATCGGCAAATCGCTTGACGGTTTGTTGTGAAACTGTGCCCTGCAGATCGAAAAACCGCAGGCGCGTGAGGTTTGATTCGGCATCATATTCATAGCGATCCATGGCGCTGCCGCCGGTGGTCAGGATCGGCTTATCGTTTTCGTCGAGATAGGTGAGTTCCGTCAGCCATCCGCGCGAATCGCTCGCGCGGCGGACCCTGGATTCTCCGCTCTGGATGCGGGTCGGCTGGCCTGCTCCGTCAAAAAAGGCGATCAGCTCGATGTTACCGCGCTTGTCATAGGTGTAGCGCGTTTCCGCATAACCCTCCGGCCGCGCAAGTGGCGTGCCGTCAATATCGTGCGTCACGTGGCGGGATTCGTTGCCGGCAGTGTCGTAGGCAATTTTCAAAGCGAAAAAACCTGCCTGGGCGCGCGCCGGCCGGCCATCGACATCGAGAAAACTTCTTGAAACGACTTCCCCCCGTTCGTTGTACTCCTGTACAAGCGTCACGATGCCTTCGTTGTCCGGCATGGGTCGATCATTGCGATCGAGATTGGTTGTCCGAACAGGCCTCCCCTGATTGTCGAACTCATTGCGGACGCCGTAGATCCGCTGATGGTTCTGTTTCGGCCGGCCATAGGCATCCTTGAAGCGCATGATCGCTTCGAGGCCCGCAAGCGGTCCGGACGCCACGCGCTCGAATACGATGCGGCTCGCACCCGAACTCGAACCCGACGAGGCGAAGCCGTCAGCGTTGTAATATTCGGCCGTCGTTGCATCCTTGTCGGAATAGCGGAACATGTAGACAGGGCGCCCCATAAAATCGAGCCCCTGCTCGCTCCGCGCGCGGCCGCCGGCATCGACCTCGAACTCCCAGGCACAAGTCCTTTTCGACGTAAAGTTCTGCGCCGAAAGGGCGCCGCCGATAAAGAGCTGCAACGCACTCACCATCGGGCAATAGCCGGCGCCGTTGACGGCTTCCATGCGATAGATCGGCCCAAAGCGTCCGTGTGTGTGAATGCGGAAGCTCAAACTGCGGGCACGCGCCTGGTCGTCGCTGAGCAAGCCGACGCCCGTAAACACGCCCCACCGCCTGCTCATCGCCCCATAGGAGTTGGCGTGGTCGCGGTGATAGGCGTCCCAATAGAAGGCGCCACCGGCCGCCACGAACACCAACACTGCCGCGGCCGCCGCCCAGCGCAACCGCCCACGCAAGCGCTCGCGCGCCGCACGTTGCAGCGAGGCCTCGATGAAGTCCGCATCGGAATCGGAGATCAGCGCGCGCCGCTCCTTGAGCAGCGCTTCCCCTTCCTGCAGCAGGCGGCCTGCTGGCAGCAGATAGACATCGCCGCGGTCGGCAGCACTCCACAGCGCTTGGGCCGCGACAATGCGCGCACGCGCATTGAGGACGGCTCGGTTCTCCTCGATCCAGTCACGCACCCGCGGCCATTCGCGCAAGAGCGCCTCGTGCGCCACGCCGACGACCGGCTCGCCGTCGGCTCCGCGGTCGACCACAAAAAGGCGTGCTGCGACGAATGCATCGACAAGTCTAGTGCCTCCCGGAATGGCATCGAGCCCCGCCTTGGCGGCCCGTATTTGCCCCACTGCACCGTCGAGCCGCACCTGCACCAAGCGTGCGATGACCGGGGAAAGCGCAGATTGAGCCGTGGACGAAAGCTCGGAAATCGTCGCTTCGGCGCGCGCCCGCAATGCGCCTTCGAGTCCGCCCAAGGCCTCATAGGCCGCAAACGTCAAAACCTTGGTTTGCGCGCAGGCCTTGGAGAGTTCATCAAGTGCAAATTGCAGGAGAGGCAGCGAGGCCGGCTGTGCCGCCGCAGCGTCTCGCAATACGTCATCGAGCGCTTCGTCGGTATCGCCTCGGCGTTCGAAGCGGACGCTTGCGATGCGTGCCGGCCGCCGGATCATCTGGCCGATCTCCGCCGGGCTCGGAGCCCGCAACTCGTAGAACCCATCGCCGCGCGCGAGTTCGCAGAAAGCGGCCGGCAACTCCGCCATCCTGGCGAAGAGATCGCTGCGTAACGTCAAGATCACCCAGACCTTGCCGGAACGCGCCAGCGCTGCAAGCGCCTCCGCAAAGGCGTTGCGTGTCGCGGGCTCGATTGCGGCTTGCGTAAAAATCTCGTCGAGCTGATCGACCACCAGGACAAGTTTTGCGCTCGCCGCAGGCCCGCCCGCACGCGTACTGGCGGCGCGCGCGAGTGCCATGGTCAGGATCGGCAGCACAGTGTCGACGCGACCGCCCAACATCGCGGCAAGTTCGCTCCGCGAGATCCCGCCTTCGGCGAGTTCCGGCAGCGCTTCGTCCGCGAGAAGAGCAGCCGCGATACTTTCGAGCGGATTGTCCGCCACATCGCCGGGCCGCATCGCCGCCCAGCGCCAGGCGATGTCACCCTCAATGACGCGCGGCTGAATCAGCATCGGCAGGACGCCGGCGCGCACGAAGGATGACTTGCCGGCGCCGCTCATTCCGGCGACCAGCAGGAACGGCGTCCCCTTCTCGGCCATCCGCCGCAGCGCGTCGATCGCTTCGGCAACAGCCTGCGTGCGTCCGCAATAGATCAGCGCGTGATTGAAGTCGAAGTGCTCCAGCCCGCGATAGGGTGAACCCTGCCAGAGGCTCGGTTGTTGAGTTTCGCCGGCTGGCAATGATGCAATCAACCGGCTTTCGATCCAGCGCCGCAGATGCGTTTCAAAGAGATCTTCGAATTGCTGCTGCTTCTCGAATTCCTGGAAGGCTGCCTTGAACGTGCCGCCTTCACCGCGAAACCAGCGATCGACGAATTCATGCAGCGCGTCGCGCTGGGCGCGCCATTCCATTTCGCGCGTGCGATCGCGCGTCGGCATCGCAACATCCGCCGTCTTGCGATAAACCAAAATGTCAGGCGAGCCTCTCTCCCGGAAATGGGTGACGGCGTCTTCGAACTCGAATTCAGTCCCCGAGCGAAAGGTCGACCCGTCGGGCCGGCGAAAATCCTCCGGCAGCGGCGTTCCAAACCAGGACCACAGAATGAATACACAAAGGTCGGCTTCGGCGGCGCGCGGAATTTGCGACTGGAAAGTATCCGTCGCCTTGAGCACTTCGTGTTCCCAGAAAATCGGCGCAAGCTCGACGCGGCCGCGGAACTCGAGCTGCAGCCGTTCGAGCACACGCATCGCGAGCGCACGCTCGCTACCGACATCGCGCGGCGATGAAATGAAGATGCGAATTCGGGGAAGTGACATCATCGTTTGGTTGGTTGCTCACATCTCAAAGCATTCCTTGCACCGCACGGCAGAAATCTACAATATCGCGGCACGCGTGAGAATAGACCTTTGCGTGCCGGGTCGGCCTGCGCCAGTATCCGCGAGCGTGTTTTACGCGGAGGCTCCGATGCGATCATTGCCCCTCTGGCTCGTGGCAGTTTTGACCCTGTGGCCCCTCGTGGCCGGGGGCCAGGCCAACGCCCAGCCGGTCGCCGACTTCTATCGCGGCAAAACCGTCGCGATGCTGATCGGCTATACCAGCGGCGGCGGCTACGACCTTTATGCACGCGTGCTGTCGAAACATCTCGGGCGTCACATTCCTGGCAATCCATTGGTCGTGCCGCAGAACATGCCGGGTGCCGGCAGCCTGCGCGTTGCGAATTTTCTCTACAACGCAGCCACAAAGGACGGAACGACGCTGGGCATGATCGGGCGCGGGCTAGCGGTCGAGCCGCTCATCGGGGCAAGCGCCGCGCAATTCGACGGACGCAAATTCACCTGGATTGGCAGCGGTTCGGATCAGGTCAGCCTCTGCACCACCTGGCACACATCCCCGATCAAGAGCTGGGATGATATGAAAACCAAACCCTTCACGGTCGCGGGCGAAGGATCGGGGTCAGACCCCGACATGTTCGCCACGATGTTGCGGAACCTCATGGGCGTGAAGCTCAAACTGGTTTCCGGCTATCCGGGTGGACCGGAGATGAATCTCGCCATGGAGCGCGGCGAGGTCGACGGCCGCTGCGGCTGGTCGTGGACCAGCATCAAGATCACGCGCAGCGAATGGGTGACGAACAAGCGCATTACGCTGTTGTTGCAGATGGCATTGCAGAAGAGCCCCGCGCTTCCGGACGTTCCGCTGGTCATGGACCTCGCCGGGAACGAACGAGAACGCCAGATCCTCAAGCTCGTGCTCAGCCGCCAGCAGATGGGCTGGCCGTTCCTGGCGCCACCCGGCGTGCCCCCGGAACGCGCGCAAGCCCTGCGTGCGGCCTTCGACAATACGATTAAGGATCCGGAGTTCCTGGCCGAGGCCGCACAACGACAACTCGAGGTCAATCCGATGCGCGGCGCCGAAATCGAAAAGCTCCTGGGCGAACTCTACGCGACGCCGCCGGAAGTCATCGCGGCAACGAAGGCGGTGATTGCGGAAGGGGCGCGGTAGAGAGACCGTAAATGGGAAGAGCCAATAGGGCTTCGCTATTGGCTCTTCCGGCCTAGCCGCGTTCTCCATGAAAGACATTACTCGAGGCTTCGGTGATAACCGGTCGGTGTGAATCCCGTCGCTTTGCGAAAGGCTGCGGTGAACGAGCTTGTCTCGCTGAAGCCTACCGTCAGTCCGATATCGGTTACCGAGGGCGCGGGCTTGGCCAACAGCGCCTTGGCAAGTTCAATGCGACGGCCGGTGTGAAATCGATGTGGCGGCACGCCGAAGGATTGCTTGAAGGCCCGGCAGAAATAGTATGGACTCAGCCGAACCAATTGGGCGAGCGTGGCGAGCGATATCGGCTCGGCAAGATGCTCCTCGATATAGGTGGTGACAACACGTTGCTGCCAGGCCGCGAGGCCGCCGCGGATGGGCGCCCGGATGCGGGGGGTTCCAGGATCGAGCCGCGCCAGCTCATGTGCCAACACGACGCCGAGAGCTTCCAGATAGAGCCGGTGATCGACGCCGGCACTCTCGATCAATGTCGTGAGCTTGAGCGCGGTGTCCAAGAGGCCCGAATCTTCAAAATGTAGGCGCGGCGCGAGGCCCCCGAAGCCCGACTCGGAGTGAACGGGCATTTTGACCGGATCGAAATAGAAGTACACCACGCGGCTGAGAGTCCGCGGGTCATGCCAATCGTGATATTCGTGGCCGGCCGGTACGAAAGTGAGCTTCTTCTTGAGATTTCGCAGTGACGATTGGGGCAGCCCCTCGACAAAGGTTTCTCCATCGTTCCGAGCCCCCTCCTCGCAGACGGCGAGCAGATGAAAAGGTGCGCAAAAGCGGTACTCGATCTCTTCGCGCCTCGTGGCTTGAACGATCTCGGCCGTCATGCCGTCCCAAGTGACGATGCGACGTCGCACGATATCCGGGGGAGAAATCTCCACCGTAGTGTTGATCACATCGGCCGCCGACCGGTTGTGACGCGCGCGAGCCGCGCATCCGGTCGGCTCGTAGTGCCTGTTGCTGAGGCGGGGGCGCCGATCCATCGGCAACCCGTTCGCTTGCAATGTTCTATTGAAACAAGCAGGTGATGCGACATTCGTTGGCAGCGAGTTCGTCAAGCTTCCACCAGTCTCCCTCGAGGTCTATGAATTTGGCAGAAGGCGATGAATAACATTCGCTTATTGCGCAGCCGGTGGCGTTCGGTCCCGCGCATCGGCGGGGGATCAAATGAACGCAAGGTCAAACCAAACGTAGCAATAACGGCCAAGATCTCTTCTCCAGAGTCACTAGATTGGGTGCGCTTGGTTTTCCTCCCCCCGCCAAGCTCACCGCGGCCGTCCTTTTGCCCCCAAGGACGGCCGCATCCTTCTTCGCTGGACGACCTCTTTGCAACGAACTTTTCTGGTATTGCCGCAATTGGTCGGATCTTGCGCCAATCGTAACTTGATTAGCTACCGCAACGCACGCATACTGACTGATGGCTTTTCCGAAATGACGGTGCTAGCACCGCTTTCTTCGCGGAGGCAGCACCATGTCAAAGCCGGTTCCTCTATGGTGGTCGAAGCCGCCGTTAATTTTCCGCTATGGAATCGCGGTTGCGTCAGTTGCCGCAGCGTTGACCGCCGGGCTCCTGCTGGATGCTTTTCTTAAAACTGATCCATTCGTATCACTGTTTCTTTGCGCGATCATGTTCGTTGCCTGGATTGGGGGCTTTGGCCCAGGTCTGTTCGCGGCCGCGCTTGCAATTCTGACCTTTGACTATTTTTTCGTGTCTTCGATCGGTTCGCTTATTGTCGAGCCAAAGGACATGCTGCGCATTGTCCTGTTTGGACTCACAGCCTTCTTTGTGATTTCGCTCGTTACAGCGCAAAAAAACGCGGCAGAATCTCTTCGACGCGCGCGCGATGATCTGCAGACGTCCGTTGAGGACCTCGAAAGACTCAACAAGATGCTGGAAGCCGAGAACGCAGAGCGTAAGCGGGCCGAACAGAAGATTCGCCAAGCCGAACGAGACCTCCAGGTGACCATCGACACGATCCCGGCCTTGGCCGGCAGCTATCAGCGCGACGGCTCCCCCGACTTCGTCAATCAAGCATGGCGAGATTATACGGGGCTTTCGTTGGCAGACTTGAAGGGGCGATGGGAGAAGGTTATTCATCCCGACGACGTTGCATTGGTCGAGAGCGAGCGGCGCGCCCACCTGGCTACGGGAAAACCGTTCCAAATGGAGCAACGCTTGCGGCGGGCGGACGGCGAATACCGATGGCACCTGTTGAGCCGCGTGCCGGTGCGCGATGAGAACGGAAACGTGGTCAAATGGTATGCGGCGGGGTACGACATCGAGGATCGCAAGCGAGCCGAAGACACTTTGCGCCGGCGAACGGCTCAATTGGCGGACGCGCAGCGCTTGAGCCGGACCGGCAGCGTGAGCTTCAGGGTCGCTGCCGGAGAAATCGTATGGTCGGAGGAAGCGGCACGCATTTTTGGAAACGCATGGGATATCAAACCGTCGGTCGAGTTGGTGCTGCAGCGTGTCCATCCGGACGACGTTGCGCTCGTGCAACAGGAAATCGATCGCGCAAGGCAAGGCGGACAAGAGTTCGATGTCGAACACCGTCTGATGATGCCGGATGGAACGATCAAGCACGTGCACGTGCTGGCTCATCTTGTAAAGGATGAAAGCGGCAGCGACGAGATCGTCGGCGCTCTCATGGACATCACCGCCACCAAGCAAGCGCAGGACGCCCTGAGCAGGGCGCAGGCGGAACTTGCTCACGTCACACGCGTGACGGCGCTCGGCGAACTGGCTGCGTCGATCGCGCACGAGGTCAATCAACCCCTGGCGGCGATCGTCGTCGACGGAGCAGCCGGCCTCCGGTGGCTTGACCAGCAACCGCCCGTACTCGACGAGGCGCGCAGCTCAATGGAGTCCATGATCAGCGATGCCAAGCGTGCGGGCGAAGTGATCCACCGGATTCGCACGCTCTCGAAGAAGACAAATCCGGAGATGACCCAAATCGACGTCAACGACGTCATCGAGGAGGCCGCCGCTCTGGTACGACATGAAGCGCGCAGCCATCGAGTAGCGATGCGGCTTCAGCTGGCACCGGGATTGCCCTCGATACGCGGCGACCGGATTCAGTTGCAGCAGGTTATCATCAATCTTGCAATCAATGGTGTCCAAGCCATGGCGATGGTTGCCGATCGCACGCGCGAGCTGTTGATCCGCACGCACGAGCTCGAATCCGACCGGGTCTTGGTGGCGGTAAAGGACGTCGGGGTTGGAATAGAACCTGAAAATTTGAACCGGCTGTTCAGCGCCTTCTACACCACGAAGCCGGGCGGCTTGGGCATGGGGCTCTCGATCTGTCGTTCGATCATTGAGGCTCACGCGGGGCAGCTGTCGGCTTCGCGAAACGTTGGCCCAGGCATGACGTTTCAGTTTACGCTTCCCTCGCATAAACAAGACGGTTGATTGAATTTGATGCGCCGCGTGACGTGGCGACAGCGTTCCGAGATCGGCAACGCGCCGCCACCGTCTTGGTCCTACGGAAAGCCTTGCAGCCAAATCGATTGGGATCAGGTGCGGCGGCGAACTTTGGAGGCTTTTCATGGCTGCGGCCGCCCAAGGCGGCATCTAGGCTCCAACGCGTCTCAAGCCATATTCTATCAATCAAGGCACGCGTCCCACCATGCAGTCGTCGATGAATTTGTAATGCGCGTTGACCTCCATGATCGCCCGTTGCTCAGCCAGCCTCTCGCAGGATTCATACAAACGTGAAGGCAGATCGCCAGGTTCGCGCTCGCCACGCGCGGTGAGAGGAGAAATTTTTCCTTCAAGGCAATCGCGCATAAAAGCATCGCGGAGGCGAGCACCGCTTGCTGAGAATTGCTTTTTTTGCGACTTCTTGCGACCAAACCGCATGAGAGACCCACGGTGACCTCGAGCAGCCTGCTACCGGTCCCCAGTTGGTCTACTCCGATCATTGCGTTGGTAAACGAGCTTTGCCGAAATAAATTAGTTTCCATATGGCGTAGTCATCGAAAATCTGCACGCGCACGTCCTTCTCAAATTTCTCGATGGTGAACTTTGCCCGTAAAGCGGTGATAGGCGCCATCATCGGGCGGCGGGGGCCCATCGGCGCGCGCCGCAATCTGATTGCGATGTCATGTTAACGCGCGTCAGCTCCGTCTGAGTTTCAGACAACATAGATTGCCCCAGCCATACATTGGTATGCGTCCGCACTTTCAATTTCTGCCTTGGCCACCATTTACGGTGACAAGGGGGAGATAAAAAGTAGGAGTTCGATCATGAAACTTGTATTTGCAGCGGTATTCGCGATCGCATCTGTCGCCGGATCCACATCCAGCTTTGCCGCCGGTGGATTCGCTCCCACGTCGCACGTTGGATCACGTGGGATTGCACATGGATCAATTCCACGGATACCCGCCTTTCAAAACCGGATTCCGGCCCCGCTACCACCGCCCCCGCAGCCACCTGTCATCAACGGGCCGCTGACCCCAAACGGGCTCCCGTCGATGGGGAATGGGATACATTGAGCGCCACAGTCACGCGGCCGTGGTCGCGCTGAATATGCTCTGCCATCGCCACGTTCTTGCCTGCACCACGTCGCCCATAGTTCAATTGGAGAGTATGATGAATCGACGGACATTGATCGGGGCGGCCGCCGCTGCGGCCGCTTTTCCCGTGCTCAATCGAGTTGCCAGCGCCCAGATTTCGCTGAAGACGAAGAATGTCGTGTTCGTACACGGACTGTTCGCAGACGGCTCCTGCTGGTCTAAGGTCATCGCCCGCCTCCAGCAGAAGGGTATCAACTGCACCAGTGTGCAGAACCCTCTGACCTCGCTGCATGAGGCGTCGGAGGCCGCGCGGCGGGCGATCGCGGCGCAGTCGGGGCCCACGGTGCTCGTCGGTCACTCTTTCTCCGGAATGATCGTGTCGGAGGTGGGCCTGGACCCGAAGATCACCGCCCTCGTCTACGTCGCGGCGCGGGCACCCGATGCCGGCGAGGACT
>DATGVJ010000341.1:0-13088 GCA_035300505.1 Xanthobacteraceae bacterium
TTGCCGGGATTGAAGCTTTTTGAATAATCGCCGAATTCAAGAAAAGTCAGAAGCCCTGCAGCCTGGGTGCCACTGAAGCCAAGTGCATTGACGTACTGATCAACTGTAAAGCCATAATTCTTTCCTGCGGCGACGGCCGCACCGAATGTCCCGTTCGTCGCCGTGCTGTGCCGATGGTCATAGTGTGAGGGCATCACGGCCATGCCCACACGGACCACCACTTCAAATCCCAATACAAAGCTTGTGACCAAGTCTTTTCCACTACAGCCGACCTCTTCAGCAGTTGCCAATGCGGCGGGAAAAACCACACAGCTGGTGTGAGTCAGCGCCTCGGCGTGCAGGTCGTCGAAGTCTATGCTGTGGCAGATCACACCATTGGCCAGCGCCGCGACCGGAGCCGACGCCTTCATGTCCGCACCGATAACGGTCGCCAGGCCGGGCGCACCCAGCGCTCGGGCCACGCGATTAATGATCTCGGCTCGGCCAGGCTCTTCGGAATACGTACCAAAGGCACAGCCCAACGTGTCCAAAATGGCAAGCTTGGCAACTGTTACCACGCTCTGCGGCAGGTTCGCGAAGTAGGTTTCTGCACAAAACGAAGATAAAATCTTCGTAGCCTCCACTATGTCTTCCTCCACGCACTGACGACAACTGCCGTCTGACCGCCTTGGCCATGCAGACCAGCGTCATAAGCCGCTGCGCTTCGCCCGACGAGAACCCAACTCGCCAACGCGGCGAAAATAACATTATATGGGCATGGCAATATCCGTGAACGGATCAGGGAGATTACGATGAAATTTTCCCGTAGAGGCTTTCTGCAATTGGCCCCGGGCGCGGCCACGCTCCCGGTCCTATCGAAAGTCGCCGAGGCGCAAGCCTATCCATCGCGGCCGGTGCGCATCGTCGTCGGCTTCACGCCCGGCGGTTCAACCGATATTGCCGCCCGTCTGATCGGCCAATGGCTATCGGAGCGTCTTGGTCAGTCGTTCGTTATCGAGAACCGTCCAGGCGCAGGGGCCAACATCGCGACTGAGGCGGTCGTACGGGCGGCCCCCGACGGTTATACGCTCTTGATGGTCAGTTCGGCGGAAACGATCAATGCGTCGCTCTACCCAAAGCTCGGTTTCAATTTCATCCGCGATATCGCGCCGGTCGCAAGCATTACGCGGCAGCCTCAGGTCATGCTGGCAAATCCGTCGCTTCCGGCCAAGACATTCGTTGAACTGATCGCCTACGCCAAAGCCAATCCAGGCAAGGTTAATATGGCCTCGGCAGGCAACGGCGCCATATCTCACCTGTCGGGCGAATTGCTCAAGATGATGGCGGGCGTCGACCTCGTTCACGTTCCTTATCGCGGCGCCGGACCCGCACTGACTGACCTGCTCGCCGGACACGTGCAGATTTGCTTTGTAGGGATGGCTGGATCGATCGAGTATTTGCGAACCGGCAAGCTGCGGGGATTGGCGGTCACCACCACGACGCGGTCGGAAGTGCTGCCGGATATTCCGGCCATCGGCGAATTCGTGCCGGGTTATGAGGCGGTTTCGTTGTTCGGTATCGGCGCGCCAAAGAACGTTCCGGCGGAGATTGTCGACAAGCTCAATAGGGAGATCAACACGGCTCTCGCCGATCCCAAGATCAAGGCGCGCATTGCCGACCTTGGCGGCACGGTTCTCGCGGGCTCGCCTGCCGAGTTCGGAAAGCTTCTTGCCGACGAAACCGAGAAGTGGGGCAAAGTGGTCCGGGCTGCCAACATCACGGCGACGTAAGACTGTCTCGCAGTGTTCCATGACGTCCCGTTCGGCATCACAGACCATATTTATCTGGGGAACCAGCAAGTTTCTGGTGTATTCGGCTTGTAGGGCTGGGACACCTGTGCCCGAATCAGATGGAATAAGGGGTGCCGCGGGCTCGCGGCTCAACATGATGAGGCAGCTATGGCTAAGAAAGCCGCGAAGAAAAAGGTTAAGACCAAGGGTAAGGGCAAGAAGAAGTAGCCCTTTGAGCTCGGGCAGCGGTTCTGCCCGAGCATCAAATGGCAGGATGCTTCCAGTCTGAATTGATTGCGAACTCAATCGATCTTGACGCCAGCCGCCTTGACGACCTCCGCCCATTTCACCCGCTCGGTACGCGCAAAGGCCGCAAACTCATCCGGCGTCGAGACGACAGGCTCCGCTCCGAGCCTAGTCAACGAAGCGGCGACATCGGGCAGCTCCCAGATGCGCCGCACCTCGGCGGCGATCCGGTCGACGATCGGACGCGGCGTTCCCGCCGGAGCAAACAGCCCCTGCCAGGCGACCGCCTCAAATCCGGCAACCGTTTCGCCGATCGCCGGTACATTGGGAGCGGTCGCACTGCGCTTTGGCGTGCTGACCCCGAGAGCGCGCACTTGGCCCACCTCCGCCTGCGGCCAGATGGTCGTCATGCTATCGATGGCGAGGTGAATGTTTCCGCCAAGCATGCTGTTGACGACCTCACCGGTCGAACGGAACGGCACATGCGTCATCCTGGTTCCGATGGCACGTTCGAACATCACAACGGACAGGTGCGAGGAGGTGCCAAGCCCGGACGATCCATAATTTATCTTGCCTTCGTTCGCTTTCAGATACGCGATCAAATCCGGGATTGTCTTGACGGGCAGTTTTGGGTCGACGACCAGGAGATTGGGGAAGCTCACAAGTTGCGAGACCGGTTGCAGATCGCGATCGACGTCGAACGACAGTTTGCTGTAGAGCGCGGCATTGACCGCAATCGAACTTACGGTTCCGAGCAGCAGCGTGCGGCCATCCGGTGCCGCCTTCGCGACATATCCGGTGCCCGTGCTGCCGCCGGCGCCTGCACGATTCTCAACGACGAAGGGCGTGCCGTATTTAGCCTGCATTTGCGTCGCGAGAATCCGGGCGAGGAGATCGGCCGAACCGCCTGGCCCGAAGGGAACCACGATGGTCACTTGCGGCTGCGGCCACTCCTGCGCCCTATCAGGCGCCTGCGCGGGCGCCTGCGTAGGAGCCGCAAGTGTGAGACCAAGCACGCATGCGATGATGGCTGCGAAGCTGGCACGCATCGTAGAACCTCCAGGACCCTGAAGGCTGACATGTTGGCAGGCTCAGTTCAAGCGGGAGGCGCGCATTAGTGTGGCGCTTCAATCAATCTGAAAGGGTTGCAAGACCTCTTGTTGCGTAGGGGCGGGTCTTCGGCGGCTTGCGCCGCGGTGCCCGCCCCGACGAAAGAAAGGACCCTTTCAGAAGCGATCTTGGCCTCTTCCTTATGGTTGCGTCGAAATGCCGTACAACGCATATCTTCCGCGGCCACAAAGCATCGCGGCGAGGGCGCAAACCGCCATCGCCGCGATACAAATCGGAAAAGATCCTGGGCTCGATGCCCGCGTCCCCTTACGCTTAAGAGAACATCACGTCGTGTAGCGTCCCGTCGCGGGCTACCTTCCAGGGTTGAATGGCAGTGAAATGAGTCGTGCGGGCGGGTTTGCTCGTGTCGGCGATGCCCCAGGCTTTATACAACTCCTGCATGGTCGGCTGAACGTCGCCTGTGTCATCGGTGCTGCGAGACATGAGCACCGCCTCTTCTCCGTTCCAATTCCAATCAAACGTAAACCGGGTATGCGCCTTCGTATGCACGGGCGTCTGAAGCTTCGCTTCCTTCCAGCTCTTGCCGCCATCGGTGGATACTTCAACCTTGGTGACCGCGCCCGCACCGGACCAGGCCAACCCCGTAATCTGAACATATCCCGGGCCGGGTAGCTTCATTCCACCGGACGGCCGCGTAATCACGGATTTCACCGCCCAATCAAAATGATACCAGCGCGACTGGCCGCCCACATCGGCTCTCGGGATGGAGTGATTCATGGCCTCATTCCAGGCGTGGAAGGGCTGGTCCGTCAACTTGATATGGCTCAGGTACTTCACGCTGAAGGGGCCTTCCCAGCCGGGGACGATCATCCGGATCGGGTAACCCTGCTCAACACGCACCGGCTCGCCATTCTGGCCATAGGCCACGAAAACGTCGTCCAGGGCCTTTCCCAGCGGCATGGTGTGACTGAACTTGCCGGGGTCTGCCCCTTCGTAAACCAGCCACTTGGCCTCTGGTTTCAAGCCGGCCTCATTCAACAATACGGAAAGCGGCACTCCCGTCCACTCGCTGTTACTGGACATCCCCCAGATGTACTGTACCGGCAACCCCATGTTGGGATTGCCGCCATGGTGGATAATGCCGGAGCTGTTTCCCTGGCACTCCAGAAAATGAACCCGGGATACCGAAGGCAGGCGCTTGAGATCGTCCATGCTGAAACTTATGGGACGGTCCACCAAGCCATGGATCGTGAGGCGATGGTTCGCCGCATCGATTTCGGGGAAGTGGGAGGAGTGTTGTTGCACGAAGTGGAGGTGGGACGGTGTGATGATTCCACCATAATCCTGAAACGGAGTGTAGTAAGTAATGTGGTCAACGCTCATTCTCGTCCCCCGACGCGGGAGGACGCCTCGGCGCAGGTGTTCGCTGGAGGCGTGGGCATCCTTGGCTGGTGCCTCAGGCTTGGCCGTCTGGCCTCTCGCGGCCCATTCTGCGCCTACGCCTGCTCCTACGCCCACGCCCGCAACTGCGGCAGCTTGTTTCAGGAACCGTCTCCGGCCAGATCCGTTGGAACCCATGGTCGCCTCCTGTGATCCCGAATTTCTGTTTTGAGCTTCGAACTCTGAAATTTTCCTTGGCCCGTACGTCTTCGCCAACAGGACTCGGTAATGTTGAGGAAAATCGTCAGCAAGTCAACCGGCCGCTGACGCCGCTGACGGCATTTCACGCGGTGAACTCGCCCCGCCTGCCTCGCAGCCCGCGTCTTCCTCGCAGCATGGCGTTACCGCCTGCCGGAGGACGTGATGTCCCTCAAATGGCTGAATACCGCGATCGTCGGCTGACAAGAATCTGCGCGATGGCTAGAATGTCAGCCGTCCGCGGCCAAATTAACGCGGTTCGGACCCGCCCGAAATGGGGCAGGAAACCAAGGAGGGTGACAATGAGAGCACGTCTGTGCATGCTCGGCATGCTACTTTTCGCGACGCCTGCGGAAGCGCAGTTCGGGCGGCAAGAAGTGCATCCGTTTCAGTCTGCAGATACGCCCGCTGCGGACTTTCTGGCAGGAAAAAAGGGCGCGCCCATCACGCTCGCAGGCTATCTTCGCGCTCCGAAGGCGAGCGGCAAACAGCCGACGGTCGTGCTGCTGCACGGCGCCGGCGGCGTTGGTGCGTACAACGGGCCGGTGGGCGAATGGTCGCGCCTCTTGAACGAGGCCGGTTACGCGGTCTTTATTGTCGATAGCTGGTCGGGTCGCGGACTGCAGAGTATCTCCACGGAGACGCTTAGAGTCAGCACGATGTCCCGCATATACGACTTGGTCGGGGCGCTCGACATTCTCGCAAAGAATCCCCTGGTCGACACCTCAAAGATCGCAGTAATGGGCTTCTCGCATGGTGGCCAGTCAGTTCTGTACTCCGGCCTGGAGCGATTTGGGAAATTGTTCAGGTCCGATATCCGTTTTGCCGCGCACATTTCAGTATACGGGGAGTGCGATACCACCTTCCATGGGGATGAAGCCGTTACCAAACCGGTGCTGATGCTGCACGGTGCGGCCGACGATTGGGTCCCTGCGGCTCCATGCCGTGAGTATGCATCTCGTCTCACAAAGGCAGGCAAGAACGTCCGCTACATCGAATATCCCGATGCGCACCACGTCTTCGATGGACCAGCTGCGGCACAGGCGACGAAAGTTGCACAAGGTCTCTCACGTCGCAGATGCCGTCTCGCCGAAAGCGAGGGTGGCGTTGTCCTTAACGTAGAGACGAAACAGCCGTTCGGTCCTTCCGATCCGTGTCTCGAGCGGGGCACAACGACCCACTATAACGAAGTCGCCATGAAGAAGGCACATGGCGACGTCCTCGCATTCCTGAAGGACGTGTTCGGACAATAATACATCATGCACTTGCGAGCTCCGCCTGGTACAACAAGCGGAGCAGCACTTTTGCGTAGAATGCACTGCGGCCGATGCCTTCGAAACGAAACGGGGGTTGACTCTCGCACGCAAACGCAAGACAGCCCCCTGCCGTTTCCCAGAGCTTCGGTGTGCGTTTCCCACGTTTTCTCTGTGCAGCTATTGGGTCAATGGACTAAACCGCTCGCCGCGGGAAGAGTCCGCGGCGGCGGTATAGCGATCGGGATGGCGCCATGGGGCGTCCTGTTTTGAAATGAGGGGCTTTGTACACCTTCACTCAAAACAGAAGCATCCCCATGACCGAACAGGCAGCAAGCCCGTTGCGTCGGCGCCTGATCGAAGACATGTCGATCCGCAAGTTCGCGCAGAAGAACCAGCCTGACTATGTGCAACGGGTCAAGGACTTCAAATCGATCGGGCTGCTGAACCATCGGCAAAATCACGCCGCTGCTGGTCCGCTCACCTTCGGCATAGCGGCGCAATCACTTCGACCACGTGGCCGCGGCGGTGCAACTCCTTGACGGTCGCGGCCGGCATTCGGCCCGAGGTCCCGATGTCGTAACGGCAGCGAGGATGCCATCGGCAGGCATTCACTCAGACCTTCGATTTTTCGTCTGCCTGAAATCTCATGCGTGCGAGTATGCGCGCAGCATCAAAGATGAGGGAGGAATACAATGAATCGTCGTACCACATTCGCTCTGAGCACGATGGTACTACTGAGCTTGGGATTTGCGCTTCCCGGTGCCACCGTCGCGCAGCGAGCCCAGTTCGGAACTGCCGAAGAGGCCAAGTCTATGCTCGCGAAGACGGTTGCCGCCGTGAAGGCAGACAAGCCCAAAACGCTCGATATGATTGCTAAGGGAGAAGGTGGTTTCCTGGACCGCGACCTGTACCCATTTTGCGCCAATGTCAGCGACGGCAAAATTCATCCATTCCCCAACCCTGATGCAAAGGCATTCTTTGGAATGGACCATAGGAACCTTAAGGACCCGACCGGCAAGGCGTTTGGTCTTGAACTCTACGCCGCTGGGCAGAAGCCGGAAGGTCAAATCACTGAGGTCAGCTACATGTTTTCAAGGCCGGGCGACCCAAATCCGGTTCCGAAGGTGAGCTTCGTAACCAGGGTCGGCGATATTTATTGCGGCGTCGGCTATTATAAATAGATCTCGCGGCGCGCCGAAGTAGGTGCATCGCGCAATGATGGGCCGCTCCGGGTTATTTTCAACCGTCATAGCGCAGACGGACGGTCCGGAAACGGAAGGACTTGCCGGCGCGGCAGGGTTCGGCAGCTTACCGCCAGATAGCTTCCGTGGCGGGTGGCTCCAGGCGACGGGGATAATGGGCCAATTGCTGCCGTGAGCAGGTGCAACAAATTCTCGAAGCTTCGAACACCTAATCCTGAGACAGGTTCTTGGTGAAATCCAAACTGATCTCGGTAATTTGCATATGGACGGGACCCCGATGTGATTCGTTCGGACGAACCACTCTATGGGGCTGCGACTGCATCCAGGGAGCGCTGGTCGGCCGCGACGCGCCGAGGCGGCGTAGGTGTTCGCCACCGCCGTGCACGCCGCATCGGCCTTCCGATGAACCCATCCTCTTATAAGCGAAATCGGTTAGTGATGGGACGTTCCATGAGGAATGGCCTGGCACTTGGTTGGATTTGATGCCCTTGTTGTTATCCGCATATTGCCAAAGCCAGTACATGTCCCAGCTTATGGATGATTCCCCAGATGCCGAAGTCAGCAGCCTTCTTGAAGCTTGACACCCTGTCGCCATGATAAATGTCGACAACCCTCAAATTGACCACGGCGAACCCTCCTCCTGCTTACGGACTTTCTTGAATTCGAATCGGTGTTGAGCACCCACCGAGCCTTTTCTCGACTACAGCAAGAATACCGCTGCAACAGCTCACCCATCCCTGGGCTGCGATCGAGCAGCATTCGGACACGTTCGCAGATGCTGAACCGCCCGACAAGATACCGGGAGCTTCTCCGAAAAAAAACGGAGCATGGCGCATTTGCGCGAAAGTTGAAGAAGGCATCCAGGTAAGGCAGGTGTCGAGCGAGCAGCGGACTCATCCACCAAAGCGGAAACGCGGTGCGGGCAGCTCCAGGTAATATGAAGCGGCCTTGGGTACCTCGTAGCAGCCTCCAGGTATTCCGTACCAGTCTCGCCCGCCACACCGGCGACAATTTTTTCTGCTTAGTGGCCATACGGCGACTTTACGATTGCGTTGGTCTGACGCTGAACGCGCGCTCAAATGATCTCAAATGATATTGCATTGCCCGTTCGGGAAGATTTCAACGACCCCTGCGGAAGGAGGTCTCGATGCAGTCTCTGACCAGGGCAGTCCTGAGGGCGTTGCCCGCCATTATCCTCTCCGCTAGCGCAATCGCACGCGCCGACGAGGCGCTAACTGGCTTCGACATCTCGACCAACGGATTCGCCGATCAGAACACTTTTCAAGCCGATCTCGCGAGCTTCGAGGAAGTCGAGACGATTAAGGATGGGCTCGGCCCATTGTACAACGCGCAGTCCTGCCGCGAATGCCATCAGAATCCGGTGACCGGTGGTGCCAGCCAGATCACGGAATTGCGCGTCGGCCATCTCGACCACAAGGGGCGTTTCCAGAACCCGCGCATCCCGATTGCGCGCGGGACTGTTGTCATAACGGGGCGCTCCCTGGTCAATGATCGCGCGATCTGTCCCAACAAGGATTTTCCGGAGACGGAAATTCAGGAGCGCGTGCCCGACCGTGAAAACATCCGGACGCTACGAGTCTCGCTGAACCTGCTTGGCGATGGTTTTGTCGAGGCGATTGCGGACCAGGCGCTGATTGCTCTCTCGCGCAGTCAGTGTCGCGCTTCGCGTGGGACGATCTGCGGGCAAGCGTTGCGCGTCCCGATCCTCGAGGCGCCTGGCCAGACGGCGATCGGTCGCTTCGGCTGGAAGGATCAACATGCGAGTCTGCTATCGTTTGCCGCCGACGCCTACCTGAACGAGATGGGGATCACTAATCCGTTGCAACCAAACGAAGTGACCACACTGTGCAACACGGCGGACGAGCCCAACGACAAGCTGGGGGATGACGGCTTGGCCGATATTGACCGCTTCGCCCGCTTCATTCGCTCCACCAAGGCGCCGCCGCGCGATCACACGCTGGCGGCGACGCCCAAGGCGGTCAGAGGAGCCGCACTGTTCAATCGCGTAGGATGCACAACCTGCCACGTGCAGTCTTTGACGACGGCGCCCACCGGCACCAAGGTCAACGGCGGAGCATTCACGGTGCCCGGCGCTCTTGGCGGGAAGACGATCCATCCGTACAGCGATTTTCTGCTGCACGATGTTGGAACAGGCGATGGCATCGTGATAGCGATGCCCGAGCATTACGGCACGAACGCGTACGAAATTGACTGGAAGGGTTTGTCAGACAGACTGATGCAGCGGACACGCAACAAAATCCGCACACCGCCGTTGTGGGGCGTTCGGATGCGGACGCGGCTGATGCATGATGGCGGATCGACGACGTTCACCGATGCGATCCAGCGGCATCGCGGTGAAGCCCGCCAGGTCGTACGCAAATTCAATGATCTAAGTCGTTCAGACCGGCATGCGATCGAGGAGTTTCTGCGGTCGCTTTAATCTGTGGCTTGCCGAAAATAGTGTCCGGGAGCACGCTGCGTTACAATCGTTCTCCGCAGCCCGTTGAGGAAATCGACACGACCAAGCCCGCGCTCGTCTATCTCCTACACAGCTCAACGCACCGTCGTTGTGTCTGCGAAGGTGCTCTGCGCGCGCAGGCCATCGGGTGTTAGCGCTATAAAGAGCGTGCTTGTTGCATCGGCGGGGATGACAAAACTTGCGACGGCTTCCTGATTGTTTCCCAGATTTGCACTGGTCAGCACTACGCCACCCTGGCGCTTCGACACCAGCCGCGATCCGTCAACATCTATGAAAGTGCCTTCCGCATCTAGTGTTGCAATTGTGACGGGTTTGCCGACCACCGGTACGCCGGTCGGTGATGTGTAGGTCACTGCAATGTCGCATCGCTTTTGATTTGTCGCTCGCGTCACCACGCATGAGCGTAAGCGGTGTTAGTTCACCGTCTCCCTGATCGGGGCCCAATCCGGCAGATTCCCTCCGTTTGCAACAACGGAGTTAGGCACATGTCAGACACTGAGCTTTTGGATATGTCTAAGGCGGAGCCGGTCCGCCGGCTGGAAGTCTTTACGGGCACGGGGCGGCGGCGTTCGTGGACGGCCGAGCAGAAGGCGCGGATCGTGGCGGAAAGCTGCACGGAGGGGGCGACGGTTAGTGCTGTGGCCCGCCGGCACGGGCTGACAGCACAGCAGCTAACTCCTCGTATGTTTGAGGTGCGTGATCGGATACGTCGAAGCCGTGGGGTAGAAGTCGGGTTGCGATCTGAATGATCGCCTGTCTGAGTGTTTGCATGAGGCGTCCTCTGTGGGAGAGGACCGACCCAGTTATTCCTAAATTTCATTACGACCCCGAACACGACACAAATGACGACAAAGAGTGGTCGGAGATGGACTTCGAGGATTTGCAGAACTCACTGGCGCGCGGCGGCTCGATTGAAGATGTGGCGATTTTCCTGTGTCGTCGAGGGCGGCACCGCCTTCTGATGATCACGGTTGCTGAGCTGGCGCGGTACCGATGGGACTCAGAATACGAGGAGTCGCTTATCGCGATCCCTGACGTATTTCCCATGACGGTTGGGAAGTCCCCAATTGAGCTCGGGTCACTGCTTTAGGTGTTGAGCCTAATTCCCGGAGCCATGGGGTGCCGGCCACGGGGGTTCAGGGCCAAGAAGAGACGCAAAGCAGTGGACTGAGAAAGTCCGCTGCTTTCAGTATAATTGGCTCATCAGCCCACAACTGCAACGCGTTCCAGCGCACGCGCTTCGCTCACCGTCTTGGGATCTGCCGGCAGTTGCAGCACCGTTGCATTTTGGCCGTCGGCCAAAAGCGTCAACAGAACCGATCGTCCATCCGGAAATTCCAGAGCATCGTGATGCATGTGGGGCTGCTCGCGGTTGATCTGGCGAAAGATCGCTGTCTTGTGCGGTACGGCTTCAGCGGCGCCACTAACTGCAATGGGCGCATCGAATGCGAGTTCTGTGCCGGGTAGCACGCAAACCGCTGTCATCAGGTCCTGGGGCGAAGCGAAACCCCTGGTGCCCGTACCAAAATTTTTCGTCTGAAGCCTGTCGCCGACGATCGCTGCGCGCGATCTTACATGCATCAAACTATAGTCGCACATGGGTACCTCCTGACTTTCACGTTGGTTCGAGCCATCGGTAACTAAATCGGCCGCCCGAGGCACATCAAAGTTCGCTAAATTTTCAATCATAATTAGGGCGGCCGACGCTTTGAATTTCAATTCTAAGTGATCGCGATACGGCTGTGTGTGCCGAAAACTCAGATTCGGCAATATTGGTGATGAAGAGATCACCAGCCCGCGCAGCGTCACCACCTCTGCGGTGAAGAATTCGGTCCCCGCTACCAGCGCCAGGTGGGTTCGAATGAAGACCGGCCATGTGGTCGTGCGCTTGCGCTTCGGCGCGGGCGGCAGGCGGTAACGCTGCAGAACATTGCCAACTGTCTGAACGGAAACCCGTATGGTCAAAATATCAAAACGGTAGGAAACGTCGGCAGTTATTCCCTCTCGGCGTAGCCTCGCGGCGCGTCGTCCGGTACCTTTTTGCGGCGATCAATGGCGCCCATCGCGGAGGAGACTCTGATTGGGCGCGGATTCTGGCCTACGTCACGGGGACGGCGGACGACCAAGAATTGTGCTGACCCAAAACGAATATCTGCGTCTTTCGGTTGAACTAAAACTGACGCTCGTGCAATTGCGAATTCCACGCGCAGATTGACGCAGATTGCAAAGAAACCCAAGTATTGCTGATTCCAGATCGGTTTGAATCGAATCCAAACCCCGGCGAAGGATATTTTGATATCAGCTGCGACATCGGCACGCATTCAAAGCAAGTCTGGAAGCGGTATAAGCTATAATATTACCACCCCGAGCCGGACAACCCCCCGACCCCCCCAAATTGTCCGGCGACGAAGTGGCCCCCGGTGCGTATATGCCGGGGCCATTTTCTGCAGGTGCCACACCGGCACTAACGTGTTAGCGACCGGATTTACGGCCCGGCCGCTCGGCGGCAACCGCCTTCCTGACATCGGACTGTAAAATTCCAAATTGCCACGCGATTGCGGAAGCCTTGATGCCAACCCTGAAGACGGCGCGCACTGCCTTCAACTTGCCCGTGCTCAATGAATCTGCGCCATCTTTGGCAGGCGCCTGGGGTGGCGAGGGCTTTCCAGCGGATGCTGGCTTTTCTTTCGCCGGGCTCGGACAGCCTCGGCGCTCGGCCTCGGTGGTGACCGCTGCAAGCAGAGCAACGATTTCACCATCATCCAACCGCTTCAGCGCTCCGGCCAGGTCCCTGGGCAACAAATAGCGCGGTTGCGAAGCCAGGTTGTTCCGCCCGGATTTTTTCTTTGGAACGGCCGGAAGCCCCGCCGCCGTTGCTTTCGGCGGAGTCGAGAACAGGTCTGGTGTTGTCTCCGTGGACGGCCGGGTTGGCATGCCCCCAACGATGCCGTCGGCGTCAGTTCGGGAAATTCATGGCCGATGAGACCGAGAAGTGGGGCAAGGTCATCCGAGCGGCCAATATTAAACCTGACTGAAGACCAACACGGACCCGCATTCCATAAATTCCGATCTGCAAATTTCGCTGGGTCCGAAACCCGCAACACCCAGAACGAATGAACCTTTTGCACTGCACCATTGACTGCCCACTGAGTTCAGGTATGGGTCATTTCGCGTCGTGGCCATACAAGGTGTTGCGTCCGCTCAAGTCCGCTTCGCCCCGTAAGCGACAGTCGGCAGTCGGGGAACGACCCGCGCGCGACCGCATCGGAGTTTATCATTCGGCGGCTGCCTGCATTCGCTCGTGGTTTTTCAGTTTCAACATATGCGCGGATATCGTCACACGTGCAGTCGCACAGGAACGCACAGAATCGCACAACATTTGCGTTTGACAGTGCTTTGCAGATCG
>DATGVJ010000342.1:0-32538 GCA_035300505.1 Xanthobacteraceae bacterium
AATGCGCGATCCTCGACCCGCAAATGGTCCTTGAGCAAGCCTTTCAGGACGGCGCGCAGATCAGTCGTCGGTTTTAAATCGCGGTTCTGGTAGAGATTGGCTTCGCTGATTCCCGGCCAGTCGGCGATGACTCGTCCGCCCTTGAGCGCGCCGCCGACGAACAACGCAATCGTCCCGGTGCCGTGGTCGGTTCCCTCATTGCCGTTGATGCGCGCCGTGCGTCCGAACTCGGTCACGAGCGCAACGACGGTTTCGCTCCAGGCCGCACCCATGTTGGTTTCGATGGCTGCGATGGCGCCGTCAAGCGCGCCAAGTAGATTCGACAATCGGCCATTCACGGCTCCCTCGTTGACGTGGGTGTCCCAGCCGTCGAGAGCGAGCGCGCCGACACGCGGGCCATCGGGAGTGGCCAAAAACTTCGCCGCAGCTCCCGCCGCCTCAGTGAAATAAGTGCGCACCTGATTGATGTTTCCAATCTGAACGACGGGACCTGCGTTCGCGGCCTGTCGCCGGTTCGGGTCCGTGCCCGCGATTGCTTCAAGATGCATGCGCTCCTCGAAAACGCGCGCGAGTGTCGGGTCGGTGTGGCGGTAGATGTCGAGCAGGCGCATCGTGGTTTCATCGCTCGCCGGCGGCAGCCGAGGCGGGATCCAGGAAAGGACCGGTGCGGGTCCTCGTACCACCAGAGGCGTGATTGGACCGACCGCAAAAGAACGCCGTACGCTCCCGGGTGTGGCGACGCGCTCGGCTGGCGCGAGCGAGGCAAGCGCACGGTTGAGCCAGCCGGTGTCGGCGCGTCCGACTTTGCCGTACCCGCTTTCCAGCACGTCCTGACCGTCAAAGTGCGAACGCTCGCGGTAGGGTGTCGCTGTCGCATGCGCGATGATCGCATGTCCGGCTTTGTAGAGCCGATGCAGATTGGGCATTGCGGGATTGAGTGCGAAAAACCCGTCGAGCGGCAGCGCCGGCGTCGTGCCCTCAAGCTTGAGCGCATTGTCGCCGCGCAATTTGACCCAGTCGGGATCTCCGACGGGAGCGACTGCTGCCAGTCCATCGAGCGCGCCGCGCAAAATAATCGTGAGGAAGCGCGGATCGCGGCCCTCGGCCCGGGCCAGTTTTGGGGCGAATTCCCAGGCGAAGAGCGCGCCCGATCCGATCAAAAGCTGTCGGCGGTTGAGGTCATGTCGTTCAGCGGGCATTGTCACCTCCGCAGGAATGAGGGAGCCATCAGGACAAAGGTCATCGCCTGCGCCTTGGTGTCCGCACGGGCGACGGCCTGCCGCGTTTCCGCCGATGCGAGCGGCCCGAGTGCGGTTTCCAGCACGGCAGCCGGTTCAATCCGCGCGTTGGCGTTTTGCGCAAAGGCATTGGCGGCGTCCAGGCGGTGGGAAAGGCCATCGAGCCAGGCATCGTTGTGGTCAGAAAATCCGATTGGCGCGGGCGGGCGCCAGAGCGGCTCGCCGAGCCGATTCGTCCCTTGCACGATCAAACGGCCGTCGCCTGCCTGGAGCCCTGCGGCACGACGCATGGCGATGTACCATTCGCCGGGACGTTTGATCTTGGCCTGTTCGGGCAACCAGGCCTCGTCCGCTCGCAGAAGGGTCTTGGCGACTTCCCAAAGGTCGCCATCGGTTTCGATGAAAGTTTTCGTTAGACGGTCGACCAGGGCCGGTGGAGGCTCGTCGGCAATGAAATGTCGCGCCAGCTTTGTGGCGATGTGTTTCGCTGTTGCGGGATGGCGGCCTAAGTCCGCGAGCACAGCCCGGCCTTGCGCCAGTCCAGTATCGCGATAGGCCTTGTCGAGCACAGTCTGCGCGCCCGGTTCGTGCATGCGCGGGTGATAGAGGAATTCGCCGCCATGCTCCGGATTGGTGGCCGTCGGCGAAACGGTCCAGCCCGTAATGGTCTTGGCGAAGCTGATGACATCGTCCTGGCTGTAGTTCGTGCGCACGCCGAGTGTATGCAGTTCGAGGATTTCGCGCGCGTGGTTTTCGTTGAGCCCGCGATTATTGTTGATGCCGGCAACCGAGTTTGGGCCCATCGACTGCGCATTGTCGAGGTAGACGAGCATTGCGGGATGGCTTTCAGCGGCGGCGAGCATGTCAGCAAAGTGGCCCAGGACATGCGGCCGGACCGCTTCGCGTTCATAGGCGCCGGCCATCACGGTTCCATCGGCATTCACGCAGAAATGGTTCGACCAGAACCAGACGAGACGCTCCACAAAGCCGATATCGGCATTGATGGCGGCGTCGTACCGCGCCTTGGCCTCGCGGAAGAAGTTCTGCACTTGCGGGGTTTCCGGCGGAGTAACGGGAGGGGCAGCGTTGGCCTCCATGGGTCGTTCCATGGATGGCTTTTCCATGTCTCCGCTTTCCGATGTCACACCGTCGGTGGCGCGCTTTGCTGCCGCGACCTTCTCAGCCTCCTTGCGTCTGGCCTCAAGTCGCTCCTTTGCCTGCCGATCGGCATTGAACTCAAAAGCCACACGATTGACCGCGCCGCTTGTCAACAAGCCGGACGTCGGAACTTGTCCGGCATTTGGGCGATCGAGTTCGGCGAGCACGGCGCCGCGCGGATCGGACGCGATCGCCGCAATTCCGCCGGAGCGCGGTCCAAAACCGAATCGATGGAGCGCGAGCGCGGCTCCAATGGGATCAAGGGCCATGTTCATACTCCACACTTCTGAGCACGAAAAAGGGGCAACACCTGACGCTTGTCACACCCGACGATCATCACGAGGTCGCCATACGCCATGTCATCAAAGGTGATATTCGAATTATAGTATAAATATGATCGCCCCGTAAAGTCGTGCAAGCTGGGACATGCACCCTCCTATCGCACCGCCCCCTGTGGCCCGCGCACGGTGACGTTGAGATCTTTAATCAAGCCGTCGTGCAGCGCATAAACCCATCCGTGAATGGAAAGTTCCTGCCAACGCGCCCAGGCATCCTGCACGAGCACGTTCGAGGTGACGTTTTGTACTTGACGGATGACATTGAGTTCGCAAAGCCGATTGAGGCGTTTGGATCCATAAGGGATCGCCGCCAATTCGTCGCGATGGTTATGATGCACTTCGCGGATTGGATGCAGCCAATGATCGACAAGGCCGCGTCGTCTGCCATCGACTGCGGCGGCGACGCCGCCACATCCGTAATGTCCGACCACCATGATGTGTTTGACCTTCAGCTCGTCGACGGCGAATTGCAGCACCGACAGGTAATTGGCATCCTGGGGCGGGGCGAGATTGGCCACATTGCGGTGAACGAAAAGTTCACCGGGATCGAGCCCGACGATTTCGTTCGCGGGCACGCGGCTGTCAGAACAACCGATCCAAAGATATTCCGGCGCCTGCTGGCGTTCGAGGCGCGTGAAGAAATCGGCGTCGGTCTGAACCTTTCTTGCGGCCCAGGCCCGGTTGTTGGCTTTCAAGTCATCGAGCATGGCGGATACTTCAGGTGGTTGACGACTGGTAATACCGTAAAATGGGTCGTGCGGGTAATCGGGTGGTGCATCATTTATGATCACTAGCAAAGGTCCCGCAGGTTTGCCAAACTGGCGCCGGCTGGAGCCTACGAACATCATAACGCGGAGGAGATAGTATGCTGCGTATCAAGCGACCCTTCATTGGACCTCTACCCTCATTCCTTCCCAGCCTGACTCTGTCAGTTTTGGGACTGGCGGCGGCCGTATCCGTCGCCGCCGCCGCCTCGCTCGGCGGCCCGATGGAATTGCAGGACGAAGGTCAGTTTTTCATTGGCGGCCAGCCGATGCCGAGCACGCATCCGAGCAATGCGGCCGGTTTCTTGCCGGGCCAGATCATGGCCAACCAGATGTTCGTGCACTATCGCATCCCGGCGGCCGTCAACAAGCCACCCATCATCATGGTGCATGGTTCTGGTCACACGGGCGTCACCTATGAGACGACACCGGATGGCCGTGAAGGCTGGGCGACCTATTTCACGCGCAATAATTTTCCAACTTATGTGGTTGATCATTCGGGCCGTGGCCGGTCCGGTTTCGATCCGACGCCAATCAACCGCGCCAAAGCGGAATCGAATGTTTCGCTGTTGCCTGATGTGCCGCTCACCACGAAGGAGCGTGCGTGGGTGAACTTCAGGTTTGGGAATGCCTATCCGACGGCCTTCCCGGGTCTGCAGTTTCCGGTCGACGCCATCGACCAGTATGTGTCGCAACTCGTACCGAATACCGAGACGACGCTCGCCGGAGGCGGCGCCAACACCGTCAAGGCACTTTCGGCGCTCGTGGACAAGATCGGTCCCTCGATCGTGATGGTGCATTCACAATCGGGCAACTACGGCCTTGATCTTGTGCGCCAGCGCGCCGATAAATTACGCGGACTCATCATCGTCGAAGGCAGTTGCGGGCCATTGAGCGCGGACGACGTCTCCAGGCATTTCAAGAAGGTTCCAATCCTGATTGTCTTAGGTGACAATACGACCGGCTCGAAGACCAACAATGGCGATGAACGTCGCAAGCAATGCACCGAAGCCGCCAATCAAATACGGGCCGCGGGCGGCAAGGCGAAATTCATGCTCCTCCCCGAGGCCGGCATCAAAGGCAATTCGCATATGATGATGATGGACAGGAACAATCTGATCATCGCGGATCAGGTCATCGGCTGGCTGACCGAAGTCGCAGGGATGTAAATGACGTGCGCCGTCATTGATCTTGGGTTAGAATACCTGGCGCGCCCGCACCTGGGATGAGGTTGGGCGATCCATTAAAGGAGGTTGGCATGAAGGTGCGGCGGGATTTCCTTCTTTTGGTGACATTGGCGGCAGCGGTTGCGACCCCGGCATTTGGGCAAATGGCGCCGCCGGAGGCCGCCGACATGTTCACCGGCATCTGGTGGCACCCTACGCTTCCCTCCTTCGAGCCGCTGGCGACGGGTCCGAAGCCGGTGACGAACCGGACTCGGTACAAGGGCGCGAGCGATTACAACAATCTGGTCGGCGACTACACCAATCCGATCTTGAAACCATGGGCGGCCGAAGTCGTGAAGAAGTACGGAGACATCTCGTTGTCAGGTCAAGTCGCTCCGAGCCCGGCCAACCAATGCTGGCCCAACCAGCCGCCGTTCATCTACAAGAATTTCGGGCTGCAGATGCTGCAGAAGCCGAACGAGGTCACGCTTATTTACGAACAGGATCATGAATTCCGCAAGATACGCATGAATCAGACGCATTCCGAAAAGGTGAAACCCTCGTTCTACGGGGACTCGGTCGGCCGTTGGGAAGGTGACACGCTGGTGGTCGAAACCGTCGGCGTGAAAGTCGACCGGCCGTACGCCATGCTCGACATGTTCGGCACTCCGTACTCAGAGAAACTGCGCCTCGTGGAACGTTATCGGATGGTCGACTACGACGTGGCGAAGGACGGCCTGGACCGCGGCTTCAAGGAGAATTGGGCACCCGCGGGACCCATGGCAGCCGTTGATCGCAATTATCGCGGCAAGCACCTGCAGATCCATGTCACAATCGAAGATGAAGACGTATTCACGACGCCCTGGTCCGCAACGCTGACCTATATGCGCGGCACCGTCCCATGGCCGGAAACTGTCTGTGCTGAAAACACGTTTGAATTCGACGGCCAGTCGCATGTGCCGACTGCGGCTAAGCCGGATTTCTAACGCGCGCGACGGAGGGGCTTGAGCAGCACTTCGCGCTCATGTGAGATGTCTCCGCTGAGATGTCTGCACTCCCATCTAAGCGATATCCGGTTTCCACCCGATCTTTTCGCGCAGAAACGCAAGCCCAAGCGCCGTGAATGCCGCGCGTTCCTTGTTGTCCTTGCCATAGCCGTGGCCGCCGGCAGCCGGTTCGTAATACGAGACCTCATAACCCATCGCATTGAGCTTCGCGGCCATCTTGCGCGCATGACCGGGATGGACGCGGTCGTCCTTGCGGGTTGTTGCGATGAGGATCGGCGGGTAGGGGTGTCCCGGCTCGGCCATATGATAGGCTGAGTAGGTCTGCAGATAGTTCCATTCCTCCGGCTTGTCGGGATCGCCATATTCGGCGATCCAGCTTGCGCCGGCGAGGAGCTTGCTGTAGCGCCGCATGTCGATGAGCGGCACCGTGCAGAACAGGGCGCCGAAACGTTCCGGATAGCGTACCAGCATATTGGTGATCAGAATGCCGCCGTTGGAACCGCCTTCGGCTGCAATGCGATTTGGGCGGGTCACGCCGCGCCGCACGAGATCGGCCGCAACGGCAGCAAAATCATCGTGGGTCAACTTCTTGCCGGCGTGGCGGCCAGCCTCGTGCCAGCGCGTGCCGAATTCGCCACCCCCGCGGATATTGGTCGTGACGCTGGTGCCGCCGCGTTCGAGCCAAAGCTTGCCGATGGCAGAATTGTACCGCGGCAATGTCGGCAGATTGAATCCGCCGTAGCCCGTCATGTGCACCGGTGCATCACCAGTTTCACCTGCAGGGCCGACCTGGGTATAGGGGATGCGTTCGCCGTCGACCGATATCGCTTCGTGGCGTGTCACAACGAGCTCGTCGGCGGTGAATGTCCTTGGCGCTTGTTTGAGAACGACGGGGCTCCTGACCGGTGCCGGTCCGGGCGCGGCCTCCATGAGCATGAAGGACGACGGTGTGAGCGGAGATTCGACAACCGCCAGAAGGTCACCATTGCTTTCGACTTCTTCGGTATCGAAACGCCAGACGTGCACGACGCCGATCTCAGGTAGGCCGGGGAGTTGGGTTCTTGCCCAATAGGAACGCGTCGGGGAGGAGCCCGTCGAGGCAGTCTGCGGAGAAACAGTCTGCGGAGAAGCAGTTTGCACAGAATGTGCCGCCTGCGGAGGTTTGAGCATCTCGAAAATGGGTCGCAACTCATCCAGGATCGAGAGGATGAGATGTCCGCGGCACCAGAAGAATTTCTGCAGTGCGCGCCGCTCGCCCGGCTCGAACAATACGGTGAAACTCCTTTCACCGCTGAGAAATCCCGCGAGCGATGTGGCGAGAAGCGTGTCCGGCGGGTGCTGTTTCCCGCCGATTTCCCATGCGGTGCGCCGCTGGAGGAGCAGCCAGTCACCGCTGCAATCCATTTCAATATCTGTCGGCAGATCGAGCTTGGCGCGCGGCCCATTGCGATCGCCGATCGAAACCGTCTGGTCGAAAAAACCCAGGCGTTCGGTGAACCAAACGGTTTCTGATTTCTGGGTGCGATCGAGCGCGGCACCGAGGCCCATGTTCTCAATGGCAGTTTCGCACACCACGGGCGCGTTGACGAAATCGGTATCGCGGCGCCATAGCCGAGCCGTCCGGGCATAGCCCGAACGTGTCGCCATGCCCTCGCCCAAGGGGCTTGCGACCAAAAGCGTATCGACGTCGAGCCACTGTGCGCTGCTCTTGGCCTCGGCAAGTTTGAAACCGCCTGTCACAAACTCACGTTTGACGGTGTCGAACTCACGTAACACGACAGCGTCGCTGCCGCCGCGGGATAAGCGCAGAATGGCGTGCCGGTGTTGGCCTGGAAGGGTCGAAGCGCCGCCCCAGATCCAGTCCTCGTCTTCTTGTGTCGCCAAAGCGTCAAGATCGAGGATGACCTCCCATTGGGGCTGCGATTGGCGAAAGCTCTCCAGCGTCGTGCATCGCCAAAGGCCGCGCGGATTGGTCTTGTCCTTCCAGTAATTGTAAAGCTTCGTCCCCCGGCGTGCGACCATCGGAATATTGTCGGGCCGGTCATAGATCGCCGCCAGCGTATCGCGGTCGGCGGCAAACCGAGCGTCACCAAATTTCGCGAGCGTTTGCTTGTTCTGGCGCTCGACCCAGGCTAGTGCACGCTCCCCCTCGATTTCTTCGAGCCAGAGATAGGGATCGTCGTCGGGCGCAGATACCGTTGGTCGAGCGTCAATAGACATGGCGGAAATGGACATGGCGGGCACCCTCGAAAGGCGTGTGCTGGGACGCATCCGACGGGTTTCGGGATTCCGTCACGCCATTCTATTTACCCCTTGCTTCGCAAGCCAAGCAAATATTTAATTGGTCAGGTGCAATGAAAGCGGCATGATGCGGCGGAGCTGGCCTGGAATGAGCGCAAAGGGTAATGATGGCAGGCCCTTTTCTTGTCCCGCGACCGTTACCGTCCTTTGCCTGGTGTGTTCCGCGATGGGGTGAACCGAAACTCCCGGCCATTTTTCTCTACTGCTTGGAGGTGGTTTCCTTCATGCTGTCGCGAGGGCTGGTAAGTCTGCGGGGGTGACCGATACATGGTGTTAGATGCGGTAATCGGCCTATGCGATAACAGGGCGCTTGTGAAATCGTCGGTATCAATTGGCGGAGAGAAATAGAAGCCCTGAGCGGTGTCACAATTCATGTCGATCAGAGCCGTAAGATCGTCTGTCGTCTCGACTCCCTCAGCCACCGCCGTCATGTTCATTCGGTGCGCCAGGATAACATAGCGGCGGCAAAGCTCGAGCCTCTGCAGATCACCGGAACAGCCGTTTACAAGACTACGATCGATTTTAAGTTCTGCAAATGGAAGTTCCGCTAGCCGCTGTGCGGTGGAATAACCCGTCCCAAAATCGTCGATAGCAAGGTGAATATTATATAGCTTCAGTTGCGTCGCGATTTCGCGCGCGAAGTCTTGATCGCGAACGACGTCATGTTCAGTGAGTTCGATAATCAATCCTGGAAACCTTGGATGTGACGGGATGTACTTGCGTATGTGGCTGACGAATTCCCGGTCTTCGAACACCGAGAGGGGGATGTTGACTGCAAGTTTGATCGGTAGATTGTTGGCAGCGAAATCCGACCAGTCTGTGAACACACGTCGTATCACGAAGTCGGCGAGCGCTGTGTGCAGCGGATCGCTTGTCGCCGGAAGGAACCTTTCAGGAATATAAATTAGTCCTCTGGGACTCCTTAGTCGTATTAGCGCCTCGGCGCCTGAAATTGTATTCGATTTCAAATCGACCTTCGGCTGGTACCATAATTCAAGTAGATTCTTACGTAGCCCGCATGCGAGATCGATACCGTCAGGTTCGCTCGAGCACAGCGACATCGACGTGGTAAGACGTGTTTGGAGTTCCTCCATGCTAATCGGTTTTTTGAGAAATGGCAGCATTATGAGGCCATTGCGAGCGCCAATATTCCGGACCTGATCGATTGTCTCTGAATGATGGTTGCCACTCATGAGTAGAATTGCGGCACCCACCTGCTTCGTCGATAGACTTCTGATCGTTTCAACGGCATCTGATTTGCGTAGCGTCAGATCGAGAATGATTGTCTGCGGCGCTTTGCGCGCCAGCGCCAATTCGAATTCTGTTAATTCGCTGAAACTTTGGGCCGAGAATCCCATGGATGTCAGCATGCGCGTCATAAGCGTGCAAATCTCGGGCTCGTCGTCCAAGACGTAAACGAGGTGCTCGCTATTGGATGGTCTGGCCTCGGCGGCGGTTGGGGTCAATGAAAACATTGATCTTGCTTTCGATCGAGTCTTGTTGCGTCTATCGGGATTAATGGCGATTCATTCCCAACAAATGTGCCCTATCATTGGTTGCATAGACTTACATTAATGAGTCATTTCGTAACAAGCGTAAAGTTATTGATTCGCATTTGACGCGCTCTCCGATGGAATTCAGATTGGCTAACAAATCGTAAATTTACGGTGCGAGAAAAAGATTGTTCGAACTCAAAGACGGTCGTCATATCGCAAACCGTGAAATCGAGTAAACCTATGTTTGTCCGTGTATTAGAACATTTTTAGTTACGAAACTGGATTATTGAGGCGCATTGCTTCAAGTGGAGTACAGTTTGACTCAAGTTTTCGCAGTTATTCCTATCATATGGCGCGACGAAATTCGCGGCTTCCGCGCCCAGGAAAGGAAAAGAGCATCGTGCTTGAGGGCGAAGCAACACGGCGCACCGCTGCGTCAGATGTGAGTAAGGGGCGACTTTCCGCCATCCTGGCGAACGTCGCCGATATGGTAGTGACCATTGATGAAAGCGGCCGAATTCAGAGCATCAACCCGGCCGCGGTGCGGGTATTTGGCTATACCGCGGAGGAAGTCATCGGAAAGAACGTCTCGATGTTGGCGTCCGAACCTGACAAAAGCCGACATGACGTATACTTGCGTGATTATTCCACCAACGGTAGGGCCAAAATCATTGGCCATTCAGGTTATGATGTTACGGCGACACGAAAGGACGGCTCGTGTTTCCCGATCGAGCTTACGGTGGGCGAAACCAATATCGACGGCAACCGAGTTTTTATCGGCGCGATGCGCGACATTACCGAGCGCCGGGCTTTGGAAGCAGCCTTTGCTCAGGGCGAAAAACTGGAAGCGGTTGGCCGGCTTACTGGCGGCCTCGCACACGACTTCAACAACCTCCTGGCAGTCGTGATTGGCAACCTTGATCTGCTCGAGGCGCAGCTACCGAAGGATTCGATGCCGTCACAATTAGCCAAGAGCGCCCGAGATGCCAGTCTGCGTGGCGCCGCCTTGGTGCGCCAGCTGCTCGCATTCTCGCGTCGGCAGCAATTGCAGGCCATCCCGTTGGACTTAAACCAGGTGGTTCACGATGTCAGCGATCTGCTCAAGCACGCGCTTGGCGAAAAGATCACAATCAAGCTCGCGCTGACTGAGCATCTCGATCTTGTGCTCACCGATCGCGCTCAGCTTGAATCTGCGATAGTCAGCTTGGCGGTAAACGCGCGCGAAGCCATGCCTTCGGGGGGCACTCTTACCGTCGAGACCGGCTTGGTTCATCTCGATCACAAGTATGCGAAGGTGAATCCTGAAGTCAGCGTAGGGGACTATGCCATGCTTTCTTTGTCCGATACCGGTGCGGGAATGACGCACGATGTATTGGAAAAAGTGTTTGAACCGTTCTTCACGACGAAAGCGGAGAGACGTGGAAGCGGGCTTGGTCTGAGTGTGGTCTATGGCTTTGTCAAGCAATCGAACGGGCACATCAAGATTTACTCAGAGCCGGGATATGGAACGACGGTGAAGCTTTTTCTGCCATTTTCCGACAGGGGCGGCAACAAGCATAAGTGCAGTAACGAGATTTCTTCCTTGGTCAATGGCACGAAAACCATCCTGCTGGTCGAAGACCGGGATGACGTACGGCAGGTCACATTGGACCAGCTCACAGCGCTAGGCTATCAGGTAATCGAGGCGAGGAATGCGATGGAGGCGCTCGGGTTTCTGGAGGGAGGCGCTCGCCCGGATCTGTTGTTAACCGACGTCGTGATGCCTGGCGGAATGGACGGCTATGAGCTGGCGGCTATGGCCGTTCGGCGTTGGCCTGCTCTCAAAATTCTTTGCACTTCAGGTTACACCGATGCTGCCATGAACCGCAGCCATGACCATGCATTTCCGTTTCTCAGCAAGCCCTATCGCATGAGCGATCTCGCTGCCCGGCTCCATCAGGCGCTTGGGCAATGCTGAAACACGAAGACGGCGCCACCGCGCGGGTTAAGGCTACTGGTCGAAGGCGTGTCCTTCGTGCTGTCGCCGAGGGGGTGGACGCACGTTGACAGGGGCCGTGATTGGTCTA
This sequence comes from Xanthobacteraceae bacterium, assembly GCA_035300505.1. Taxonomy (GTDB): domain Bacteria; phylum Pseudomonadota; class Alphaproteobacteria; order Rhizobiales; family Xanthobacteraceae; genus VAZQ01. The sequence continues at coordinate 11,535 of DATGVJ010000342.1, forward strand.
TTCGACAACAGCGCGCTCTTGAAATCTTCCGGATCGAGCGCAACGGAGAAATAGAAACCCTGAGCGATGTCGCAGTCCATCTCAACCAGGGCAGCGAGATCGTCCGTCGTCTCGACACCTTGAGCTACAGCGTCGATATTCAGCTGGTGCGCCATGGTCACATAGCGGCGGCAAAGTTCGTGTTTCTGCGGATCTTTGTAACAGCCGGTTACAAACCGGCGATCAATTTTGAGTTCTGCAATAGGCAGTTCCTTGAGTCGCTGCGCTGCCAAATTGTCGGCGCCGAAGTCATCGATCGCAATCTGAATATTATTCAGCTTTAGTATTGTTGCGATATCTTGTGCGAATCCCAAATCACGAACGATATCAGTTTCAGTGAACTCGATGATCAAACCGGGAAACTGCGGATTCGTGGGTATGTACTTGCGTATTGTGTCGACAAACCCGCTGTTTTCGAACACCGAAAGGGGGATGTTGACCGCAATTTTGATAGGTAATCGGTTGGCAGCGAAATCCGACCAATCTGCCAATGCGCGTCGTATCACGAAATCGGCGAGTGCTGTGTGCAGCGGATCGCTCGACGGCGGCAAAAACCGATTAGGCGTGTAAACCAGTCCTCGTCTATTTCTTAGTCGTAGGAGTGCTTCGGCTCCCGAAACCGTGTTCGATCTCAAATCGATCTTCGGCTGGTACCATAATTCAAGTAAATTCTTGCGCAGTCCGGATGCGAGAGTGATGCCGTCGGGCTCGTGCGAACACATTGATATGGACGTGGCGAGACGTGATTTGAGCTCGTCCAAGGAAAACGACTTTTCCAAAAACGGCAGCATCGCGAGGCCCTTGTGTTCACCCATTTTTCGAACATGGTCAATCGCCTCTGTAGTGGCGTTGTCGCTCAAAAGTAGAATTGCGGCACCTATCTGCTTCGCTGAAAGGCTCCTGATGGTTTCAACTGCGCCGGAATTACCGAGGGTTAGATCAAGAATGACTGTCTGTGGCACTTTCCGCGCCAATGCCAATTCGAATTCTGTCAAATTGCTGAAACCTTGGGCGGGAAATCCGATAGTCGCCAGCAATCGCGTCATGCGCCTGCAAATTCTGGGGTCGTCGTCCAAGAAATAAACGAGATGGTCGCTGTTCGATATGTTGGCGGGGTCAGCAGGTGGGGCAAATGAAAACATTGGTCTTACATTTCATCGATTCTTGTTGTGTGTACCGGCGGCGATGCATTTCGAACAAGATTACTTTGACCGGGGTTGTATAAACTCACTTTATGTCGTCATTTGGTAATTAGCCTGGAGATACTTATTTGTATTCGACGCACTCACAGATGGTGAGTGAGTAGGCTAAAGAACTATAAATTAAGGGTGTAAACAAACAATTGTGCTGAATGTCTCGATCCTGGCCTTTGGGCCCGACCATTGCCGCCCAGGTCGCGTGCCCAAGAGAGGGGCGTGCGCCCAAGAGTGCGTGCGCCCACAAGAGGACGCACGTCCTCTTGGACGCGCGACTGCTACTCCTTACTTTTTCTCGGTTCCACGCAGCATGGCGGCGGTGGTAACTGCCGAATAGCCGGGCTCAACGCGAACGTCGACGACAACGACTTCGCCCGCCTCGACTGCCGCGATGGCTTTCTCGAAGGTTGCGACGAGGTCGCTGGTCTTGGTCACCGGGCCAAACCCTTGCGCGCCTTGTGAGCGTGCCAATGCGGCGATGTCGATGTCCGGCTCGGAGATGCGCTGTCCAATCCAGCGGTTCTCGACCGGACGCGAGCGAATGCGCGCGACGCGCTCCTGGTGCAGTTCGTCATTGAAGAACGATCGGTTGTTGGCGACCACAATCAAGAGCGGGATTTTGTAATGTGCAGCCGTCCACACCGCCGTGTTCGCCATCATGAAATCGCCGTCGCCGCAGACCGCGACGGGGAGCCGTCCCGAGCCCTTGAGTGCGAGCGCGGTGCCGACCGCGTTGCCCGGCCCGCCACCGATGCCGCCACCGCCTTCCGAACCCATATAATCGAGCGGATGGCGGAACGGCCACGTGGTGCCGTCCCACGAAAGCGAAATATGAGCGAGCGTGACGTCGCGGTCGCCGACGGCAGTCTTGAGGGCGCGGACGAGATCGTTGACCACGAGCTTGTCCTTGGACAAGGCGGGAATTTCCGGCTTGCCCGTGGGTGCAACCGCCTTTCGTGCCTTGCCGCCGACGGCCTTGAGCAGGTCGGGTACCGCTTCGTCGGGCGTCACCGGCAGCAGCACGTCCGCCGGCGGGAGGCCCTGGTAGTCCATGCTCCAGCCATTGTGGACGCGGAAATCGTTGCTGACCACGATGACCTTCGCCTTGGGCTGGCCATCCGGGAAAGTGACCTTGAAGACGCCTGCAAGGTCGACCCAATCAAGGCTCAGGATCACGTCGGCTGCGCGTATCGCTTCCTGGGCTTCGGGCCCAAGCGCAGTCGAACTGGGTGGGCCGGCATGCAACGGGTGATCGGATGGGAAGGCGGCACCGAGCTTGAGTTCGGTGATGACTTTGGCGTCGAGCGATTCTGCGAGCGCGACGCGGTCGTTCCATCCTTCAATACTGCGGCTGACGCGCCCCATCAGGATCACGGGGTTTTTGGCCGATTTCAGGAGAGCGGCCGCCTCTTTCACCAACTCCGGACTGGCTGCGGTGACGGTCTGCGGCTGAAAGCGCTTGATGTCGATTGGCGGAAGTGGTTCGGCAAGCTTGTTCTCCTGCATCTCGGCATCGAGATTGATGTAAACCGGGCCCATCGGCGCCGTGTTGGCGATCCATGATGCGCGCAACAGTGACTCGCGGGCGGCCGCCGGCGATGCCGGCTGATCGTCCCATTTTGTGTAATTGCGGATGATGGCGCCCTGGTCGGCTGCGGTATGGATCCAGTCGATCCAGGGTCGTCGTTTGGCGGCGTCGACCGGGCCTGTGGCGCCGAGAATGACGACCGGCGAGCGGTCACACCAGGCGTTGAAAATCGCCATGGTGGCGTGAAACAGGCCGACGTTTGAGTGAACGGCGGCTGCCATCGCCTTGCCTGTGACTTTCGCGTAGCCGTGCGCGATCGAAACGGCGACTTCCTCGTGCAGGCACAGGATCATCTGCGGCGTTTCGTTGCCGAGATAGTTCACGATCGAATCGTGCAGGCCGCGGTAACTGGCCCCCGGATTGAGCGCGATATATGGGATCTCAAGTTGCCTCAGCGTCTCGGCGACCACGTCGCTGCCCCAGCCGGGGGCGTTTGCGCCCGTCAGATTGACGGGCCGGTCAAGCTTGCTCAGAGACGGGTGAGCTTTGGTCGATGGCGCATCTTTGGCAGCGCCCTTCGTCTTCGAAGTCGTCACAGGATAATCCTTGGGTTCTGGGGCTGAAAGGCATTTTCGGGAAAAGCGGCTAGTGCACCGATTAACCGGATTAGCGCGCTTCGCGCAACCGCGCGAGCAGCTTCACCCCGGCATAGCCGTCTGCCGGCTGCATCCCGACGTTGCGCTGAAACTTCTGGATCGCCTCCATTGTGGCGGCGCCGACCCGGCCGTCCGTGCCGCCGGTGTCGAAGCCAAGCGCAGTGAGGCGGCGCTGGATTTCCTGCACCTCGTCCAGCGTGGGTGTGCGTTCGCCGCCCGGAAACGGCTGCACAAAAGGGCCGCCGCCCATGATCCGGTCGCCCAGGTGCACAATCGCCAATGTGTATTTCGTTGAAGGATTGTACGAATGTACGGCATTGAAATTCGGGCCCAGCAGAAATCCCGGCCCTCCTGGTTCCGGCACCCAGAGTTTGGCGGGCGATGAGGGATGCGGGAAGGGTTGCCCATCCGCCCGGACCACGCCGAGCTTTTGCCAGTCGGCATAGCCGCGCGAACCGCCCTTCACCCCCTTCGGCACACGCACTTCGTAACCCCAATGCTCGCCCCGGCGATACTTGCCGCGCTGCACGAGGAAGCGTGCGGTTGATCCAAGCGCGTCGTCCGGTCGGCCAAAGGGGCTTGCCTTGCCGTCGTGGTCATAGTCCATGCCGATATTGAGCCAGACCTCCGGCATCCACTGGGTGTGGCCCATGGCGCCCGCCCAGGAGCCGCGCATCTCGTCAGGCTTCCCCCAGCCGCGCTCGACGATCATGAGCGCGTTCAGCAGTTCCTGTTCCCAATATTTCTTGCGTCGTGGTTCCCCGAAGGCGAGCGCCGCGAGCGCTGGAAAAATCGGCCGCATGTGGTTCTGTTGGACATCCGGGTCCCCATAGGCGGATTCAATGCCCCAGAGCCCCAGCATCACCGAACGATCGACGCCGAAATCCTGTTCGATGCGTCCGAGCAAAGACGCATATTCCTTGGCTTTCTCTTTGCCGGTGGAAATCCGCCAATCGGAGACGCGACGGTTGAGATATTGCCATATCTTTTCGTCAAATTCGGGCTGGTGCCGGTCGAGTTCATAGACCGACGTGTCAGGCTTCAGCCCGCCCATGACCTTCGAATAGGTGTTCTCCGATACCCCACGCGCCATGGCCCGGGCGCGGAAGGATTCAACCCATTGGGTGAAGGCCGGACGGCCGCCTTGCGCATAGGCCGGGCCTGCAAGCGCGGCGATCCCGCCCGCCAAGATCCCCATCGACGTGCGCCGGGAGAAAACGAGGCCATCAAGCGAGGTCGGCTTGATCGCTTTCGTATGTTCGCAGAGACCGGCGGTTCCTTGGTTTCCGGGGTATGCCCCCCGGGCTGAAGACCTGCTGTGGCTATTTGGGTTCGGTCGTTTCATCGCGCGTCTTCTCGGTTGCGATTCCCTCGCTCGCTTCCGATTGTACACCGCTTTGGACCGGATTTACGACAGCACCGGTGACCTCAGGCGAAAGCGGAGGTACGGCCACATGGATGGTGCCTACCGCCTTGATCTCATCCTTGATTTCGTCGTTTGGCGGATCCTTGACCTCCTGGCCGCGTCCGCCAATCAGTCGCTCGTAGGCAGAGACGAGCGTCATATAAGGATTGACGAACACCCAGCCGTAGCGCGTCGGCACCTGTATATCGAAATGAAGGTGGTAGGTGGTCGCATTCTCGCGCCTTAAGTAGTTTCCAACCTGGCCGATGACTTCGCCCTCACGGACAACATGGCCATGGATTACTTCGTTGCGATCGAGTTGTTGCGGCAGCATGTGAAGATAGCGGAAGCGCAGGCGTTCGCCCGGTGCATTCACCACAATATGGACGCTCGACTGGCCCGGTGCCCGCAGCACCATCCCGTCACGCACGGCAACAACGTCATGCTTATAGGGTTCGCAGCGGCTGGCTCCGATGCTGCGCTGCTTGCATGAACCCGGGCGAATGTCCTGGCCCTGGTGGCCGAGGCCTGCCGGGCATTCGCCGACAAAAAAGTGCCTGTGCTCGCAAAAATTATCGCGCCAAGGGTAGGCATAGTTGCCGCCACCTGCCTCGTCACCGATGAGCGGAAGGTTGTTGACGCGGCAGCGGTAGGCGGTCGTGTTGCCTTGCCGTCCCATGCCAACGCGGCCGGTCTGATCGCAATCGCCCCAGTTCATGAAGGATTGCGAATTCGCAAAGGCGGGGGCCCCGGCGATCGGGAATCGAATCTTCGAATAAACCGTGTAATTGGCCTGACCCCCATTTCCCTTCATGCCGCTGCCGGGGATCAGATTGCCTGGAGGGTGATATTTGAAGTCAGCAGATATCGCGTCGGGTCGCTCGATTGTCTTGGGGGTTACCAGGACGGGCTGGTATGTCGGGAGCCCGCCCGCAACCTGCAGCGCCTTGAGGAATCGCGTTGCGATCTTTTCGGTGGATCTGCAGGATATTTTTCGAAACCGCGTTGCTTCGTAGCACTCGATTGCGACCACATAGGGCACGCCAAAGCGCACGAAGGTGTAGCGGATGACGTTCTCAAGCATAAGGCGCCGGATACCGGGAAAGTCGGAGTCCAGTCCGCTGACGGGCATACCCGTGAGGCCGCTTGGCTCGCCAAGTTCATAGAGCAGCGACGAGCCTGAAATTTGAATGTTGACGCGCTCGGAGAATTGAACTCCGAGTTCAGGGTTGTCGCGGGTATGGATCGTGTAGGCGGCGTCATAACCACCCGAGCCGGCCTGAAAAAAGTCAGGCCGCTTGAAGACGGTAGCGTATTCGATGGTTGTGCGCGCTGCATTGCCCTCGGCCATATCGCGCAGCAGGTCCGATGTGTCGAACGGGAGCAGGACTGGAACAGGACTTGTAGCAATGGCAGGATAGATTGCGTTCGTCAGGTCGTTGACCGCAACGAGCGCTTTCGCCGTATCGTTGGGTCGCTCGTGACCGTACAAAGTATCCGATACCGCCTTCCAGTCTGTCTCGGTTGCGACGATCCGCGGCGCGCGCATGTCTTGCGCGAACGCGCCAGATATCGGCGCGATGCCGATGCACGCGACAAGCAAAAGCCCCGCAATGCCGCAAACGCGCAACACCCCAGCCACCCCCCAATTGCATCCACCATAACGGCCGGCAGTATTGTCGCCAACACTCGCATTGCCAAGTCACCATTTCGGATGGGCCTGCCGCAAAGTGGGGGATAACCGGTAAGCAGGTGCCGAAGCGCATCATTTTTCGTCGTTCGGCAGGATAAGGCCGACGCTGGAGCGCTGCCAATCAACTGGCGCGCGGTGTTCACGGGATGCGCGAATCATTCCGACTTGTCGAACACCATCACCTTGCCGACAAACGCATTGTCATCCCGGATGTGCGTTAGGCCACGCTCGTTTGCAATTGTGCCGAAATCTTCGCCCAAGTAACTCGCATAATAGGGCTCGTGATAATTCTGCGGGAAGAGTTCGAGCATGCCGTCGTAGTCGGGCTCGTCGCCGTTCTGCAGCGAGTCGACGATCACGAGGCGACCGCCGGGCTTGAGTACCCGCGCAAATTCGCCGAACATTTTTCGGCGCACAATCGGTGGCAGTTCGTGAAACAGGAAGGTGCTCGTCACAGCGTCCTGGCTCTGATCCGGCACCGGAATGGCTTCGCCATTGGCGACCAGGAGATTGAGCCAGCACCAGCGCTTCAAGTGCCGCCTAGCTTCCGCCACATAGGCTTCGGAGAGATCGATGCCCAGGCACGGCAGGCGTGGCCAGGCCTGTTTGACGAAATCGATGAAGCGCCCCGTGCCACAGCCGACGTCGAGCAATCGCAATCTGCGTTGATCGCGGCCCAAGAACTTTTCTTGCAGGGGCGGAAGTGCCTGCCGGCGGATCGCGTTGGCGGTACCGTTGAACAGCACTTCGACCTGCGTATCATAACGCTTGGCTGAGTCGTCGGTCAGCCAGCCGCCGGACTGGAAATGGAAATTCTGAAGATAATAGCGTGGACGCTTGTTGCGGGTGTCCTCGGTCCAGACCTCCTGGTGCATGCCAGCTTCGCGTCTGCGGTGGATCTCGGGGAGGTCCTCGAAGAAAAGCCGTGACCGTTCGATCAAGCGCGCGAGCGACCCATCATGATCCGCCGGCAATGGATAGATGCCGGCTTCAACATTGGCGAGGTCGCGCCGCAACAGCGCCGCCATGTCGGCATAGAGCCGTCGCCGATCGGGCACGGGGCCGGAAGCACGGGCTGGCGATCGCCCGCTTCCCTCGCGCCGCCGCGCTTGGTTGGACAGCTGGCGCACCAGGAGCGAATGCCCCACATACCAGGCGACACGCGGTAGTTGTGTTACGCCATATGCCACACGGGTCGCGACATTTACGCGGGGAGGCTGGTCGGACATCGGTAATTCCGCAGACATGGCGTCCTCGAAGATATACCACCTCGAAGATATGGCACCCACGGGATATGGGGCGCCACGCGGCGCCCGTCCAGGCATGTCGTTCAATCCTTCGCCCGCTCCACGTAAGCCCCGTCGGCGGTCATCACTACGATTTTGGTCCCGGCGCCCACGAACGGGGGCACCATGGTGCGAACCCCGTTCGACAGGAGGGCGGGCTTGTAGGAGGAAGCCGCAGTCTGGGACTTGATGGTCGGCTCGGTCTCGACCACTTCCAGGATTGTCTTTTGCGGCAGTTCGATCGAGACAGGCACACCCTCGTGGATTGCCAGGGTCACCTTCATTTCGGGCGCCAGATAGGGGGCCTGGTCGCCGACGAGGTCAGCCTGCAAGGTGATCTGATCGTAATTTTCCATATTCATGAAGTGAAACCCGTCTGCATCCTGGTAGAGGTACTGGTGTTCGCGGTCCTCCACAAAGGCGCGCTCGACCTGCTCGGTGGTCTTGTAGCGCTGGGCAACCTTTACGCCGTCGCTGATTCGGCGCATGTCGACCTGGGTGGTCGGGGTTCCCTTGCCGGGATGGAAGCTTTCGGCAGTGAGAACGACGTAGAGCTTGCCGTCGAGATCGACGATATTGCCCTTGCGGAGCGAGCTAGCGATGACTCTCACGGGTGTTGTTCCTTGGTTTTGGGAAGGCGCCCCGGTGGCCCGGAAGGCGTCCGTCTGCCATAAGTTTCGGGGCGCACCATACTGATCTTACGGCCCTCCGCCACTAAATTTCGTAAGGATTGCGCCGCTCTGATAATTGCGATGTGTGTGGAAGGAAAATACCCTGATGTCGCCAAGGACCCCGTTCTGGACCCCCCGCCTGCACGCCGAACGCCGGCCGTTTCTGATGGATCGCATGGCGATCCTGCGGGCGCTGCGGGATCATTTTGACGATATGGAATTCGTCGAGGTCGACACCCCGGCGCTTCAGATATCGCCCGGTAACGAAACCCATATCCAAGCCTTCAAGACCGAAATGTTGATGCCGGGGCGCCGCGACCGGCGCTACTTGCGAACCTCGCCTGAATTCGCCTGCAAGAAGCTCCTGGCCGCGGGGGAGCGTCGCATCGTCGAATTTGCGCGCGTCTTCCGCAACAGCGAGCGCGGGCCGTTGCATCATCCAGAGTTTACCATGATTGAATGGTATCGTGCCCATGGCCGCTATGAAATGCTGATGGACGACTGCATGTCGATCATTGCGCGTGCCGCCGAAACCATCGGGACCCGGAGCGTCTCCTGGCGCGAGCGCATCGCCGATCCACGCGCTGATCCGGACCGGCTGACGGTTGCCGAGGCATTTTCGTTGCATGCCGGCATTGATCTCATGGCCTTCATGCCGCCGTCGGAAAAAGTTCGCGATCGCTTCGCCATCCAGGCGGTCGACGCCGGCGTGCATGTTTCGGCCGACGATACCTGGGCTGATATTTTCAGCAAGGTGCTCAGCGACAAGATCGAGCCCTATCTTGGTCTCGGCCGGCCGACCATTCTCGATGAATATCCGACCGAAATGTCCGTGCTGGCGCGGCCGAAAGCCGACAACCCGCTCGTGGCCGAGCGATTCGAGGTCTATCTGTGCGGCGTGGAACTTGCGAACGGGTTTGGCGAACTTAACGACGCGCCCGAGCAACGCCGCCGGCTCGCGGCGCAGATGGATGAGAAGGAGCGCATCTATAAGGAGCGCTATCCCATCGATGACGATTTTATCAACGCCTTGCGCATAATGCCGGCCGCCTGCGGGGTTGCGCTCGGGTTCGACCGGCTGGTGATGTTGTTGACCGGCGCGCCATCGATCGAACATGTGATGTGGACACCGGTGGCAGAGTTGTGAGGTCGGAATGAATCACATGCAAATTCAGCGTTTGCAATCACTGGGCTTGATCGCTACGGCCATGCTGGCCTTGGCATTGTTCGTCTTTGTGCCGCCGTGCGCGGCGCAACAATATCCCGCGCAAGCGGTCACGTTTGTGGTCCCTTTCGCGGCCGGCGGTGTAGCCGATACGGTTGCGCGCGCCGTGGCCCAGAAGCTTGGCCAACGGTCGGGGCAAAACGTAGTCGTCGAAAACCGTGTCGGCGCCGGCGGCAATCTCGGTGCCAAGTTCGTGACCGGCGCGCCGCCGGACGGCTACACCGTGCTCGTCTCGACGACGGCGGTGCCCATCAACCATACGCTTTACAAGAACCGTGGCTATGCGACGGAGCATTTGCGCGTAGTCGGTATTGTCGCCACGACGCCCGAAGCGGTGGCGGTGCATCCTGCCAATGCGGCGAAGACCTTGAGCGAGTTCGTCCGAAACGCCAAAGACAAGAGCGTGACTTATGGCACTGCCGGTGTCGGCACGGCGTCCTATATTGCGGCCGAATACTTCTTCAAGGTCATTGCCAGGATCACTGCCGTCCACGTGCCGTTTTCGGGCGGCGCGCCGGCCGTGACGGCGGCGATGGGCAATCACATCGATCTTCTGGCAGTGTCCATGCCGGCGGCTGTGCAGCAAATCCGCCAGGGGGGCTTGCGCGGTCTCGGTGTCGCGAGCCCGCAACGCGCGTCCGCGCTGCCGGATGTTCCGACCTATGCGGAACAGGGCTTTGCGGATTTTTATGCGACGTCGTGGGTCGGGTTCTTCGTGCCGGCAAAGACCGGCGATGCGGTCGTGAGCAGGCTCAACACTGAGATCAATGCCATTCTCAAAGATCCGGAAGTCGAGGGGCGCCTCAAAGGCACCGGCTTTGATACTGTCACCAAATCCGACAAGGAGGCCGCCGAAGAGTTCAGGCGCGAGATCGAAAGCTGGAGCCGGATGGTGCGCACAATCGGGGCGTCGGTTGACTAAGATCATCCCCTGGAATGCCGGGGTGCTCGCAATGACGAGCCCCGCAAAGGCGCTCACGAGCGCTGCCGCACTGGTCGATGCAGGGCTTGCGCCCTCGCAGGAACTGGCTGAGCTTGAACGCGTCGCGGCACGATACGCGGTTTCGCTCACAGCCGATGTCGTCGAATTGATTGATCCGAGCGATCCGCTCGATCCGATCGCGCGACAATTCGTACCGGACCCTGCGGAACTCGACGTCCTTCCCAACGAGCGAGCCGATCCGATCGGAGATGACGCGCACTCACCCGTTGAAGGGATCGTACATCGCTATCCCGACCGCGTGCTGCTCAAGCTCGTGCACGTCTGTCCGGTCTATTGCCGCTTCTGTTTTCGTCGGGAAATGGTCGGGCCGGGAGGCCGGCGCGCGCTGTCGCGTGCGGATTTGTCCGGTGCGCTCGATTACGTACGTGCGCATCCCGAAATCTGGGAGGTGATCCTCACCGGCGGCGATCCCCTGACGGCGTCTTCCAGGCGTCTGCGCGCCGTCATGACGGAGCTTTCAGCGATCGATCACGTGAAGGTCGTGCGCGTGCATACGCGCGTGCCATGCGTTGAGCCGGCGCGCATCACCGACGAATTGGTCCAGGCCCTGAAATCAGCCGGGAAGGCGACGTACGTGGTGTTGCATGCCAATCATCCGCGCGAACTCAGCGCGCCCGCGCGCGCCGCCTGTGCCCGCTTCATCGATGCCGGCATTCCGATGCTCAGCCAAAGCGTGCTGTTGCGTGGCGTGAACGATGATGCGGCGACGCTTGCAAGCCTCATGCGAACCATGGTCGAGTGCCGCATCAAGCCTTATTACCTGCATCACGGGGACCTCGCGCCCGGCACTTCACATTTGCGGACCACGATCGAGGAGGGGCAGGCGCTGATGCGCGCCCTGCACGGCCGCAATTCCGGACTGTGCCAGCCGACCTATGTGCTCGATATTCCGGGCGGCCACGGCAAATCGCCGATCGGTCCGGACTATCTGCGGCGAGCCGAAGGCGGGGAGGGCGAATTCGAGATCGAGGACTTCAACGGCGGCCGCCACATCTATCCGCCACGGTAAATCACCGTACGCGAGCGAGATCGTCGCCGCCACAAACACCGAGCGTGCAACCCTCGATCCGAACGCTGGTCGGGCTCTGTTCGATCAGGTGGCCCTCGTAGGTCATGCCGTCGTCGGAATTGTAGAGCTGCCCTTTCCATTTGCCCGGTCCATTCGGCTGCAAGCCGAACAGCACCTGTACACCAATGAGCGGGCGATTGCTCTTGGCGGGGTCAGCGTTGAATTTGTCCGTCCACGGGCGGCCCGTATCGGGGTCGATAGCAGGGACGACGGTCACGATCGTGGCGCAGAGAGCTTGTCCACACCGCGCGATCCGCAGGGTGCCGCCGTCATCCGCACGCCAGAGCCCGTTCGGGTCCGCCACGGCTGACGTCGCAGCACCAAGCATGACGGGAAAAGAAAGTGCGAAGCGCAATGGCAGAAATTTCATGTATGCTCCCAAAGCCCCAAACTCGCAAAGCTCCAAACTTGGATGTCGTGATTGCCGAAATTGGGAATTGTATCTACACCGGCTTGCGTCGGCGCGTCTCGAATTTCTGTTGCAGGGAATTACCAGAATGGCATCCCATACCTATACCCGCAGCATCCCGGTCGAGGATCAATATGACATTCTTGTGGCTGGAGGTGGGCCCGCCGGTAGTGCGGCGGCTGTCTGTGCGGCGCGGCTGGGCGCCAAGGTCCTGCTGGTCGAGGCGACCGGATGTCTGGGCGGGATGTCGACGTCGGGCCTCGTCAATACATTTGGTCCGATGGGAGACGGCGAGCGCGCGCTGGTCGGCGGGTTCACGCTTGAACTGATCGAAACCATGCACAGCCGCGGTTTTCTCGGACCCGAAGTGACGCCCGAATATTGGATCACACATTACAACCGCTGGATTCCCTTCAAGCCGGAGCCGCTCAAGCGCCTGCTCGACGAATACTGCGTCGATTCCGGCGTCGATATCCGTTACTTTACACGCCTGATCGATGCCGACGTCATGGGCCGCAAAGTTGAAGGCGCGATCGTCAGCAATATCGAGGGTCTGCATTGCATCAAGGCCAAGGCCTATGTGGATGCGACCGGAGATGCCGTGCTTGCCGCTGCGAGCGGAGTGGAGTGCAAGATCGCGGGCCGCGACTGGCCGTTTCAGCCCGCGACCGTGTGCTCGACCTTCAGCGGCATCAACTGGGATCATCCCGCTTACACGACCAACCGCGGAACCGACGCGGTGCGCGAGAAGGTCAAGAATGAATATCTGCCGCAGGCCAATGCGGATGGTCACTTCACCCATCCGGATCATTTCATCGCCGGCATGAAGAAGGTCGGCGACGTGACCGGCAATCTCAATGGCGGCCACATCTATGAACTCGATGGGCTTTCCAGCAAAAGCCTGACCGAAGGTATGATATGGGGCCGCAAGCTCGCGGTCGAATACACCGAGTTCTATCGCAAATATGTGCCGGGTTGCGAGCGCATCGAGCTTGCGGCCACTTCGCCCGTAATGGGCGTGCGTGACACGCGGCGCATCGTCGGTGAATTCGAACTTACCTACGACCATTATCGGGCGGCACGACAATTCCCGGATCAAGTGGCGGTTTACAACCGCCCCGCCGATGTGCACTCCACCAACAACACCAAGGAAGAGTTCGAGCGCTTCATGAAGGACATGCACGGAGCGACCAAGCTCGAACGCGGCCGGTGTGTGGGCATCCCCTACAGCATCCTGGTGCCGAAGGACTGGGAGAACCTTTGGGTCGCGGGCCGCTGCCATTCGAGCGAAACGAAAGTACACGGATCCATTCGTGCTCAGTCTGCGGCCTTCATGATGGGGCAGGCGGCCGGCACCGCCGCCGTGCAGGCGATCAGGTCGGGGCAGCCGGCTTGCGATCTCGATACGCTCGCTCTGGTCGAGACCTTGCGCGCCAATGGATCGTATTTGCCACAGGAACAATTGTCGCGGAACATGACGCGGGCGGGGTAGGTGGGTGTCCCGGGCTCAGGATCGTAGCCCGGATGCCAACATAATCGCGCATGCGCGATTGTGCTGCGCAATCCGGGGACAGTCTGCTGGGGTGCACCCCATGAGGCTGGCCCCGGATTGCTCACGATGAGCGCATTTGTGCGCTTATCGCCCTCCATATGGGCTACGCGCCTGCATATGAGATTGGGAACTCGAATCGATGACGAAACGAAATAGGCAAGGGATCGTTCATGCGGGGCTCGTCGGAGCACTACTATTCGCATTTGCGCCAATCGACGCCATCTCGGCCGACTACTTCGCGGGCAAGACCATCAACCTTATCGCCGGCACCGATGTCGGCGGCGGATTCAGCATCTACGCACGTGTCATCGGCAAGCATCTAGGTCGCCACATCCCCGGCAATCCCGCGATCATTGTAAGAAACATGCCAGGCGCGGGTGGCGCGACCTCCGCCAACTATCTCTATCGGATAGCGCCACGCGACGGTACGACGATCCTTTCGGTATCGCCCAATGCCATATTGGCGAAGCTCATGGACGACACCCAAACTCAATACGATCCGGCGAAATTTCATTATCTCGCGGGTGCCGAGCGGGGCGTCCGGCTTTGCATGACGTTTCGGCATTCGAAGGTGAAGACCTTCGGTGATGCGCTGACGCAGCGCGCCGTGATCGGGGCGACCTCGGCGGGCAGTCCGACGCGTGAATATGCCGCGATGATCAAACATGCGACGGGCGCGAAATTCGAGATTGTCAGCGGTTACCGTGGGCCGCCGGAATTGTTCATCGCCATGGAGCGCGGCGAAATCGACGGCACCTGCGGGCTCGACTGGTCGGCGCTCAAGGCGCAGCAGCCCGATTGGCTGCGCGACAAGAAGCTCAACATCCTGGTGCAGGGCAGCATTGCGCCCGATGCGGAACTTGCCGCGCTCGGCGTGCCGACGCCGTGGGGCTACATCAAGGATGAGATCGATCGCCGCGCGGTCGAATTGATGGTGGGATTTCAGCAGGCCTTCGGCAAAGCATACCTCGCGCCGCCGGACGTTCCGGCCGACCAGATCAAGATTCTGCGCACGGCATTTGGCGCGGTTTTGCGTGATCCGGAACTGTTGGCCGAGGCGCAAAGGATGCGCCTGGATATTGTGCCGCAGTCCGGTGAAGACGTGCAGCGCGTGGTCGAGAATGCCTATGGGGCGGCGCCTGCCGTGGTCGAGCGGCTGAGGAAAATCGTCGAACCGTAAAATTTGTCTGTGGATTTCGTCCTGCGATACCTTCACGACCCAAATGCGATCCATTTCCGAACCGATTGTCATCACCAGCGCTGGGGGGCGCAGGATGGGATCGATTGAGGCGCCCGACTGAATTTTGAAATCGGCGCCAGATCGAATCTCGCAAGGAATTCATCGGGGGTGGTATGTTTTGGACCAAGGGGCTTTCCTACACGATTACTCCGAGAGGCGGGCCCATGCGCAGCATGGAGACCTTGATTGACGCCAACCACGCTCTCTCCAAAGACTTGCCGCTCGCCTATTTGCGCCGCCAGCATTGGCTCGAAGCCGGCAATCTGCTGGTGGAAGCTGCCACGACCGGCGAAGATGGGGACGTTGAACTGGCCACGGAGAAATTGCTGTACGCGATCGAGCACGAAGGTTGGATGGAGCGACCGGTTTTGATTCCTGAAACGAGTTCGTCATCGGGCGACGGTGTTCCTGTGCAGTACATCCCGCGGCGCAAGACGTTGGTGGAAAACATCCAAGGAAACTTCCAAACGAAATTGGAGCCATATTTCCGTCCGAGATTGCGTCTCCTTGAAAGTGCGATCACGGAATCGACCGTTGTCGATAAGGGGCCAATTCACGCCCCCGCGCGATAAGCCCCTTGAGCCCGGATTGCGCGCCCAAAGCGCGTTCGCGCCCTTCCTCCAGGGTGTTTCCGCAGGCGCGTTGTAGCCGCGCAATCCGGGCCTTCTTTTTGCGGGGATGAAATTCGTCGCGCCACCGGTTAAGAATTGCCGCATGTGAAGGCCATGGGCCGCCTCCACATGGGTCGCCTCCACTTGGGCCGCACACTTGGGCGCGAGGGCCGCGATGAGTTTCGGGCGCAATATTGCAAGTCGAAATGCTGTAAATCGCATTCTGAGGCTTGGTTCGGTGCTTGCGACGCTTGGCTTGGTCGCCGACGCGGCACATGCCCAAGTCCGCGTCGATTTCAAGGGCAAGACCGTTACCATCATTGCGAGTTTCGAGGCCGGCGGACCGTACGATTTCTACAGCCGGCTGATTGCGCGGCACATCGGCTCGCACCTCCCAGGAAGCCCAAATGTCGTTGTGCAGAACATGCCGGGGGCGGGCGGCTTGCGTGGCGCCAATTATCTCTTCAATGTTGCGGCGCGTGACGGCACGGTGCTCGGGGTCGTGTCGCAGACCGTGGCTGTCGGGCAAGTGCTGGCCACCACGCCCGGGATCCAATACGACGCGCGGCGCTTTACCTGGATCGGCCGGATCAATTCCAACGTCGAAGTGCATCACACTTGGCACACCTCGGGTATCCGGAGCATCGAAGACGCCAAGAAGCGCGAGGTTATCCTTGCCGGCACCGGGCCGACATCGTCTTCCGTCGTAATGCCGCGGCTCATGAATGAACTTATCGGCACCCGCTTCAAGGTCGTGACCGGATTTCAAGGGCCGACCTCGGCACAGCTTGCCTTCGAGCGCGGCGAGGTCGAGGGCATCGTCAAACCCTGGTCAAGCATCAAGACTTCAACGCCCGATTGGCTGCGCGACAAGAAGATCAACTTGATCGTGCAGCATACGCAGATGCGCCACCCCGAACTGCAGGACGTTCCTACCATTGTCGAACTGGGGCGGGACGAGGCGCAGCGCCAGATCTTTGCGCTGTTCGCGGGCGGTGCCGCGCTCGGCACCGCCTTGCTGGCACCTCCGGGTGTGCCGGAACGGACGGCTGCGGCTTTACGCGCCGCGTTCGATGCCGCCATGCGCGATCCTGCCTTGCTCGATGAAGTGCGCCGTGGCGGCACCGACATCGACCCGATGAGCGGCATCGAGCTTCACAAGGTCGTCGATGGGACGTTTAACATTCAACCTGACGTATTGGAGCGCGCGCGAAAATTGAGTCCGTAGCGCCGTCGATCGCACCCTTTCTGCGTCTCCGCTTCGCTCCATTCCGCCTTGACGTCGCGGCAACCTGTGGGCTCGTATCGACCTTGCCTTCACCGTTGCCGATCGTGAGGGGCGCCGGCGGCACAAACCGCTCGGTCGGGGCGGGATGGGGCACGGCAAAGAAAATGGCAAAAACAAAATGGTATATATCTTAACGTGGTTGGCAGAGAAGTGCTCTCCTACAGGGTGTAAAGTGTTGCAAAAATACAATGCTCCAAAACAATCGATAGGGACAACTTAATTTGCTGTTGTGTCCTGGAATGGCAGCTGTCACGGTCGCACTACTTAGATCCGACCGATTCGACATCGGTCGGGGACTTTTGGAATTGAGAGAAGGGGTATCGACATGAAAAACAAAGGCTTTTTGCTGGCTTCATCGGTTGGTATGGCGCTAGCGCCTGCAGCTGGCCAAGCCGCTGATCTGGCTCCTGTTTACAAGGCGCCACCTCCGATGGCCCCGGTTGCCTCATGGACCGGATTCTATATCGGCGTGCATGGTGGCGCGGCGTGGCAACATGGCCAGCAAGGGTATCAAGACCTCGGCGGCAACAATTTTTCCTTTGGAGAATCGACTTCGAATACGACGGCCATCGCTGGTGGTCAGATTGGCTATAATTGGCAGCAAGGAAGCTATGTATTCGGTCTGGAAGTGGACGGTTCATGGCTGTCGAAGGGTAAAGCGTTGCAGTCTGGCGGCGTTGACGACGAATATAACCGTATTAAATGGCTGAGCACCGCACGGGTTCGCGCGGGGTTGGTCGTGGCCGACACAATGGTTTACGCGACCGGCGGCTTCGCCTTTGGCGGTGTGAGTAATTGTAATTCGTGCGCTTTTTCTAACATAAGCGGGAATCTTTCGAAGTCCGAGAGCAAGACACGCGTAGGCTGGGCGATCGGTGGCGGTGTGGAGCATATGTTCTCGCGCAATTGGACCTTCTCCATCGAAGGGCTGTTCGTCGATCTCGGGTCGTCGACTGCAGCGGCCCCTGGCAATTCGAACAAGACAACAAAATTCTCAAATCAGGCCATCATCGGGCGAGCCAAGCTGAATTACAAATTCTGACAGCACGATGTCACTGCGGCAGGATTGAGCTCCAACTTGTAATACGCGAGAGAAAGTCCCGGAATATATTCCGGGGCTTTTTTCTTAGGTATGAAATGTCTCGCGTTTGCGATTTACATTGGCAACTTGAGAAAGGTTTGAGCAATCCGGCTCAAGGGAGCCCTGGCACCGCGCATCAAAGGAGCCCTGAAGAATGCACATTGTCGATACAGTATTCTTCTGGGCGCGCTCACGGCCACAGCATCGTGCCATCGTGCAGCTGGACCTTACACTTACATATCAACAATTGGGCAACGCGATTGAGGTCGCTGCCGCGTATTTCGCGCGTTGTGCATTGGACAGGAGCCAGCCGGTCGCGGTTGCAGTTTTCAATCCGGCCAAAATGCTGATCGCCTGTCTTGGGCTGATGCGTGGGGGCTTCAGCATCATACCGGCCAACCAAGCGCTCCTGGAGCATCTGCCGTCCACTGGTGCTAGCGCAATGATTGGAGAGCGAAACGGGCCCACGTTGAATGGCGGCACGAATTTGCTCTTTGACGATGGTTGGCTGTCGGCCGCCGCAACGCAAAGATTGCCACATGGAAGTCGAAAAAGCCCAAACGTCAATTCGATCCTTTTCGCTCCCGGAGCGACCGGCAAGCCCATCCCAATGGTCCAAACGCAAGCGGCGTGGGACCAGCGCATTTTGTTTTCGAAGGATACCGCCTTCGCCAATTTCGAGCGGGCTTTGATCGTGTCGGATATCGCGAGTGCTGAAGGATTCAACCAAAGCTGCGAAGTACTCTGCGCCGGGAAAGCGGTCTGCTTTGCCCATTTTGGGGAGCCGGCGCTGTGGTTCATCAATAACTACGACATCGACATCGTATTTGCATCGGCGCGGCAGGCGCTTGCGCTTGCAGATATCCAAGAAAAGGGCACACATTACGGTCTTAGGGATTTGAAGACGGTACGCGTTGACGGTGCAGCCTTGGCGCCAAACGACATGCAACGCATTAAACGTAATCTTTGCCGCAACGTCATTATATCCTATGGATCGGTCGAGGTCGGTCCCGTAGCGATCGCGAATTACGACATGATTGCCAACGTACCAAATGCGGTCGGGTTCGTGACGCCCGAAGCGGAGGTCGAAATCGTCAATCAGAATGGCGCCATCTTGCCGCCCGGCGCCGAGGGATTTGTTCGGTTGCGCACGCCCCTGTTTGCCGCCATACGCGACGCCGCAAATACCGGTTCCAACCCTGACGCACGCTACGCGTGGCATTATCCCGGAGATCTGGGACGGATCACGGAGGAGGGGATTCTCTGCATCTCGGGGCAAAGTAGCAATGTCAACAGTCGTAATGGTATGAGCTTTTCAAGCGAGGAGGTTGAGGAATATCTGAGATCCTGCAGGGGCGTGAAGGATGCCGGAGCGTGCCGCGTCAAGGGCGTTTTTGGATTTGATGAGGCTTGGGTCGCTGTGGTCTTTGATTCGTTGATCGATATTGCGGCATTTCAGTCGCAGCTTCAGTCCAATGATAAATTTGGTCGCAACATCAATAAGTTGTTTGTCGTCGAGGAAATCCCGCGCGACCAGGTTGGCAAAATCCAACGCGCTCTCCTGAACGAACTGTTCCAGGCCATTGACGAAGAATCGCGTGCTGGAGCTTGATGGCTTGCAATCCACGATGTGGCGGATCGGTCGATGAGAACAGCGCAGACAGTCGTCGGGAGTTAAGGTTTTCACTATGCATATTGTCGACATGGTTTCCTTCTGGGCGAGGACCGATCCGGACCGCCCTGCCATTATTCAGCCTGAGGTCATTACGAGCTACAAGGGACTGGCCAGCGCGATCGACTCCGTCTCGAATCGAATTGCAGCGCTTAATCTCGATCGTGCTGCGCCGATCGCGGTGGCGGTCGCAAATCCGGTGGTACTTCTGTCGATCCTGTTCGCGCTGTTGCGATTGGGTTATAGCGCATCGCCGGTGAACCGAACGCTTTTTCCGCATCTCAGGAGTAACGGGATCAGGGACCTCATCTATGATTTGGATGGCCAGGTTTCTTCGGGCGGTCGGAACATCCGCCTTGACGCGTCTTGGTTGCCCATTGATGGGGGGAAATCTGCGCAACCCGTACCCAGGCGCGCCAAGACCGACGCAGTCGTCGATGGGGGTATCGTATTTTTCACGTCGGGAACGACGGGACTTCCGAAAAAATTCGTGCAGACGAGCTTGGGACTTGAGCAACGAATTCTGCACCAAAACATGAACGCATGTGTCACCAGTCAGAAGGCGTTGGTCATTGCCGGGCTCACGACGGCCTACGGCTTCAACGCGACCTGCGAACTGCTTTATCCGGGCAAGACGGTCTGTTACTCGCCGCATGCCGAGTCATCGCTGAATCTGATTGCGACCTTCGGCATCGACGCTATTATCGCATCTCCGCAGCAGGTGCTGTCGCTTGCAGGTCTCTACGAAAAATTTCCGAGCCACGACCTGTCATCGCTGCAGGCGATCCTGCTTGGCGGTGCCAGTATCAGTCGCGAAGGCGCAAAGCGAATCCAAGCCACACTTTGTCGCAACGTCATCAATAAATATGCATCGACTGAGGCAGGTATTGCTGCCCTCGCCCCAATGGATCGGCTTCCAGAAATCTCGGGCGCTGCCGGTTTTCTCGCTCCCTGGGCTGAGGTCGAAATCGTTGATGAAGCGGGAACCGTGCTGTCCAGCGGATCTGAGGGATTTATCCGCTACCGCACGCCGCAATTCCTCGCCAATCTTGTGGGCATTGAACCGCAGGCTCCGGCTGGCCTCGAAAAGCGGTGGTTCTACCCAGGTGACATTGGGTACATTACGGAAGATGGTGTGCTTTGTATCGCCGGTCGAACCACGGATGTGATCAATCGTGGCGGCTTCAAGATATCCGCGGTGAAGATAGCGGGAATAATCGAGACGCTAACTAGTGTCAAAGAAGCAGCAGCGTGTGGAGTCGAGGGAAAATCCGGTTTGGAAGAAGTCTGGGTCGCTGTCGTACCGAATGGTGAGATCGACGCTGCCAAAATCAAGACTCTTGTGGCCAACCATGACGAAGGCGGCGTCGAGGTCGACGA
>DATGVJ010000343.1:0-17026 GCA_035300505.1 Xanthobacteraceae bacterium
CCAAACTGGCTCGTCCCTTCGGCGATGATCCGTCCCTTCCGGTTGTCAACGATCTGGGTCGTTGCTTCAGCAATGATCCGGCCCTTCTTCTCAGCGATGATCTGGGCCGTCCCTTCTGCGATGATCCCGCTCTTTTTCTCAGCGAGCAACCGGCCCTTCCTTTGGTCGACAATATTGACACCGGTCTTCCTGACGTTATCAACCAAAGAAGGGGCTTTGCCGGCGCGAACCGGTGTGGCGTACTCCGCATTGGCACTACGAAGTTCGAGGGATGTTACCGCCAAAGCCAAAACGGCGAGGGCGAGAGCGGAACGAAGTTTCACATTGATAGTCATTGTCGTCTCCTGGAGTTGTGAAGAGCTTGATTGCTCTTTCATGGTCAGGAGCATAACCGTGTCCCTTGGAGCGCGCTGTTCCGGCGGTTACACGTTGGTCGATTGCCGACAGCGAAGGATTTGCAAGTATAGCCGATGCAGGGAACGCCATTATGGCTTGCCTTCTGCCTCCGAACCGGACCCATCGACACGTCATTCGGAGACGACACACGGGAGTAGATTATGCCAACATTGGTGACCGGCGCCGGATTGATCGGTGCTTCCTTCGCCCAGTTCGCCATCGCGCGCGGCGAAACGATCGTCTTCCTCGATCCGGAACCGCGTGCCGATTTCCTGCGCATGAAGCTCGGCGAACAGGGCTATCGGCTGGCGCGGCAGGATGTGCGCGACCTGCCGGCCATCATCGAGACCATCAAGACCCACAAGATCGAAACGATAGTGCATACCGCGGGCCTTATCGGCCCGCGCGTGCAGGCAGCGCTGAGCCAGGCCTTCGACATCAACCTCGGCGGCACGCGCAATGTCGCCGAAGCCGTGCGGCTCACCGGCGTGCGCCGGCTCGTGCACTTGAGCACGTTCGGCGTCTACGACCGGCGGCGGCCAGCCACGGGTATGATCACCGAGGACTTCCCACGCGGGCAGGGCCGCGGCTACGGCAACTACAAGGCCGCCAAGGAATTGATCCTGGAAGCCTATGCGGCGGCCTATGGGTTTGAACTCATCATGCTGCGGCCGGCCAATGTGTTCGGGCTCGGGCATTTCTGGTCCGGTTCGAGCGGGGGCCGCAAGATGCAGGCCCTGCTGGAGGCCGGCCTCAACGGTGGAACGGCGAGCATTCCACCCTCCGAGACCATTGCAAACGAATATGTCTATGCCAGAGACATGGGCCGCGCCGTCGACCTTGCCGCAACCGTGCCGATGCCGGTGCAGAGCATTTTCAACATCGGCAACGGCGTCGTAACGTCGTTCGAGGAGGTGCTCTCGGCCGTCAAGGCGCTGTGCCCGGGCGTAACCTACAAGATCGAACCGGGCGAGGCGCCCAAAGCGGAGATCGTGCCACTCGACATATCCGCCGCCAAGCGCCACCTTGGCTGGGAGCCGCAGTACACGATCGCGTCCGCCTTTGCGGACTATCTCAAGGAAATGAAGGCCGCGCAGCCGCGGTGATGCCGCGCAGACGCGGTGATGGCCCGGCGATGACCGCAATTGGATCATTCACAATGAAATTTGTTGAGCTGTTGGTCGTCTCGCTGATCACTGCACTGGGCACCATCGCCGCCTCAGCACAACCCTTTCCCACCAAGCCGATCAAAATCATCGTTTCCAGCACGCCGGGCGGCGCCACCGACATCATGGCTCGAATTCTGGGCCATTACATCACGGCCAGGACCGGACAGCCCCATGTGATCGACAACCGTTCGGGTGCAAGCGGCAACATCGCTATGGAGGCGGTCGCAAAGGCCGCACCCGACGGCTACACGCTTGGCTTCGCCAATACGGGAAACATCACGATCAATCCGTATCTTTTCAAATCGATGCCGTTTGATCCGCTCAACGATTTGATCCCCGTCGGGCCGGTCGGCACCGTGCCATTGTTCCTCGTTATCAACGGCAGGTTACCGGCGAAGACCTTGGCCGAGTTCATCGCCTACGCAAAAGCCAATCCCGACAAGGTGAGCTATGCGGCAGCCGGCGCCGGCACCACGCCTGATCTCACGGGCGGCGAATTCGCGCGCCGCGCCGGGCTCGACAAACTCGTCTTCGTGCCGTTCCGCGGCACCGCGCCTGCGACCGCGGCCGTCATCGGCGGCGATGTGCAACTCACCTTCGTGTCGATGGGGCCGCATTTCGAATTCATCCGCAATGGCACACTGCGCGTGCTCGCGGCTGCGATCCCGCAGCGGCGGCCCTATGTGCCGGATGTGCCGACCTTCGCTGAGGCTGGATTTCCGAATTTCGAAATGTCGACATGGTTTGCGATGTTCGCGCCCAAGGGTACGCCCCGCGACATCGTTGAACGGCTCAACACCTATACGCGTGCGGTGCAGGAGGATCCCGAGGCCAAGAAGCGCCTCGAGGCAAGCTTCATCGATCCGCTGCCGCTCACGCAAGGCGAGTTCGCCGCCATGGTCAAGGCCGATGCCGTGAAATATGAGCGGATCGTGCGCGAAGCCGGCACCCGGTTGGATTGAAGAGGACGCGCTCGCCATGACGGCCGAAACTGCGGTGTCGAACGATAGCCATCAAGCCCGCGCCAGGGTTTTCATTTCCTATTCCCGCCGTGACATCGCATTTGTAGATCGCCTGGAAGCGGCTCTCAAAGCACGCAATTTCGAGCCTCTCGTCGATCGTACCGAAATCTATGCGTTCGAAGACTGGTGGAAGCGTATTGAAGCTTTGATCGCCCGCGCCGACACCATCGTGTTTGTGCTGAGCCCCGATGCGGTCGACTCCGAAGTGTCACGCAAGGAAGTCGCGTTTGCGGCCTCCCTCAACAAGCGCTTTGCTCCGATCGTATTCCGCACCGTCAACGACAAGTCCGTTCCGCAGGAGCTGGCCAAACTGAATTTCGTTTTCTTCACCGATGAGTCGCGTTTCGAGGCAAACGCCGATCGTTTGGCGCAAGCGCTCGATACAGATATCGTCTGGATCAGGCAGCATACGGAATTCGGCGAACTCGCCCGCCGCTGGAAGCTCGCCAATGAATCGCCCGGCTTGTTCCTGCGCTCCCCGGTTTTGGACCAGGCAGAACGCTGGATTGCGTCCCGGCCGCCGAACGCACCGGTACCAACGCAGGAAACGCAAGTTTTCATCAGTGGCAGCCGACAAGCTGCGACTCGAAGGCGCAACATTCTCACCGGCAGCCTCGCTGCGGGACTTGTCATCTCGCTGGGTCTTGCCGGCCTCGCCTATTGGCAAAGGGGCGTTGCAGTCGAGCAGCGCGCCCTTGCGGAACAAAACGAGGCTCTGGCAAAGGAAGAGCGCGACCGGGCGACGCGTAATTTTAAGCTGGCGCAATCGACAGCCGAGAGTCTCGTCTCCGACATCGCGCAGGGCCTGCGCAATGTGCAGGGAATGCGGGCCGACGCGGTGCGCAAGATCCTCGATACTTCGCGCGGGACCTTCGACCAGCTCGCCGCGTCAGCACCTGATGATCCGACCCTGCAGCGAAGCCGCGGCATCATGCTCGGCGAATTTGGGACGACGTATCGAACGCTTGGCGATTTGGATCAGGCGCAAAAGGCATTCCGCGACGGTCTTGCCATTGCGGAGAGCCTGGCCGCCGCCAGCCCCCGCAACACGCTGCTGCAGCACGACCTGTCAGTAGCTTACGTCAATGTTGGCGACGTCGATGCGGCGCAGGGCAGGCTCGACGACGCCCTCAAGGCCTACCGCAGTGGCCTGGACATCGCGGTGCATCTGGTCGCCGCCGCACCCAATTATGCGGAACGCGACCTGTCGGTAGCACACAACGCTGTCGGAGACGTGCTCGTGGTCCAGGGCGAATTCGACGCGGCGCTTGGTTCCTACCTCAACGGCCTTATCGTCGCGGAGAAACTGGCCAGCACAAACCCGACCAACACCCGATGGCAGCGCGACCTGTCCGTATCGCACAATAAGGTGGCCGGCGTGCTCAAGGTGCAAGGCCAGCTTGACAACGCGCTCAAGGCATACCGCGAAGGCCTCGCAATCAGGGAACGCCTGGCCGCCGGCGAACCCAGCAGCACACAGTTTCAACGTGACTTGTCCGTATCATACGACAATGTCGGCGGCACACTTGTGGCGCAAGGCCGGATCGACGAAGCCCTCGCGGCCTTTCGCGACGGCCTCGTCATCGCTGAGCGCCTGGCCGCCGCCGATCGCAGCGATACCGGCTGGCAGCGCGACCTGGCTGTGGGCTACGGCAACATTGGCAACATCCTGGTAACCCAACGCAGGTTTGACGAGGCCCAGGAGGCTTTCCGTAGCGCCCTCGGCATCGCCGAGCGGTTGGCTGCCGCCGCCCCCACCAACACAGGATTGCAACGCGACCTATTTGTTTTGAACATCAAGCTTGGCGAAGTATTGACCGCACAAGACAAGTTCGATGAGGGGCTCAAAGCCTATCGGGCGAGCCTCGATGCCGTATCGCGGCTCGCAAAGGCCGATCCCGGTAATTTGCGCCGTCGCGACGAATTATTGTTAGCCGTCGATCGCGTCAGCGATACGTCCTACAAATTACTGTTGGCTCGCAACTTTACGACCGCCCTTGAATACGCCGATGAGGTCATTTCCTTCGCGTTGGACATGATTCATCTTCATAGAAACCGTGCCCATGCCCTGATGTTTCTTGATCGCATCAATGAGGCACGAACACTCTATCTGCAGTATCGCGGTCAAAATCGAGTGATTGAAGAAAAATCCTGGGACACCGTGGTGCTTGGCGATTTCGCCGAAATGCGCCAAGGCGGCCTGACTCACCCGCTGATGGACGAGATCGAAAAATTGTTTACGTCACGGAACTGACGGTTCCCCTCATCGGCGGATCGTAGGATGGGTTGAGCCCTTGCGAAACCCATCAACCCCAGGCTCGTGGAACCATGATGGGTTTCGACAAAGCGCGTAAAGAACGCGCTTTTTCTCTACCCATCCTACGGATTCCCGCGCTTAAGTTAACGCTTATGATGGTCTTCCTACTTCATCTCGTTCGGAAGCAGGATCGGCATCTTCTGGACACGTTCCATCAGATCCTGGTCGACATGCGGAAGGATCGTTTTCTGGAACGCCCAGCGCAAATCGGCATATTCCTGTGTGCAGCGCTTGGCGCGCGGAAGCTCCAGGAACTTGATTTGGGTGAGGAACGGCCGGAACGCTTCTGAAGAAGGCCCGCCATGCGCAATACACAGATAGTTATAGTAGCGCTGGGCCTCCGGTGCCTGCACATCGGAAAAATCGCTGCCCGTCCAGGTTCGTTCCGACGCATCGAAGAAATGGGCCGTTCCACGCAGCGTGGTCAAGGCCACATCCGGGCCAAACTGCAGCATGATGAAACCCGCAAGCTTGTCGGCCGCATCAGCTTCGCGGCCCCAAACCGGGATCTTCAGGACGTCGAACACAGCACGCGACATTTCGTGCAGGGCCACTTGGATGAAGGCCCCCGCAATAGCTATTTCACGCGTCACACCGAGCGCCGTCTTCTCCGCCGGCGCGAGCTTGTCGATTTGCGCCAGGTACTCGTAGCAAATGGTGACGCCTCCGCCGGGCTGGAACACTGCGTTCATCCGGCCGCACTGATCAATTTTGACCGTTACTTTCCGCGTCAGTGAGAGCGGCGCCATGAACGCCCGCAGCTGTTCGAGCACCTGGCGATTTTTGTATCTGTCGTAGAGTGGCCGGAAGGCCGGGTTGCGCGGTGCCACGTAGCTGATCTCGACTTGGTCGTTCTGAAGATCAGCCGGGATTGCAATCTGGGCCGAAGCGGGATTGACCAGGATCGGCAACAACATCAATGACAGAACCAAGGCGTATGACGCCGCAGTCACATCCAAATTGCGTCTCATCGAAAATCCTCCGCACGCAACCATTGCATGCCCTGCACGCGCTTCATCATTGCCTGGTCAACGAACGGCAGGATCGTCTTCGCGAATGCATTACGGACCTGTTGGTATTCGCGCGGGCAATTGCGAGCCCGGTCTGCGGGAAGCGCTCCCTTGTCGACGAATTCCTTGAACACGCCAGGCTGGCCGCCATAGCCCAGGCACAGAAAGTTGTAGTGACGCTGAAGATCGCTGCCGTGTTCGTCAGAGTAGGCGGTTCGCGTCATCTTCTTGTCTTTTGCCATCCACATATAGGCGGCGCCGCTGATCATGCGGCGCGCAATCTCGGGACCGAATTGCTGCACGATGAAGCCGGCGATCTGGTCCGAGGCATCCTCTTCCCGGCCATAAACCGGAACGTCGAGAATATCGAAGAGCGCATGGCCGATCTCATGGAACGTGACACCCAGGAACCCGCCAACAACCGCGTCCTCCCGGCTGTAGCCAGCCGGCGGCTGTTCTGCCGCAATCCGGGTTTCGAGATCGTGGAAATATTCGTAGCACAGCATCAGCCCCTTGCCCTTGGAATAGTAGGCGTTGACGGTGCCGCATTCCGTGGTCTGCATAGGAAGCTTCTTCGGCAGCCGAAGCGGCGACAGGAACTGGCTGAGCTGTTCGAGGATTTCGCGCTTCTTATAGCGCTCGTACAGCACCCGATGGTCACCTTTTTTGGGTTCCTCGTAATTGACCACGATCTTGCTGTTCTGCAGAGGTTGCGCCGTAGCCGCATGAGGCTGCACAAACAACGCCACTGCCGCGCAAATGATTGCGCTCGGGGTCACACGATATTTCATTGAACACCCAATTTTCCGACTGAAAACAGAATCTCACCCAAGAATCTTACCCATGTGCGTCGCAAGAAGCCGGCCCAAGAAGCCGGCACATGACTTGACCGTGGGCCGGCCCAACCATCCGAATATGCATTGCGCCGAACGCCAGGTTCAAGGCGTGTTTACATTCGGATTTGAGGCCGCCATTTCGGCGGAGACAGTTTCGCTGGCAAAGGCGCTGACAGTCGAAACCCCCGGGCCACGGTTGCTTTCCGCGCCTGCAATGAAGGAGGAAATGAGCGACACCACCGACTTGCTCTCGTCGGGTGCTCCCTGTTTCAGGTTACGCGTCACGCCAACCACCGCCGCATCGGGACTTTGGGATTCCGCGACGCCGCGAACACAGGCACAAGCAGGTAGCCCCTTTTGCACCGCCGACAATTCTTCCGTCACAGCAAAGGCGCTGCCTGAACCGGATCGGGGCGACACCGCCGAATCCACCTCGCGCAATCCGTGCGCTACGTTCTGCATGGAGAATATTGACGCCTTCGCTTCCACCGTATCAGGCTTGGCAGACTGCGCTGCCGCATAGGACCCTATGCAGGCAATGCTGCATGCCGCGACCGTCGCAAGCTTCCACATGACAAACCTCGTTTCGAATGAGTTGCACCCGCCCGTAGTCATGTAGACCGCCAGACGAGTATGGCCTTTTGCAGGACGGGCAAAGTCGATCGGCCGGCTCCGAACGACAAAACCCACAACTTAGTCGGTGATCTTATAGTTGCGGAACTGCCATACCTTCCCCTCGGTCTGTCCATAAATGCCGAAACGGGCGTTTTGTACCGGCTGCACGGTTACAACCAAGAACTGCTTGTCGTTTATATACAGCGTGGCGTCTTTGTCCTTCCACGTCAAACGCAAGTTGTTGACGGCACCGGACCGTTGATTGACCGCGTCGGACTTGCGGCCGGACGCCGGGTTGACCCATTTCCCGTTCTTTTTTGCCGTTACGCCGGCCGTGCCTTCAGGCGGGCTTACCCAAAAAGCGTGGAAATTGCTCATATCAGAGAAGCCAAAGAAAATTCCGCCGAATTCAGTGCCATCGCCGCGATAATCGGGCGCAATGACATCGACGCAGAGATCGCCGCTCTCGAAAAAGTCGCCGTCATTGCCGACGGCCGCAAACTTTCCTTCGCCCGACTTGAGTTGGGCGCGCCCATTGCTGACGCCGAACTCACCCAGGAGCGCAACCCAGGACGGATCCTGGCGCGCAAAGTCGTCGGAAAAAGCCGTTTTTTTGCCCTTGCAAGCCAGTGCCGGCGTGGACACAAGTGCAATGGCTACAGCCAAACCGGTTAAAAAATTAAGCCGCATTATCCTCTCCTGAATTGACCCGAGCCGCACCCACCGCAGAATAAACAAAATACTCCATCGCTGGCAATGCTCTCCAGAGGCTCACCGGGAGCTACTCGCCAGCGGTCGGGTAGGCGAGACTGCGCTTTGCGCTATAATCCCAGCCTCGGAGGAATCGTGTGAACATCATCGACAAGCCGGATTCTGGGCCAAGAGCCGCGGCGACGGATTTTGAGCGGTTTCGCCTGCGCCGCTATGTCGAAAGCCTCGATGGCGAGGCTCTGGAACGACGTAACC
Organism: Xanthobacteraceae bacterium; assembly: GCA_035300505.1. Lineage (GTDB taxonomy): Bacteria > Pseudomonadota > Alphaproteobacteria > Rhizobiales > Xanthobacteraceae > VAZQ01. The sequence goes on from DATGVJ010000343.1 coordinate 8,332, forward strand.
ATCCGGTCGACCTGGCGGACGTGGCGTTAGCACTCGACGGCAATGAGCGGGCCGTCCTGTTTTCTGGCGTGGGTCCGGAACGCCACGAGCTTGCCGGCAACGTCACCGGCAGCCGCGCCCGTATCGCACAGGCCTTTGGGGTAGCGCCCGGCGATCTCCTGAAAGAAGTCCAGCAGCGCCTGCGCAACAAGCCCGAGATCGTCGAAATCACGCATACGGAAGCGCCGGCGCAAGAGGTCGTGCTCACGGGCGAGGATGCCGACCTCACCGCGCTGCCGATCCACCTGCAGCACGGCGCCGATGGCGCCCCCTACATTTCGGCTTCCACCGATTTTGCCGTCGATGCTGCGACAGGGTGGACGAATATCGGGGTCAGACGGTTGATGTTGCGCGGCCGCAGGCAGGCCGGCATCGACCTCAATTCGCCAAGTGACCTTCGCGCCATCTACGAAGCAAGTGCCGCCGGCGGCAAGCCGCTCGCGGTGAGTTTCGTCGTCGGTTCGCATCCGATCGATCATCTTGCCGCCGTGATGCGGCTACCCATGGATGATCTGGCGCTGATGTCTTTGCTTCGTGCAGCGCCCCTCCCCGTCGTCAAATGCGTGACCAACGACGTGCGCGTGCCGGCGGATGCCGAATGGGTCCTCGAAGGCTATATCGACAAGCGCGGCCATATCGAACCTGAAGGCCCCTACGGGGAGTTCCTGGGCTACTACGGTGCCGTCAAACACAATCCGGTCTTTCACCTCACCGCCATCACGCGCCGCCGTGACGCGCTGTTCCAGACCGCCACCATCGGCGGCAAGTGGCTCAGCCGCACCGACACCGCGCAACTCAACGGCGTGCGCACCGAAGTGACGGTTTGGCGCGCACTCGAAACCGCCGTGCGCGAACCGGTCGCGGTCTATGCCACGCCCTCGAGCGGCGGCATGTACACGATGCGAGTGGCGTTGCGCCAGCGCGTGCCGGGCGAGGCCCGCAACGCCATCATGGCGTGCTTTGGCGCGCTTACCAACGTGAAGAACGTGTTCGTCGTCGATCCCGACATTGATATCTTCTCCGACGAGCAGATGGACTGGGCATTGGCGACCCGCTTCCAGGCCGACCGCGACCTCGTCGTCATGGATGGAATGCGCACGGTGCCGATTGATCCCTCGCTCATGGGCAGCCGCGTCGGGGCCAAAGCGGGCTTCGACCTGACCTGGCCGGTAGGTGCAGCCTCGCGTCTTGAAATGCGCGTGCCGGAGCCGCCGCAGTTCAAAGGCAAGCGCTTTGCCTCGATCGAGGCCGCGCTCCAGGATGGCCCAAAATTCTTCGAAGACCTCATGAGCGCGGTCGGCAGCCGCGATGGCCGCGAAATAGTCCGAACGCTTGAAGCCCTCAACAGCCAAGCATTGCTCGATCGCGATACGGAAGGGCGTTACTTTGTTAAATCAAAACTGCAGGGTACGTAGGGTGGGCAAAGGCGCGCATGCCGTGAACTCACGACAAACTCGATCTTGCGAAAGCGCGCTGTGCCCACGCGTCGTCGGACCCCAATTGCGCGAACGCGTGGGCACGGCGCGCATCGACACAATGGAGCATGTCGAATGTTCACGGCATGCGCGCCTTTGCCCACCCTACAAAAAGGACGACAAACCATGCCGCTTCTCAACCGCCTCCTCGTTGCAGCGTTCGCTATTGCGGTAAGCGCCGGCGCGGCCTCCGCTCAGGAGGTCACGATCAAGATCGGCCTCGTTAAATCGATCTCCAATGCGGCGAACCTCTGGGGGATCCAGCAGGGCTTCATGAAGGAAGCCGGCATCCGGCTGGTCGTCGAGGATCTCGACACCTCCGCCAATGTGCTGACGCTGCTCGCACAGAACCAGTTGCAGATCGTCGAAGGCGGCGTGTCGGCTGGCTATTTCAATGGGCTCGAAAAAAACCTGCCGATCAGCATCGTGATGGATCGCGTGACGAGCCCGCTCGGTCACAACCTGATGCTGCGTCCCGACCTCAAGGGCCAGATCACGCAACTGCGCCAGCTCAAGGGAAAGACCATTGCGTCGAACGGCATGGGCTCGGTCTCGACCTACGAGATCGGCAAGATGCTGGAAACCGAAGGGCTCACCATCGCGGACGTCGACATCAAGGTTTTGCCGTTTACCCAGATGGCGCTTGCGTTCGCCAACAAGGCGATCGACGCCGCACTCGTCATTCCGCCCTTTACGTCGCAGCTCCTCGACGGCGGCCATGCGGTTGCCTTCAAGGAGCCTGACGATCTCGTCAAGCCGCATCCGCTGACCATCGCGGTCAGCATGGTCAATACGGATTGGGCCAAGGCCAATGACCGCGCAGTACGCGGCTATTATCAGGCTTACTTGCGCAGCGTGCGCGCCTATTGCAACGCCTATCACGGCGGCCGGGACCGTACCGCCATGATCGACATGCTGATCAAGAGCGGCACGGAAAATCGCCCGCAATTGCTGCACGAAAATCCCTGGCCGGCGCGCAGCCCGAACGGCGAGATCAACGTCGCGAGCGTGCTCGACATGCAGGCATGGTTCATCAGGAGCCGGATGAGCACGACGACACTGCCGGCCGAGCGGCTCGTGAACGCCAGCTACATCAAGGAGGCGGTCGCCAAGCTTGGCGCGTTCGAACTGGAGAATCGCGAGAGCAAACTGCCGGGTTGCCGGTGAGTTGAGCTCTCAGGGGTTTCGTATCCCCCAGTAGATCATTGCGGTAGCAATCGCGGCCAGCACGAATGCCCGATCAGAAGCCACAACATCGTGAAGGCCAAATTGTCAGCCTGCGGGGCAAACTGGTCAAGGAGCGGTCAACCGTCTCGTGCGTATTCGCCAAGGCTCGATGATCGTGAGGCAGCCAGGGCTTTGGTCGGCGATTTCCGCCACCTTCTCGACTGCGTAACGCTCGCGCGCGCCGGCAGACATAGCGTAGAGCGACAGGATGATGACTCCGGCAGCGGTCTGACCATGCCGAATCGTCATCTCGCCGAATCCCCAGTCGTGGGTGATGACGACGCGTCCTGCCGCCTCGGCCAGCGCAAGAACGCGCTCGTCGCTGTCGCCCCGGCAGACGTCCTTGGCGTCGACGACGTCGAAGCCTCGCTGGATCAGGCCCTCGACAATAGCCCGGGCGACGCATTCGTCAGCGAAGAAGGCTGGCATGCTCCGCTCATTCGGCAGCGACGATCCCCTCATGGGCCAGATAGTCTGCCGCGTAGGCCTGTGCCGCGCGGATATCCTCGACCGTGAGATGTGGGTAATTGGCGAGAATATGCTCGACGGTGTCGCCAGCGGCGAGACACCGGAGGATATGCTCGACCGTGATTCGGGTGCCGGCGATTACCGGCTTGCCCATCATGACCTTGGGGTCGCGCTTAATGCGTGTGTCGCTCATGTGGTGGGCCTCCTAGGACGATAAGGATAGCATGAGCCGGACCGCCGGTCGCGGGTGGTTTCAGGATGGCGACGGCTGTGCAGATGGCGCATGGCAAAATGCCGAAGCGTCTCGCCGCCAGGACCTAAATCTATTCGACAGGAATTGGCAACGCCGGTAGGTCAGCAATGTCTTCACGGTGCACCGAGAAGGGTTCATAAAAACGGTACCCTTGAACAAACGGCGCGAGCCAAAATCGAGCTGCCAGCTCTTAGTGAACGCGATGAGAAATGGCTGTTGTTGATCACAACCGCACTGCTCTTGCCCATGCCGGGCCTTGCGACGGATAGGGACACGGCGCCGAGCACGGTCGGCCAGGCGCCTGCAATCTCGCAGGCGCAAATCTCGCCGGGGCCGGCAGCGCCGCTGACGGCGCGGGATGCGCCAGATTTCGTGGACAAGGCAGAGACCGACCTCGCCGAAATCACGGAGCGTACCTGGACGGCCCGGAACTTCATAACGGACGACACCGACTGGCTGAAGGCCAAAGTCGATGCCGAGTTCACCCAGTTGCAGGTCGCGCAGGCCAAACGGGCCGCCCTGTTCGATGCGAATTTGAAGTCATTTCCCGGACAATGCTAGGGTGGTGGCATGAAACCGCGCGCATTCATTTTCGTTTTGTTGACCACCCTTGGCCTCCACGGCCCGACCGAGGCACAGGACCAGTTGGTGCGCGTCGGCAGCGTACGCTCGACCGCTTCGATTGCCACGATGATTGCGGTCGAGAAGGGCTACTTCCGCGATGTCGGGATCAAGGCCGAAGTTGTCGACCTCGACACGTCGAGCGATTCGCTTGCTGTCGTCGCGCAAAGCCGTCTGCAGGTGGTCGGCGGCGGATTGTCGGCCGCTTTTTTCAACGCGGTGGAGAAAAATTTTCCCGTCATCGTGGCGTCCGATCGTGTGAGTTCCCCGCTCGGTCACAAGCTCCTCGTACGCACCGATCTCAAAGACCGGATCAAAACCATCGCTCAACTCAAAGGACGACCGCTCGCCAGCAATTCACGGGGCTCGATCACCAATTACGAGATAGGCAAGATCCTGGGCACCGTCGGCCTGTCGTTTCGCGACGTCGACCTGAAGTTCATCCCGTTCCAACAAGTCGCCATCGCCTTCGCCAACAAGGCGGTCGACGCTGCCTTCCTCATTCCGCCCTTCGCGGCGCAGATCGTGGACCAGGGATTGGGTGTTATCGTCTCAGACCCGGACGACTTCGTGCAGCCACATCCGATGACGATTGCGGTCGAGTTCATCAATACCGATTGGGCCGCGAAGAACGACGCGCTCGTGAAAAACTATTTCGTCGCCTATATGCGCGGCGTGCGTGACTACTGTCAGGCCTATCATGGCGGTCGCAACCGCGCCGAGGTGATCGACATTGCACAGCGCACGGGCGTCGAACGCCGGAGCGAAATCCTCAACAATTATCCCTGGACGGCGCGCAATCCGGACGGACGCATCAATGCGGCGAGCATGCTCGACATCCAGTCCTTCTTCGTCGCGGAAAAGCTCTCGATCGCCAACATGCCGGTCGAGAAGCTCATCACCAATGTCTATATGGACCACGCCAACCGGGTGTTGGGTCCTTTCGCATTGTCAAACACATCGAGCCCGTTGGCGGGATGCCGGTGAATTCAGGTGACAGGGCCGTTGGTCGCGTATACTCCGCAGGCGGATATGGGGAAGAACAAATGTTCGCTGAGCGGCGCGGGGCTGCGATCGACATCGCGGGATTGCGCAAGGAATATGTCAGCGGCCAGGGACACGTGCTGGCGCTCGACAATATCGACTTGAGCGTCGCGCCCGGTGAATTCGTCTGCATCGTCGGACCGAGCGGCTGCGGCAAGTCGACGCTGCTGCGCATCCTCTCCGGGTTGGACCATCACACCGGCGGCAGCATCAAGGTCGATGCCAAGGGCTGGACGGTAGAGAACGCCATGGTGTTCCAGGACAGCGGCCTGTTTCCCTGGATGAGCGTCGAAACCAACGTCGGCTTCGGCCTCGCGACGCGCGGCGTTGCGTCGGATGAAATCGCCGCCCGGGTCGAGGCCGCGCTCAAGCTGGTGGGGCTCACCAAATTCCGCCGGCATTATCCGCATCAGCTTTCCGGTGGAATGCGCCAGCGGGGCGCCATTGCGCGCGCCTTCGTGACCAACCCCGCCATGCTGTTGATGGACGAACCCTTCGCCTCGCTCGATGCGCAGAACCGCGTCATTCTTCAAACCGAGCTGGTGCGCATCTGGGAAGAAACCCGCAAGACCGTCGTCTATGTGACGCATTCGATCGAGGAGGCGCTGCTGCTCGGCGACCGCTGCGTGCTGATGACCGCACAGCCCGGACGCATCAAACAGATCATCGACGTGCCCTTCGGGCATCCCCGCAACCTGATTACGCTTGCCGCCGACGCCGCTTTCGGCAAGCTCAAGCTCGACATCTGGCGGGTGCTCGAAGAAGAAGTAACGCGCGCACGGGCGGAGATAGAGCTATGAGCGGACTTTCACCCAAGACGCGCGACCGGATGCTCTACCTGATCTCGCCGATCGGGCTCCTCATTCTGTGGCAGTTGCTACTGATGGCCGGCATCGGTGATCGCCGATTCATCCCTGCCCCGACCGACATCGCGGTGCGGTTCTGGACGCTCATCCGCAATGGCGAACTCGCCATGCATACCGGAGTGACGCTTGTGCGCGTGTTCGCCGGCTTCGTCATCGGCGCGATCCCGGGTGTCGCCGTGGGGCTATTGATGGCCATGTTCAAGCCCGTGCGCATCTTCTTCGATCCGCTGATCGCGGCGCTCTTTCCCATCCCGAAAATCGCGCTGATGCCGCTGTTGCTGCTCGCGTTCGGTTTCGGCGACGCTTCCAAGATCGCGCTCGTCGCCATTGCGGTATTCTTTCCCGTCATCGTGAACACTTATACGGGCGCCTCCAATATCGAAAAAATTTATTGGGACGTAGCGAAGAATTATGGCGCGAGCCAATGGGTGATGTTCACGCGCATCGTGTTCTTCGGCGCGCTGCCGATGATATTCGCTGGACTTCGTATCGCGCTCGCGGTCTCGTTCATCGTATTGGTGGCGGCGGAATTCGTGGCCACCAAATCGGGCCTCGGCTATTTGATCTGGAATTCCTGGGAACTTCTCCAGGTCGACATCATGTTCGTCGGCATCGTGACCATCGGCGTCCTCGGCCTCATCACGTCGGCGCTATTCCAGGAGATCGAGCGCAAGGTCATCCCCTGGAAGGCGGAGTGAGGCGTCAACGGGTGATGTGCACGGCAGCCATGTGCGGAAAGTGCGTAGGGCGCAATCGCTTTATTGCGCCATCTTCCGACAACGACCTTACGGCTATCGGGCGACAACGGCGCAATAAAGCGATTGCGTCCTACTCCCTGGAAGGCGGAGTGAAATTACGGTAACATTGCAAAATCAACGATCCAGGGAGGTCTTCCGTGCCTTACCGAAACTTGATCCTTGCGATAAAATTGGCCGGCGCCATCATGATGTGTGCCGGCGCCGCCCAGGCGGCCGATGCGAAGTACCCAGACTGGAGGGGCGCCTGGGAGCGGTGGTTCCCTCCGAACGCCGTGCTCGACCTCAATCATATCTACACGGCCGGTGGCCAGCCTTCGTTCGACCAGACCAAGCCATGGGGGCATGGACAGCAAGCCCCGCTCACGCCGGAGTATCAAAAGGTCTTCGAGGAAAGCCTGGCGGACCAGGCCAGTGGCGGAGAGGGCCTATTTTTCGACCACGCAGTGCGCTGCATGCCCGGCGGCATGCCGCTCATGACGATCGCCTTTACGCCTCTGGAATTCATCGTGACGCCGGAAATCACCTATGTGTTGACCGGCAACGTCGAGCCCAATCGGCGCATCTATACCGACGGACGCGCCTGGCCGACCGACCTGCAACCGACTTATGCGGGCTTCTCGATCGGCAGATGGATCGACGAGGACGGCGACGGCACCTATGACGTGTTGGAAATCGAAACGCGCGGCCCCTTCAAAGGCCCCCGCGTCTATGACGCAACCGGCCTGCCCTTACATTTCGACAACAAGTCCGTCTTCAAGGAACGGATTTTTCGCGACAAAGGCGATCCGAAAATCCTGCACGACCTTGTCACCGTGATCGACAATGCGCTGACCAAGCCTTGGACGGTGGACAAGAAATATACGAATAATCCGCGTTACCGCTGGACCGAGAGTGCCTGCATCGAAAACGGCTCGATGACCGCCGTCGGCAAGGAGGGCTATTTCATGAGCCACGACGGCATGCTGATGCCGGTTCGCAAGAATCAGCCGCCGCCGGATCTGCGATATTTCAAGGACTGGACGAAGTGAAGCGTGTAGGGTGGGTAAAATCGCATGCCGCGAGGCCCGTAATGGGCACGAGGCACCGGCGATTTTGCCCACGCGTTCGGGCACGTAAGTCCGCCAAGCCGCGTGGGCAAAAGCGCCCCGAGGTCGCGTTTTCTGATGGACCAATGTGCCAGGCGCATTTACCCACCCTACGCCGCTGCGGTTTCGTTCGCTGCCCCACTCACGGATTTGTTTTGAAAAACCTCAAGTCCGGCGCCGGCTGGCCTTTCTTCGACGGCATCAGGTAGCCGTCCGCGCTCAGGTAGTAGGAATGCTCGCCGATCTTGAGGATCTGGTTGCCTTCCTCGCACACCTCGTAATACCAGACCGGACGCTGCTCTTTGCTGCGCACGGCTTTCTTGTGCAGCGTCCAGGGCTGCGCCAGCGCGTTGTCGATCACCGTGATGTCGTCCCAGAGCACACCACGCTCGCCCTTGTCGAGATAGATGCGCTCCTTGATGATGCTCTTGTTGTCCGAATGCAAAGGAAGTCCGGTCGACTCGAACGCCCGTGGTCCCTTGAAATAGCGCGTCTCCACTTCGAGCACGTCGTATTTGCCGTCGCCGTCGGTGTCGGCCCACTTGCCGATGGAATAGCCCGCAAAGGTCGCCTCGACCTCGTCCTCCTTCGGCCAATCGCGGCCGTCGGTGTAGATGCGGCGAAACGAGTCGTTGATGTGGCTGATCAGGATATAGGTGGTCTCCGGCGTCACGATGATTTCCATCGGATCGAACAGGTTCATCATCGCCGGCATGCCCTGCGGGAAGCAGTAGGACGACGGCCAGTTGCCCGGCCCGCCGGCTTTCATGTCGGCGAGGTTTTCGTCATAGATTTTCTGATATTCGGGTGTGAGCGGCGCTTTCTCGCCGCGCGCGAGCCAACGCGGCGGACCCACACG
>DATGVJ010000344.1:0-13879 GCA_035300505.1 Xanthobacteraceae bacterium
CGGACGCGTGGTAAACTGCGTTCAGTCGAAAAAGTTCCCGGCGTCGTACAAGATTTTCGCTCTTCCCACCTGCTTGCTCGCGTCCGAAGCCGAGTTCTTCACAATCTCGGTCATCGGTGACGGATTTTTACTGCGATGCACAGCCCGTGCCACTGCTCGACCTGATTGTCCGCGGTCTTTGGAGGTGCAACCTATGTGACTTCAGACTCGTTATCGAATATCGCGACACGGACAATGGAGCACCGCGATGAGAGCAGCGAAGAAACCTCCCTTCAACGTCAACAAATTTCTCGCCACCGTGGACGGCGGCCGGACCATATCGAACTGCGGTAAAAATCAAACCATCTTCTGGCAAGGAGACGCGGCGGATTCGGTCTTTTACATACGGGAAGGCAAAGTCAAGGTCACTGTCCGTTCCGATCAGGGGAAGGAAGCGGTTGTCGCTATCCATGGCAAAGGAGATTTTTTCGGCGAGGGCTGTTTGAATGGTCAGCTACTGCGTTTGGCGTCTGCCGTGGCAATGGCGGACAGCGCAATATTGAGATTCACCAAGGTCGCCATTGTGCGCGTGCTCCGCGAGCAACCAAAGTTTGCCGAGAAGTTCATGTCGCACCTGTTGGCTCGAAACGCCCGAGTTGAGGAGGATTTGGTCGATCAGTTATTCAATTCGAGCGAGAAGCGCCTCGCGAGAGCGCTGCCTCTCATGGCAAATTTCGGCAAAGAGGGAACTCCAGAACCTGTCATTGCGAAAGTAAATCAGGCAACGCTTGCAGAGATGGTCGGCACCACGAGGGCGCGCGTGAGCACTTTTTTGAATAAATTCCGCAAATTGGGCTTCGTCGAGTACAACGGCGATATGAAGGTTCACCCCTCGTTGTTGAATATCGTGCTGCACAACTAACTGCGGCACAGGCTGCCCAAGGATGTTCAATTTTGAACAAGACAACCCCTGACGGTGTACTGTTTTTGAACACTAAACCCTTGATTTCCCCCCTCCGGTCATTATCATCGTCCATGTGACTCAGTCGCGGTTGCGAGATACCGCTAGATAGTTGAACGCCACTCAACGCTTGGCGGTGCTTTGTAACAGGATTTTGCATTCGATTGGTTATTTAGCGGCGTCGACACCTGGTTCGCGCTATGCGCTCTGTGTATGTGAATTGGAAAGGCAAAGCGTCGTTTTCCGCGCTGACTTATCTAATACTCTACGGCCTTGCGATTGCTATCCCGCTGGTGCTCGTGCTTGGCGGCCTACTCTTTCGCGCAACGTCTTTGGAACGCGAACAATTGGACCTGCGTATTTTGCAGGTCCTCGACGACCTCGTTGACAATCTTGACCGCGATTTCGACCGGCATCTGACGATTTTGCGGACGCTCGCAAGTTCGCAAGCTTTTGAAGAGGAAGATTGGCCGGTCTTTTATGAGCAAGCGCAAGCAGGGCTCCAGGGGCGAGCCTACATTGTCTTGCTCGATTCCGCAGGCCGCCAACTCGTGAACACCTATGTGCGCTATGGCGAACAGCCCGCCATGACCGGCGATCCTGACACGCTTCAGCGCATGTTGGAGACGAAGAGGCCGGTCGTTTCCAATCTCTTCACAAGTTTGGTGGTCAAGAAGCCAGTGTTCAATATTTCTTTACCCGTTCTGCAAGACGGCCAAGTTCGCTTCATACTGAACCTCGGGCTACTCCCAGCCGATTTGGCGACAATACTCTCCGGCCAAAAACTTGATTCCGAATGGATGACGATGGTTTGGGACGCGAATGGCGTAATGGTAGCGCGCTCACGCGACAATGCGCGCTACGTCGGAACAACTGTGCCTTCGCGTATGCGCGAGCAAAGTCAAAGAGCCATTATTAGGACCGCCAATCCGGACGGGATCGATGTATTGCATACAACCGCACGGTCACAGATGTCTGGCTGGAGCGTGGGAGTAAATATTCCTTATTTGTTGGTAACTCAGCAATTGCAAAGCTCCCTGATGCTGTGGGGGACGGCGGCAACTTCGGCCATATTGCTTGCTATGGGTTTAGGGCTGTTATTCGCGCGCCTGATCACAAAGCCCCTTTCGATTGCTTCCGAGGCCGCAGGCAATCTTGGTCGTGGCGAACTGTTCGCGGTAGCTGGCTCGCACCTCAAAGAAGCCGACGTATTTCTAAAAACACTGGAAGCAACGCGGCGCGAGCTTGCAGACCAGACGACGCGGCTGCGCGAAAGCGAGGCGCGCCTTGCCGCGATCTTGGATCAGATGCCCATTGGCGTAGGCTTAATGGACACCGATGGCAGATGGATCTTGGCCAATCCGGTCATGAAGCATTTCGTGCCGGAGATGATACCGTCACGCGATAGCCGACACATTGGCCAGTGGCATGGGTTTGATGCCGATGGCCGCCTCCTTGAACCCATCCAATGGCCAAGCGCCCGCGCGTTGCGGGGAGAAACCGTGGTGCCCGGCGTTGAATTGACCTACACCCCCGACGACGGTCGCAAGGTTTGGACCCGTGTCGCTGCCGCGCCATTCCATAATGCCGACGGCAAGATCGTGGGCGCAATAGCGATCCTACAAGACATTACCGAAACTAGACTTGCAGAAGAGCAATTTCATGTTGCGGTGGAAGCCGCACCTAATGGCATGGTTCTATCGAACAGGAAGGGACAGATTGTTCTGGTCAACAGTCAAGTTGAAAGGATGTTTGGCTACAGTCGGGAAGAGCTGGTCGGTCAGAACATTGACTTGCTCGTGCCGGAGCAGTTCCGAGGAAGACACCCTGCTGATCGGGCAATTTACTATGCGCATCCCAGCGTGCGTTTGATGGGCACAGGCCGTGACGTTTTTGCACGATGCAAAAACGGGGCCGTGGTTCCGGTCGAAATTGGGCTTAGTCCGACCGAAACGGCGCAAGGCACCATGAGCCTTTGCAGCATCGTCGATATCACGGACCGCAAAAAAAGGGAGGAAAGTCAACAGCTCGTAATTCGAGAACTGAATCACCGAACAAAAAATCTGTTGACTGTGGTCCAGACCGTCGCCAATCGCAGCATGGACGAGGTCAAAACGATGGCGGAAGCGAAACATGTGATGAACGGTCGCTTGAAGGCGCTATCACAGGCGTATGCGATGTTGGTTGATGCCAAATGGGTAGGTGCACCGCTTCGCGAGATTATCGATCGACAGGTCGCTGCCATGTCCAATCGCATAAGTGTCACTGGATGTGGCATCGTCGTTGTTCCATCCACTGCCCAGCAATTTTCAATGATCGTTCACGAGCTGGCGACGAACGCTCTTAAATATGGCGCTTTGTCGGTACCGGATGGCTACATATCCATTGATGGAAAAGTGAACCGCGCGGGCCAGAACGGCGTATTCTCATTTGTCTGGAAAGAAACTGGCGGGCCACCTGTGTCTCTACCAACCCGAAAGGGCTTCGGCAGCGTGATACTGCTCGATTCGGCAAGGCTTTTTGCCGAACTCGTCACTGCAGATTATGCGCCTGCAGGTCTGACTTACGAATTGCAGGTTGCTCTGGCAACCATTGAAGTCACGGGAAATACAGGAACTCCACCCGGGGCGAGGTAAGCGGATCGCACGCGCATCAGAGATCGTAGCCCGGATGGAGCGGACGCACGCGTTTGCGCGTGTGATCAAGCGTAATCCGGGAGCGGTCCTGGTACAGCGTGCGGTCCCCGGATTGTGCCCCATGATCGCGTAAACGCGCTCATGGTTCTGCATCCGGGCTACGAGAGTCTTTGCATCACCAATGCGGCATACACCTTCGCGGCATCGCAGGTGCGCCGCACCGAAGCCATGTCGAGATCGGTATGCGCGAACTTCTCTTCGCCCGGCCCGTAGGTGCAAGCTTCGATACCGATATGATTGAGGTATCCCTGATCGAACGCATTCGACGCATAATAGGTCGGCGGGACCACGCCGAGAACCATTTCGGATGCGCGGTTGAGCGCCTGCACGACGTCCGAGTCGGCACGTACGAGCGAGGGATACATCATGGGGCCCTGGATCATCTCAACGCTCCAGGGCCTGCCGCTCGCGGGATCCGGCACACCATCGACCGTCCGCGCCAGCGCGGCGATCTCTGCCGCCGCAGCATCCGGATCCTCGCCCGGCAGCAGACGACGATCGAAACCGATTTCACAGCGATCCGGGATCGTGTGCGTGGTTTCGGGGAAGCTGCGAATGTGGTTGACGGCCAACGTCGGCAGGCCCAGATCCGGGTGCGTTGCGCCGAAGCCAGAACCCTGCGTCACTCTCCGGATTACTTCGAGAGCACCAGTCACCGCATTGCATCCGGAAGTCGGCCGGCTGCTATGGCACGGGCTGCCGTGGACCGCGATCGTTAAATCCACGCGTCCCCGGTTGCCGAGACTGATCCGGTTGCCGGTCCCGTTGAGGATCGCCATTTCGGCTCGAACGCCGGTCTCCTCGATCAGGTTGCGGATTGCGTCGTGACGACCGGTTTCGCCGGACACGCAGCAGCAGAAGATCAGCCGGCCCGACAACGCAATGCGGTGCGCAAGTATCGATTCCAGCGCAAGCAGGATCGCGGCTAATGGCGCCTTCTGTTCGCTCAAACCTTTTCCCAGCACGACCTCGCCGGGCAGTTCGTAAGGTGTTCCATCCCGGACTTCGCCGCCGTAGGGATTGGGCATCGTCGCCGCCGGCTGGTTCATCGCGTTAGTCACCAGCAAGAGCGAGCGGCCGTTCTCGCCACGCCCATAGGTCGCGAGCAGATTGCCCATTGTGTCGCGGCGCACGTCCGTGAACCCGATGTGGCGCAGTCGCGCCTCCACAGTATCGATGAACGCGCGCAATTGAGGCTCGGCTTCGAGGAGTTTGGTCAACGGGCTCGGCACGCGTGCGAGTTCGACCATGAGAACCTTGGCGCGATCCTCCGTGATCAGCGACGTGACGGCATTCAGTGCATGGTCTGGATCGGGCATGGTGGGATGCTCGGATCATTGCGGCGGCCGGGCGGCCGGAAGCCTGATGCCGCGGCCGGCTGCCTTGGCCTTCACAAACAAATAATGAGCTAGCGCGATATCATGCGCGACCATGCCGGTCGTGTGGATGAGAATTCTCTCGTCTTCGTGCGTTCGCCCCGGTTTGCTGCCGGCGACCACTTCCTGGATTTCCGCATGGACATGGTCGCGGCTGATCTGGCCTTTTTCGACCATCGCGCTGAAGACCGGCATACGCATGTTCATTTCCCAACTATCGATGACGATCTTGTCCATGCGCTTCCAGCCATCGGGATCGAGTTCGCGGCGCGCGAGAGAGATGAACAGCGAGCCCGGCTTCAACCATTCTTCCCGGGTCATCACATCCGACGATGTCGTGCCGCCGACGGCAATGTCGGCGCCGCGGACGACCTCTTCCACGCTATCGCAGGCACGGACGGGAACGGAAAGCTCCGATGACCAGGCTTTCGCGAAGGCCTCGCGTGTCTCCCGGCGGCGCGACGTGCAGCGGATCTCATCGAAACGGTAGAGTGAGGCGAGGCATCGCAATGCGTTGGTGCCCATGGCGCCGATGCCGACCAGGCCGAGCACGCGCGGCCGCGCCGGAGCGAGCCATTTGCACGCGAGTGTCGATGCCGCAGCGCTCCGGATGCCATAGGTCCAGTGTTCGTCGACCATGGCGAGACCCTGGCCGGTGTGCGGATCCGACAGGAAGACGTAACGCGCGCATTCCAGCGCGCCGACCGTGTTGCGCACGCCGTTATCGAAATAATTATACATCCGCACGCCGGTCGTCGGGATTTCCTTCAGGAGCGCGGCCTTCACGTGCCAATGGTTGTCGAAGCCTTCCGCCACATCGAGCTTGAAGCTCGGCGGCTTCGAATGCACCACCGTGCCGCGCTCGAGCATGCGGTAAACCTCCTCGCAGACCAGCATGGCGTCTTCGACGCCGAGCAGATCGAGCGTGTCCTGATAGGGCACGAAGAGCAGGTCGGGATAGGTCATCGAGGATGTTCCGATGCGTGTGGACTTGGCGATCCTGGAATATCTTACGTCGATATCTTACGTCGATATCTCACGTCACCGGCGTGAAGTCGAATTGGCGACCCGCCGGCGCATAGATTTCCAAAATCTCCAACACGTCATCGGAGAGATTGCTCAGCGAATGCGCCATGCCGGCCGGAATGTATATGACCTGGTCGGGCCTTATCGTATGCGTTTCGTCGCCTGCCGTGAGGACACCTTCGCCGCGCCGGACGATGTAGACATTGTCCGACTGCGAGTGACGGTGGACCCGGCCGCGCTGCCCACCCGGGACCAGGCGATTGAGGTGCACGTCGATTTTTTCAGTCCCGACGCCGGTGTTGACCATCCGGATCGTTTCGCCGCGCCCATTCTCCATGGGCTGCGTCGGGGTCTCGTTGAGATCGAATATCCTCAGCATGTCGTCCTCGCCAGGTGGGTGGTAACACGCGATGGCAAATCTCGCGTGTCCGGTCACGCGCATGATGAAACGATTGCGTCCTACGCCCTGCGGTACGTCTTGCCTCAAATAAAATGGAGGATTCGTAGGGTGGGCAAAGGCGCGCATGCCGTGGACGTGAAACAAACTCGATCGTCAAAATGCGCGCCGTGCCCACGCGTCCCCTCGTCGGCGTTTGTTGACGCGTGGGCACGGCGCCGCGATAGACCAATTGTTTATTCGACCATTGTGCCCGGCGCCTTTGCCCACCCTACAACCCTACGACACCGCCGCCCCTATCGTCACCCGCGTTCCATCGGGCCGCGTGAGGATCGCGCGTGTTCCGGGACAAGCCGCCAACATCTTGGCGGCGCTTTCTTCGCCGGTCACGCAGATGGCGGTGGCGAGCGCATTGGCGGTCGTGGCACGCGGGCCGATCACGGCCGCGTCGGCGAGCGTGTTGGCGCTCATTCCGGTTCGCGGGTCGAAAATATGATGGAAGCGGCCGCTCTCATCGAAGGTCGTGCCGTAGCCGCCGGAAACCGCGAGCGCCATGTTTTCGAGTTCGACGGTCTCGGCAACGCTGTTCTGTGCCAGTGCGTTGCGGATGCCGAGCCGCCAGGCGCGGCCCTCCGGGTGGCGGCCGATGGTGCGGAATTCGCCGAGATCGACCACCGCGGATTCAAAGCCTTCGTTACGCAGCAAGTCGGTGATCGCGTCGGTGATGAAACCCTGCGCCACGCTGTTGAGGGTGATCCCCATATGGGGGCGCGTGAATGAAACACTGGCGGCGCTCGTCTCGATGTTGCGGAAATCAACATTTTCGCGTGCAACTTCCGCGGCGCGCCGCGCAAGGTCGTCAACAACATTCTGGCGAGACCAGAAGTGCGCCTCATAGAGCCGCCACAGCGGCTGCACCGATATGTCGAAGGCACCGTCGCTCAAGACGCCGAAGCGTTGGCTCTCCTCGACGAGCGCGCGGAATTCGCGCGACGGCTTCGCCAATGTGCCGGCCGCATTGAGACGCGCAATCTCGCTGTCATCGCGATAAAGGCTGAACATCCGTTCGTAGCGTTCGATCTCAGTGCGGACCTTCAAGATTGTGCGTCGGGCAAACGCCGCATCGGTGTGCCAGAGCGAGAGTTCGGAAACCGCGCCGAGAACGTCGCCCTGCCAGTTGAACAATTGCCCTGATGGCGCGGTGGCGCGGACAGCCGCGATCATGAGCGGCAGCCCGGCACCTGCCGCCACGATGCCGATGGCGCGGCGCCGCGTCAGGCGTGTCGCACCGGATGCGACTTTTGCCTCGCGTGCCTTGTGTGCCTCATCTCGCATGGTTCGTCCCTCACGCATTTGCGGCTCCGGCAGCCGCTGGAATTCCGCTATTCGGTTTCGCGTCTCCGCGGCGCTTGGCCAACGCCGCCAGTGGCGGACAACGCTTGTCGTCGTAATATTCGACCTGGCAATCCAGGCACTGGAAGCACTCTGCGGTGACGATCTTACCGGTTTTTTCGATCGCGCGCACCGGGCATGATCGCTCGCACAAATGACAAGGACTGCCGCATTCGGGCCGGCGCTTGAGCAGATCGATCAGGTGCAGCCGGTCCAGGAAGGCGAGCACGCCGCCAAGTGGGCACAGGAACCGGCAATAGGCCCGCTCCGAGAACAGCCCGATGGCCAGCAAGGCGCCGGCATAGACGACGAACGGCCAGGCGCGCGTGAACTTCGAGATGATGGCGGTCTTGAACGGTTCGATCTCGGTGGTTGCTCCCGAGGAATCGATCTCGGTCATCACCAGCAGCAAAACGACGACCGCCGCGATATACTTCCCCATCCACAGGCGCTTCTCGAGCGCGGCGGAAGGGTTCCATTGCGGCAGGCGGAGCGCGCGGGCGAGCTGGGCCAAGAGTTCCTGCATGGCGCCAAAGGGGCAAAGCCAACCGCAGAACACGCCGCGCCCGATCAGCAGCAGCGAGATCAAAGTGTAACCCGCTATGACGACCATCAGGGGCTCGGCGAGATAGAAAGTCGCATCGAGACTGATGAACGGCGCCCGCAGATAGTTCATGACATTGACGATCGAGAGCTGCACGCCGGCAATCCAGCCGAGCCAGACAACCACGACCACGAGGAATCCATTTCGCACCAGTGTGTGCGCAAGGCGGTGGCGCGCGAGTTGGGCCTGGAACACGAAGATCAGGGTGAGGACCGTGAGCAGCGCACCCAGGATGACAAGATTGGCGCGCGCATCCTGCCAGGCTTCGACCCAGGCCGGCACCGGCGGCGGCTCGGGCGGCGGCGGCATGAGCACATAGGCCGGGGGAATCTTGTAATCGAGCCCGAACGCGACCGCCGCCGCAGCAGTGCCAGGGTTGGCGCCGGTGTTATGAACGAGCAGTTCAAGCCGCCACGGCTTCAACGGATCGAAGCCTGAATCGGCGCGCAGCGCAAACAGTCCTGACGTTTGCGGGCCCTTGGCACCCGCATTGATGATATAGGTCCATTGATAATCCTTTTGCACAAAACCAAACACCTTGCCGTCCTGGACCAGGCGCAGGCGATCGAAGCGATTGCCTTCGGAGGCGCGAAAGAATTTTGTGCCGAGAAAATTGAAAGGCCCCATGGCGGCGAGAATGATCGTATTGATGCCGCTCGGCTGCAGGCGCTTGTACTGTTCGAAATCCAAGAGGCCGACGAGGCTGCCGCCGATGGCCAGCGGCGAGGCAAGCCCCACATAGAAATCCGAATAAAGATCGTCCGGCTTGCCCAGCGGCTCTTCGAGCTTGACGGTGGTTGCGCCCGCCTCGGCGAGCGCCGTCGCGACCTCGCCCGCCGTAATCCGCCGCCGCACCACGGCGCCCTCGGCGAGCAATGCGTCCCAGGACTGCGGCCGGAAGGTATCGACATCGAGGGTCGGCTCGGTCACGGCCGTGCGCGCGGTGCGCGCACGCAGCACCAGCCCGGCCGTGGTGAGGATACCGGCCCGCATGGCGCGCGCGGAGATGGTTGCGCCGGCGACATAGTCGGGCGGTAATGCGGTGACGGTTTCCCCACGCGCCAGCCGGACACCGTCGGGCTCGGCACGTATCGACCGGCCAGCTTCACGCGCCAGGAAGGTATCGAGCCGGCGCTGGCGAACGGTGTCGTAGATGATGTAGGGCTCCCGGTGGAACACCACCTTGGCGCCGGTGATGCGGCCCTTGAGATCGACGCCGGCAATCACGTCGAAGGGCGTCGACGAATAGCCGCGCGCCGCGATAATATCGAGGGTCGAAAATATATAGGCGACCGGCTTATCGCCTTGATACACCGCAATCGCAGGCGGCGCACCTTCCTCATCCCCCAACCGTTCCGCCCCGGCCGGAAAAACCGCAGCCATGACCTCGGGCGTAAGCCGCTCGCGCAGCTTGCCGGTTTCGGCAAGAGACGGCGAGGCAAAAGCCAGCATTATCAATGCCGGCATCATCAAGGCGAGCCTCATCGAGGCCGTGCAGGCGGTGCACAGCCATTGGATGAAGGTCGGAACTGCCTGTAAACGCGAGGGTGTGAAAGGCACGGATGGCGGGCTCGATGAATGCATGGTTGGGCCGCCAGAAGACCAGGAAAAATCTGCCAGGGCAAGACGCGTGGCGGCCCGTCGGGGCCGGGGTGGGAATTAATGCTGCAAATGGTCAGACGCGTGTCTCGGGTCTGCAACGCAGCGCGACACCTGGCAACGTCCCAGGAGCGTACGTAGTGCGCCCGGGCTGATACCCATGCGCCGCCTGCGCCCCCTCTCCCCGCTCTTTGCGGGGAGAGGGGCAGCAGCTTGCTCCGCCGGACTTTCTTGGAGGCCATTGCGACGAACGACCCAAAGGAGACGAAAACACAGTCTCAAGTTTCCCGCCGGCTCGCCATGGTCACTATCAACGGCCAGAAAGCCCTTCGGGTACAATGGGACTTTTGTTTCATGTGCGGTCCTGGGTGCAGTTGCCTATCGCGAATTTTGAGTGACGCACGGAAGATTCCCGGGCCAGTTCCTTGCAAGTGTGTGCGACCGGGCTGCCGCCCCTCACCCTGACCCTCTCTCTCCCCATTGCGCGAAGAACGCAATGGGGAGAGGGGACGCAAGAACCGCTAGTTCTCCTTTGGGTCCAGGCTGTGTGAAAAGTCGGAAGTGCAATTTGCGTTTAGAACTTCCTTCTCGATTTCGTCGATCTGATAAACGAATGGTGCCAACAACGGCCGTCACGAGAGGCAATAGAGAAATCGATTCTATGCATTTTTGACCTGTGCGACTTTTCACACAGCCTGGGTCACAACCCGACTTCGAGAGAGGCCGTCAAGCCGGAAACTGCGTGCGAAAGACCGCCTTGATCGCGTCAAACCGCCGCGACAGATGTTCGGCGGTTTCGGCTTTGCCGAGACGGCGCGCGAGCGCGATCGCATCAAAGAGGAATTCCTTGGCGTCGTTGTAGTGCGCCGCCAGCGCCGCGCCAGCCGGCGCGTGATACATGGCCTCATAGGCAAGTTCGGCCTGTTGTTCGAGCCAGCGCAACCGGGCGTCCAGATCATCCGGAGGCGCCTGGTTGGAGGCGACTGGCGGTGGCCTCCTCAGTCCCGACAGCTTCTTCACTCCCGATTTCAAAACCCACACCAGAAATGCGATAAACACCAGTGCGAGGGGCAACATTGCAATAGGGAGCGTCCCCTTGACTGCCTCGATGGCAAACTGAACAACGCCGTTTGTCAAGAATCCGCCCAGCAGCACCATGTAAAGGATGGTCGCGAGAATCTCGCGCCGTCGCAGGCGCGCCTCCAACCTGCGAATCCATGCCGGCTTGACGCGATCACTCAGCCAGCGCTCATGGCTGCGGTATTCAACAAGGCAGGATTTAAGGATCGCGCGATCGACACGCGGCATCCAGAACCGGCCGATCCGACCCAGTACGAGGCGGGCAAGCCTCGCCTGGCGGCGTGTCTCGCCTTTGCGCCGGTCCGCAATGGCAAGGCGGGTCTCGTACCAATCTGCGGCCGCGAGCCGCGCCAGGACATCCTTGTGAATTTCGGACTGTGCACTGCGAAAGTTGGATTGGTCGCAACCGAAGGCACGGACAAATTCCCGAAAGGCCGCATCGTCGATCGTCTTGTCATCGAGGGCGAGAGACAAGACCCGCTCGAGCAACCGGGGTTCCCCGCGCAATGGCACCGCCCCGGTTGCGGCAGCGCGACAATAGAGCTTGACGGCCGCAGGAGCGTCGCAACCGATGAGCGCGCGGTCGAGTTCGTCAAGCAACGCATGATCGGCGGCACGGGCCGCGATCCAATCCGGCGGCGCATCGTTGGCGTCGGCGGCGTCGGCCGGCCGGTGATCGACAGGCCGCACATTGCCGTTCAACATGTCGCTCGACTTGACGTCGATTGGAAAATCGGGCGCGTCCGATGCGATATGTTCGTCGCTGGTCGGATGCGGTCTGGGAAGCGGAGTGGGAAGCGGTCTGTGCCCCGTCGTCGAGGCGTGTTCGGCCTCGGTCAGCGCCTGATCCAACGCCGCCCGCAGGCGCGTGAAGGCTTGCAGGTCACGGTCAGGATCGATTGTCTTGAGACGCGTCGCATAGGCCCGGCGAATCGTCTTTGGATCGTGTGTAGGATCAATCGCCAGTTCATCCCACATCGGCGGTCTCTACAGGAAAAAGCTCTGGTCCAAAACATCGAGCAGGTCGGACAGCTGCCGACGCGCCTTGCCGATCTTGTCCTCGTTCTGACGGTCGAGCGCGGCAATAAAAACTGCAAGCACACGGCCAATGTCGCGACGCGTGTCGCCCAGCCGCTCTTCGAAAAGACGTTCGGCGCGCGCCACCAAGGCGCGGTTCTCGGTGTCGTCGCGCGGATGTAACTTAAGCTTGGCGAGGCTCGCAAGGCGCTTGGCGATCTCGCCGGGCTGCATGACGCCGGGATTTCCCTCGATCACCAAAGTTTCGAGACGTCCGCTGTTGATCGTTTTCGCCTGTACTTCCAGGAGGCCACTGGTATCGTAGGTGAAGCGGACATCGACCGTTTCGCGGCCGGGCGGACCGGGCGGCAAGACGAGCTTTAATTCGCCGAGCAGGACATTGTCCTTGACCAGCCTCGACTCGCCCTGAAACACCCGTACCCACAGCACGCTTTGATTGTCTTCCACCGTCGTGACGACATTGCTCCGGCTCACCGGAATGGTGGTGTTGCGCTCGATGATCGGCAGGAAAATTCCATGCGAGCGTTCACCCGGGCGGTCGCCATGCCGCTCCGAGACTTCGATTCCGAGCGTGAACGGCGCCACGTCGGTCATCACCATTTCTTCGAGACCGGCATCGCGCGCCAGCATGCCGGCGCGCACCGCCGCCCCGCGTGCGACGACTTCTTCGGGGTTGATCTGGTGGACCGGCAGGCGGCGGAAAAGACGCGCAATCAGCCGGCGGAAGATCGGCATCTGCGATGCGCCTCCGGCCAGGATGATTCGCGACAGCGAATCCGGATTAACCCGCGCATCGCGCAGCGCCCGCTCGATCGGCGCGCGCAAACGCACCAGAAGGGGCTCGCTGATCATCTCGAATTGCTCGCGCCCAATCGTCCATTCGACCGCTTTGCCGTCATGCACGAGCGAGAGGGTTGCGCTTTCCTGCACGCTGAGCGCCCGCTTGGCGAGTTCTGCCTGGCGTCGCAGGGCCGCTGTCTGCGCGATCGATGTCGCCGGTACAGCACCGGGCCTCGCCTGGAAGGCCTTCACGATGGCGTCGACAAAATCCTCGCCGCCGAGCCAGCTGTCGCCGGCGGTCGCGCGCACTTCGACCACGCCCTCGAACCGATGCAGAAGCGACACGTCAAACGTTCCGCCCCCGAGATCGACCACGAGGAGCAATTCATCATCGGGTTGCGCGTCGAGCCCATAGGCGAGCGCCGCGGCGGTCGGTTCTGTCAGGAGCCGATTGACCTTCAGGCCGGCCAGCGCGCCTGCCGCCTTGGTGGCCTTGCGCTGCACGTCATTGAAATAGGCCGGCACCGTGATGACCGCCTCTTCCACAGCCGTGCCGAGGTAGGCCTCCGCATCGGCCTTGAGCGATCGCAACACCAGGGCCGAGAGCTCTTCGGGCCGGTAGCCTTTTTGACCCAGGAACAAAAGATGGTCGGTTCCCATGTAACGCTTGAACGTCGCCGCCGTCAGCGCCGGATGGCTGGTCAGGCGCTCGCGCGCCGGCAGGCCGACCAGGATGGCGCCATCGTCTCCGAGGCCGACGGCCGAAGGCGTAAGCGCGTGTCCAAGCGCATTGGGGATGAGGACAGGCGCGCCATCGCGCCATATGCCGATGAGGCTATTGGTTGTTCCGAGATCAATGCCGACGATCATGGGGGTGCCTTGGGAAAAACGAAAGATATGCATTTCCGAAGTCGAAGAGTCGAGATGCTTGCTGCATCGTAGCCCGCATGG
>DATGVJ010000345.1:0-20004 GCA_035300505.1 Xanthobacteraceae bacterium
TCCGATGAAATCCGTTGCCCAAACGTCACTGCTCCGAGCGGCCCGTGGCCACGCTCCGGCCCCATCCAACTGTTCTTGCCGCTGAAAATTCCATACCGTCTCCCACCGACTGCCCATACCGCGTCAGTCCAACCCAGTTTCTGCGGCGGCAAGAGCGCCGCAGAAACTCTTAAAGTGTTCAAGAGCGCCGCAGAAACTCTTAAAGTGTTTCGCAAGAGCTCAACCCAGGCTACGAGGCTTGCTAAGAGGCTCGCCGTGGCGTTTTAGCCGTTATTTGGCCGCTGTCAAAAGCGCGGCCTCGAAAGCGCTGGCGATGGCTGGCTTGCTTTTGCCAGGCAGGCGCGCGTCGCCAATCACCGCGAAGGTCTGGCCGGGGCCGACCAACGGCAAGAAACGGTCGGCCGTGGCCCGGCGCGCGCGATGGTAGAACCAGTCGCGGATCGCGGCATTCGATAAGAGGCTGGACACGCCGGGCCAGCGTGCGATGTGGCTATTCAATATTGCTCGAACAAATCCGCCCATCCCCCACCGATAGGTGGCGCCCGTTGCTATGACGATCCGATCAAAGCCCGCGAGCAGTTCGGGCCGCCTCGATACGTCGGTTTCAAACCGGAACGTGACGCCACGGCGGCGGCAGGCCGCGACGAGACTCGTGAGATACGCCTCAAAACTGCGCTCGACGGCTTCGACCTCCTGGAAAACCGGTGCCTTGCCGGCCAGCCGCAACGCGCCACCTGCTTGATCGCACTTTTCGAAGATCGTGACTTTGCTGTGAGGAGCAACCAGCGACGCAAAAGTAAGCCCGGCCGGCCCGGCGCCAATCACGGCGATCCTTTCGCCAAGCGGGGGCGCAGCATTCTTGAACATCCGCTCGCGACCGGCCGCGCCATTGACCACACAGCCGATGCCGGCGCCGCCGCGCATCTCGTTGACGCAGGTGTTGCAGGCAAGGCAGCGTCGGGCAGGTTCATTGCGGCGCAGCTTCTCGACCCATTGCGGATCGGCGATCAGGCTGCGGCCGAGCGCGATGAAGTCGGCCTTGTCACTCTCGATCGCCTGCGCAGCAATCGCGGGATCGCCCAGCCGTCCGACCGCTATGACGGGCACGCGGACGCTTTGTTTCACAGCGGCGGCGTAGTCGAGGAACGTCGCATCCGGCATCGCCATCGGCGGGATCATCACATGCGCGCTCGAACGGTAGTGCCCGCCGCTGATGTGCAGCGCGTCGGCGCCCGCTTGCGCGGCCCAGACCGCGATCTGCCTGCCCTCGGGCCAGGTCAGGCCGCCCGGGAACGCATCATCGACCGATAACCGATAGATGACCGGCATGCCGGGGACGGCCGCCTTGACGGCGCGCAATATGTCGAGGCCAAAGCGTGCGCGGTTTTCGAGCAAACCGCCATATTGGTCGGCACGCTGGTTTTCGAACGGCGCATGGAATTGCGAGATCAGATAGCCATGGGCGGCGTGAATCTCAACGCAATCGAAACCGGCGGCTTGCGCGCGGCGGGCTGCTTGCGCGAACGCGCGCGTTGTTTCCGCGATCCGCGCCAGGGTCATTTCCTCGGGGATGATCGTCTCGAACGTGACCTCATAGACGGGGTGCGGGATTGCGGAGGGCGCGATCGGCGTCTCGCCGCAGATGTCGCGCCGCGTATGCCCGCCGCCGTGGCCGAGCTGGATCGACGCCTTGGCGCCGCCGCGGTGGATCTCCGAAACAAGCCGGGTGAGGCCGGGCAGGAAACGGTCATCGTAGATGCCCATCTCGCGGCGGCGATGGCGGCCGGCGCGCTCCGGCGCTGCCATCTCGATCGTGATGAGGCCGGTGCCGCCGTCAACGCGGGCCATGTAGTAGTCGACGGTATCGTCGGTGACGAAGCCCTCCTCATCAGCCGTTCGCGTCGTCATCGGCGGCATGACGATACGGTTCGGGATTTCGACCGATCCAATTCGCGCCGGGGTGAGGAGGATGTTCATATGCCACACCTTCCGACACGGAACGTGGCGCAATACGGTTGCGCTCCACGCTTTGGAGGAACTCGATTTCGAAGGCCGCTTGTTATCGCACTCTTTGTGTTACCGACCAAGAAGGGGCAGAAGCCGCCTGATACGCCCTATTTCGAACAGGGCGCCAAGTGATCATTGAGGCCGTAGGGCGGAATAGAAATGGCACACTTCGAAGCGCCATTTCGTATTCCGCCGTTCGACCACGTAGATAGGCGGCGCAATACGCAAGGGCTATTGCGCCCTACGCGCTGACATTTCTGCGCGGAATGATATGATCACCGCATGTTCCGCTTGGGGAGGGTCTAATGGTCCCGGTTATCGTTCCGGTCTACGCGGCTGTGCTCGCGTTCATCTACATCGTATTGGCCATACGAGTCATACGATTGCGGCAGAGCGCCAAAGTCGCAATCGGAACCGGAGGCAATGCGGGTCTCGAGCGATCCATGCGCGTACATGCGAACTTCGCTGAATATGTGCCGTTTGCCTTGCTGCTGGCCACGTTTGTTGAAATGCAAGGGGCGCCGAAATGGCGTGTGCACCTACTCTGCCTGGCTCTTGTGGCTGGGCGTCTCGTCCATGCCTTCGGTGTCTCCCAGGACCGCGAGAACATCAGGCTGCGCGTGGTGGGCATGGTGATGACCTTTGCGGTCCTTGCCGGGATGGCGTTGTCGCTGCTTGTTGCTCGCATCATGTGAGCCGCTATGACATTGAGCCTAGCTCCTGGCCGATGAAACCGCGAAACTTAACCGAGGGCATGCGCATGACAAGCATTAAACTTCACCGTCGCAGATTCTTGTGTCTGACCGCCGGTGCCATAGCGCTCCCGGCCGTCTCGCGTGTCGGTTGGGCACAAACGTATCCAACGCGACCTTTGCGGATGATCGTGCCCTACACGCCAGGCGGCTATACCGATTACATGGCGCGCACCGTTGGGCAGAAACTGTCGGAGGTGCTGGGGGTGCCAATCATCTTCGAGAACCGTCCTGGCGCCAACAGCGTTATTGGGGCTGACGCAATCGCCAAGGCTGCCCCGGACGGCTACACGTTCGGGACCGTGATCGCGGCCCATGCCGTCAACGCTTCGCTCAATCCCAAACTTCCCTATGACACGCTCAAGCAGTTCACTTATGTCTCGTTGATGAGCCGTGCCCCGTTGATCATGGTAGCCAACACGGTTCTTCCCGCGAACAATTTGGGCGAATTTATTGCGCTCGCAAAGGCGAAACCGACGGGACTGAATTTCGCTTCTTCAGGTATCGGCGCGGCTGCCCACCTCACGATGGAGCTGTTCAAGTCGCGGACCGGCACGAACATCGTGCATGTGCCCTACCGCGGCACGGCACCGGCCCTGACGGATCTTATCGGTGGGCAGGTGCAGGTCATGTTCGACACGATCGGGGCTTTAATGCCGCATGTACGTGCTGGGACCATCAAGGCTTTGGCGATAACCGCGAACCAGCGCATGGATGCGGCGACAGGTGTCCCGGTCATGGCAGAAGGGGGTGTATCCGACTTCGTCACCGGCACCTGGGCTGGCCTCATTGCGCCTGCCGGCGTACCGAAACCGATTGTCGAGCGTATCTCGGGCGAAGTGGCAAAGATTGTACGTGAGCCGGCGATGCGTGAACGGCTTGCAAGCGATGGCTACGAGGCGGTCGGCAATACGCCGGCGGAATTCGAGCAGTTCATGCGCGAGGAAATCGCGCGGTGGGCGAAGGTGATCGCGGACGCCGGCATCAAGATGGAAGAATAGTCTGTTTTCGGCATCCGTATTCCGGTGTCCGACTGTGGCAGGAAGGGTGGCGCAATACGCAAGAGCTATTGCGCCCTACGAAAAAAACTGTCTCACAACACCGGAATTTCCCCGCCGTCGAGGTCGATGGTGGCGCCCTGGAGCCAGGTGGCGCGCGCCGAGACCATGAAACAAACGAGATCGGCGACGTCCTGCACGGTGCCGAAGCGCGTGATGCCGGTCTCAGTGCAGATGCGCTGCTTGACGATTGATTCCGGTTCGCCGGTGCGTGCGACTTCTGCCCGGATGCGCCGCCATTGTCGTTCGGTCTCCACCAGGCTCGGATGAATGCAATTGACGCGCACGCCGTCTTCCTTGCCGCGGTCGGCCATTGCTTTGGTGAAGGCGGCACAAGCCAGGTTCACGGAACTCCCGATGGTAAAGCTTGCGTGCGGCTTGCGCCCGCTTGTTCCTCCGATGGTGACGAGCGATCCTTTGCGTGTCTTGAGCAACGGCCAACAGGCGCGCGTCAGCCGCACATGCGCGAAGAACTTGAGCGCAAAGCCGTCCTGCCAGTCTGCGTCAGTGAGTTCAAAGAAATCGCCGCGCTTGGTGGTGCCGGCGTTGTTGATGAGGATGTCGAGGCCGCCGAATTCGCGTTGGGCGAGGTCCGCGAGCTTTCCTGCCGCGTCATCTGTGCGCAGATCGAGCGCCGCGACCACGGCCTTGCGGCCCTTGGCACGGATGGCGGCTGCGACTTCTTCCAGTGCGGCCTCATCGCGCGCGGTGAGCATGAGGTCGCAGCCTGCTTGCGCGAAAGCGAGCGCGATGCCGCGGCCGATGCCGCGGCTTGAACCGGTGACGAGGGCGGTTTTGCCGGTGAGTTCGAGGTTCATGGGAGTGGCCATTCAATGCGTCGGTGAGCAGTCGGTGTCGCATTCCGGCGACACGACAGCGCCGGTGGCCGTGATCTTGTCCATTGTCTCCTTGTCGGGCGTCGCGTGATCGTGACCATGCTTGTGAGCATGAACGTGCTCGTGGCCGGCGTGCACGTTGCGCCGGCCATAGAGCGCGTCGACGAAGCCCATGTCGTCGATGCGGCGGAGGTGATGCAGATCCCATAGCGCCATGGGGTTGACCTTGCGGGCGTCGCGATCCTGGCGGATGGCTTCTTCGTAGACATTTGCGATCGACTTCATCTGTGGATAGAGCCGCGGTTCGAGAATGCCGGCGAGGCTCGCTTGCGTGATGGTCGCCTGTTCGAGGTTCATCTGCCCGTGTTTGGTCGCGCGCGTCTGGATAATGTTGATCGATTCCTCGGGTCGCGTCTTGAAGAAGTGAATGCCTTCGATCATTCCTTTCAAGAAGCGCTCGACAATGTCGGGATGCTTTTCGACAAAACCGAGGCTCGACGAGACGGTGGTGAACTGGATCATCGGCAGCGGGTCGATGTCGATGACCTTAAGGCCGGCTGCCTTCGCAAACAGGCTCGCGGGCGGCGCAAGGAGCGCGGCGTCGACGATGCCGTCGCGCACCCAGTGCCAGGTCGGTGGCGCCTTGGAGCGGAGCACCGGGTCTTCAGCGTCCATCGAGCCTTGTTTGAGTTTGGTCTGGTTGACGAACTCGATGTCGTCGCGGTCGGAATCAAGACCGTGCTGCTTGAGATAGAGCCAGTCGTTGAGGCTCGGATGCGAGCCGCGCGTGCCGACCTTGCGGCCTTGCAGGTCGGCAAGTCCGTTGATGCCGGAATCGGCGCCAACCACGAGCTGGTGGTTCACCTGGTTGACGGTTTGCCCGACATAGACCCAGCTGTCGCCGCGGGCGCGGTGTGCGTAGGTTGAAACGTGATTGCCGCCGACGAACTCGACCTCGCCGCTTGGGACCATTTTGTGGGCGTCGCTGGACGAAATATGGCGGTCGTAGTCGACATCAAGACCGTATTTCTGCCAGGAGCCGGATTCCGCAATGACGTGCAGCAGCACGAGATGGCTTGCGGACCGATAGGGAAATGAAATTCGGTCCATGGTGTATCTCCGTGTATGGGTGAAACCTGTCTCGGGGTGGCGCTGCATGTGCGCTTGGCCAAGCATCGTAGCCCGGATGAGCGCCCCCTTCAGGGGCGCGATATCCGGGACCGCCGGACCCCGCTACGAGGTTCGCTTCACGCATCCTTTAGGTCATCTCCGGACGTATTGCATCAGGCATGTTGTCGTTCCACTATCATCACCTCAATCATGGCGGACGTGGAGACGCGCGCATGAAACGGGTGCTTGCATGCCTTGCTGCTTTGGGCCTTGCTGCCACATCGGCATCCGCGCAACCTGTTCCGTTCAAGGGCAAGACCGTTTCGATGATCGTCGGCTATTCGGCAGGCGGCGGAACGGACGTCGCCGGCCGGCTGATTGCGTCGATGCTCGGCCGCTACCTGCCAGGCGAACCGCAGGTGGTCGTGCAGAACGTTCCGGGTGCCGAGGGCCTCATGGCACTCAACTTTTTCGTGCAACAGGCCAAGCCCGATGGGCTGACCATCACGATGGGTTCGGGTTCGCAAGCTGAACCCGCGCACTACCACAATTCGCAATCGCGCTATGATCCCTCGACCTTCAATTTTGTGGGCGGCGCCGGGCGCGGTGGTTCGGCGCTGATCATCGCCAAGGCCGCCGAGATACGGATCCATGCCAAGGATGGACCGCCGGTGGTGATGGGAACGACCAGCGGGGCGTTTCGCTCGAACATGCAGATGGCAGCCTGGGGCAAGGAGGTGCTGGGTTGGAACCTGCGATGGGTCGGCGGCTATCGCGGCACTAGTGATCTCTTCGTGGCGCTCGACCGCGGCGAAATCGATATGACGGCGACCAGCAATATCGCACCAATCGAGACGATGCTCGCGACCGGCCGGTTCAAGATCCTGGTGCAGTCCGGCAGCGTCCGGGATGGCCGTCTCATCGCGCGCGCTGAATTCGGCGATGCACCGCCGATGCCGGCCATGGTCGCGGGCAAGATCAAGGATCCGATTGCCGCCAAAGCGTTCGAATATTGGTCGACGCTGCATTCGGGGCCTGACAAATGGTTGGCACTTCCGCCGCGCACGCCTGAGCCAATCGTGGCGGCTTATCGCGACGCCTATGTTCGCCTGGTGAGCGATCCGGATTTTATTGATCGTAGCAAACGCTTGGCGGACGACTTCACGCCCGTGTCCCACGGCGACACCGATACCTGGATCAAAGCGATGGGCCGCACGTCGCAGGAAGCGTTGGATTACATTTCCAACTTGATTCGCGGGCAGGGGATCGGAGATCGGGGTCTGACCCCGAAGACGGGGACAGACCCCAATTAAGAGGATCGTAGCCCGGGTTGGAAAATGAGGGACGGACCCCCATTATGAAGATCAATCGCAAGCGCAATATCGGCGGCCACGCCGCTACATTCCTTGCCGCGTTGATCGGCTGCACGGTGGCGTTCGCGCAAAGCACGCCGCTCTTCCAAGGCAAAACCGTCACCGTAATCATCGGCTTTGCGGCCGGCGGCGGCACCGACTCTTTCGGACGCATGGCGGCAAATTTCTTTGCGCAATATCTGCCGGGCTCGCCGACCGTCATCGTGCGCAATGTACCGGGTGCGGACGGGATCACGGCGATGAACTATTTCGTCGAACAGGCGGCCGCCGACGGCTATTCGATCACCGTGGCGGCGTCGACGACCGCCGATCCGCTTAATTGGCGCAAGCCGAATGTGCGCTACAATCCGACCCAATTCGAGGTGATCGGCGGTGCCGGGCGCGGCGGCGTGCTTATGGTCATCAACAAGGAGGCCGAGAAGCGCCTCACCGACAAGCAGGTAAAGCCGGTCGTGATGGGGTCGCTCAGTGGCCTGCCGCGCTCGGGCATGCAGATGACGGCCTGGGGCATCGAATATCTCGATTGGAATGCCAAGTGGGTGATCGGCTATCGCGGCACTTCGGAATTGATGGTCGCGCTTGAGCGCGGCGAGATCGACATGACCTCGACCGGCAATCTGTTTCATGTGCAGCGGCTGCTGGCCACGGGCAAATTCAAGGTGCTGGCGCAGACCGGCATGCTCAAGAATGGCCGGCGCGTTGCCCGTCCGGAATTTGCCGATGTGCCGGTCATCGAAGATCTTTTGACGGGCAAGATCGCCGATCCGTTGATGCGCGACGCATACGCATATTGGAGCGCCAATTCATCCATCGACAAGTGGACGGCATTGCCGCCGAATGCGCCGAAGGTGATGGTCGATGCCTATCGGGTCGCCTACGGCAAGATGATGCAGGATACTGAGTTCGTCGATCGCGGCCGCAAGATGAGCGACGACTTCGAGCCCTGGCCGCATACGGACGTGGAGTTTTTGATCAACCGGCTCGACTCCATCCAGATGGAAGCGATTGACAGGCTCGGCGTGATGTTGCGCAAGCAGAGTTTGTAGCCCGGATGGAGGCGATAGCGCGTCGCCAGACGCGTGTATCGCCGTAATCCGGGGACGGTGCCTTGGCGCAAACGACCGCCCCGCGTTTTGCTATCGGCGCGCAAAACGCGCCGACCGCCCCATGCGGGCTACGAACCCAGCCGCTTAATCCACCCTCGCGCGTTCTCGCTCAATATCTTCCTCCGCCCTTCCTCCGAGATCATTGGATTGAACACCCAATTGATCGGATCGAATGTGGCGTGCGGCCAGTCGGAAGAATAGAGCAGCCAGTCTTCACCCTTGCACAGAGTCATCAAGGCCTTGAAGTGCTGCGGGTTCTTCGGGAAGCACATGGGCTGGCTGGAGAAACGGATGTTGCTGTCGAAATACTCGCTCGGCAGTTTGGCGAGGAATTTTTCGTTGGCTTCGAGCTTGCGTTCCGTGAGCTTGATATCGCCCGGATGACTCAAATAGTAGTCGTCGGCGCGCGCCATGAATTCCGGCAGCCACCAGAAGCCGCCTTCCTTGATGATCACGCGCAAACCGGGATATTTATCGAACAGACCTTGCATGATCATGGCGCCCACATAGGCGATCGTTATGCTCACGGAAGAGAGGCCGACGAGTTCGGTCCAGGTGCGGGTGCCTTCCGACAGCGGCGTCGCCTTTTGCCAGAACATGCCGATGTGCGAGGTGACGACCAGATCGTGCGCGACCGCTTCATCGAAGATCGGATCGTGCCGGGCGGTGCCGATCGGTTCGTAATTGCCGCCGAACTCCGTGTAGACACCGACAAATTCCTTATGCCTGCCGACTCGGCGGATCTCAGCGGCGCCTTCCAATGGATTGCGGTGGTTGATCATGATCTCCGCCTTGATGCGGGGACTAGCCGGAAACACCTCGTTGATCAGAAAATCGTTGTAGGCGGCCGCCGTTGCGGTCACCATGACCTGCTGAAACATGCTTTGCGGACGCGTGAAGCCCGGTGTGAGGATGACGGTCTCGACCGCGATGTCGTCGATTACGCGCAACACGTCGGCGGCGGTGCGGGCTCGGCCTTGCGTTTCCTGTCCGGTGCCTTCAAGGCCGATGGCGTATTTCGGCGAATAGTCGCCTCCTGCAAGCGGATAGCTTGTCAATTCGCTTCTGAATGGCTCCTTCATATATCTGCGCAGGTCGGACCATTCGGGGAGAAAATGGAAGTCGGTGTCGACGACCTTGTATGCACGGCCGCGCGGGTCGATCGGATCGGGCTTGATGCGCGTGGCGCGCTCGCGCCGCGGATCGCTCATCTGGTTCATGCGCTTCTCCTCGCCTGGAAGCCTCAGGTGCGCAAAATCACTTCGTCGCCGTCTATGGCAACCTCATAGGTGCGCACGCGCTGGCGCGGGTCGCCTTCGAGTTTGCCGGTATCGAGCCGCCAGTTCCAATGGTGCCAGGGGCAACGCACGATGCGCTCTTTGACCAGGATTTCACCGTCGCACAGCGAAGCGCCCTTGTGCGGACAGGCGTTGCTGATTGCGAAAAATTCGTCACCGGCGCGGAATATCGCAATTGTGTGCCGTCCGGCCTGTATCGCCACCGCGCTGCCCGAACGAAACTCGCCGACCTTGCCGATCATATATTCAACCATGAGCCAGTCTCTCGTAGCCCGGATGGAGGCGCATAGCCCGCGTAAGACAGGCGTAAACGCCCTTTTGTACCGCGTCGTCATACGCGATATCGGCGCAATCCGGGGATTGTGCCTCGAAGCGATCGCCGTCCCGCATGGAGCGATCGGCTTGCGCCGATCGCTCCATGCGGGCTACGAAGGATCCGTTTCTCAATTCTTCGCCAGTGCGGCCTTAAGGAGATCGGTGGCGCTCTTGGGCGAATTCAGGACGCGCTTGACCAGCTGCTCCAGTTCATCACCGAAAATCGGATGGATGTCGATGTGGGTTTTGGCTGCGTCTGCCAGGAACTCCGGATCGATCATGGTCTTGCGGAAAGCTTCGCGCAGCGCTGCGACGCGTTCCGGCGGGACGCCGGGGCCCGTCACAAAAGGGCGGCCGATTTCGCCGACGATCGATACCAGTTCGAAGATCGCGCGCACCGTTTCGTTGGGAGCGAGTTCCATCATCAGCGGCACATGCGGCAGATCGGGATGCTTGAACAGGCTCATTTGCATCAGCGCGATGATTTTGCCCTCGCGCACCCAGTCCGGTTTGGTAGCTTTCCATTCGCTCCAAGGGTTCGATCCGCGGCCTTCCACTTCGCCCCGTTCGAGCGCCAGCACAATTGGCGTGCCGCCCGGATAACCGGTGACGATCTTGAACTTCGTACCCAGGAACTCGTTGGCGAGTTTGGGATAGACATAATTCATGCCTGTCGGGCTGGTGGCGCCGATGATGACGGATTTCTGCCTGGCGTCTTCGATCGTGCGGACGCCGGCGGTGTGCCAGACGACGAGTGTTTCATCGAGGCGCACCGGGCTGCCGATCCAATTGAAGCGGGACGCATCGTATTGCACGCCTGTTTCGCCGAGCGCCTGGCCCATTGGGATGCTCTGCTGGATCACGCCAATGACGGAGCCGTCCTGCGGGCCGGTGCGGTAGAGAAAGTTGGCAGCGACGCGGCCGGAAGCGCCGAGCATGTTCTCAGGAACGACGCGCGGGCTACCCGGGATGTGGCGTCCTATGTGACGCGACACCAGGCGGCCGATCTGGTCGTAACTGCCGCCCGGATCGGCAGAGACGATCAAGCGCACCGGTGTGCGGGCATAGAAGTCGGCGATGGATTGGGCAGCACCTTGGTTCGCCCACAGGAGCGCGGCACAGACCCCGAGAAGGATGCGTAGCCCGGATGGAGCCGATAGCGCGTCTCTAAGACGCGATATCGGCACAATCCGGGATCGTGCCTCAAAGCGGTCACCGTCCCGCATTATGCGGGCTACAAGAAAATCCAACGGCGTCCGCAACATGTCGCATCCTCAGCGCTTGTTCAGCGGATCCTCGACTTCGTAGCCGTTGCGCCGGGACTCTTCCACATAGGTCTGCCAGACGCGGTTGCGAAGGCTTTCCTCAAGATCATTGTAGCGCAGGACAGTGCCGCCTTCCGATATGTGCTTGTGCGTTTTGTCGAACAGGTGGTTGAGCGGAAACTTGCGGCTGCGCAGCTTGATGGCGAGTTGGATGGCGCTCGGGCTGGTGCCGAAATGACCATGCCACCACATATTCGGCGGCACGACGACGCCAAAATCGTCTTTCGGCCAATCGAAACGTACTTCCTTGCCGCCCTCCTGCCACATCAAGGTATAGCCGCTGCCGTCACCCAGTGTGAACACAAAGGCCGACGGGCCATGCCGATGCGGATTGTAGAACCGCAGGCCTGGGTGTTCGGCAACGTGCACCGAGATGACGCTGTTGGCGAGTTCGAAATAGACGGTCTTGTTGCCGGATCCTCGCTCGGCAAAATTGGTCCGCTGCACCATGAAGATGTCGGGCACGAAAGTCGTCTCGTGCAGGTTGACGGCGGTGCGTTCGTGCTTCTCGTCCGGCTGGTAGAGAATGCTGTCCGCCAGATTGGCGGCCGGATTGATGCGATCGCCAAAATGCCAGTCGCAGCCGAACACGAATTTCGGATCGCGAAACAGGTTGAACACGATCGGAATGGTGTTGATGCTGATGAAGCGGGCAGGCTCCTGGCCCGAATTATTGTGTAGCACAAAGGGATGGTTGAGCGGAATTGCGAACAGGCTGCGTGGGCCCCATTCAAACGAGAGCGGGCCTGTCGGCGTTTCGACCGTGGTGCTGCCGCGTCCCGACATGATGTAGACCACGTCGTCGCACAATTGACGCGCCGGCCTGCTCGATTGGCCCGGTGCGATTTCTCCCACATACATGCCGGCCAGTGATTCCGCGCCGATGATATCGTAGAAGGCGGCCGAAATGCCGCGCTCGGTCCAGGGTTTCACCGGCACGGATTTGAGGCCACTTGCAGAGTATCCGCGATGAAGATCAAGCTTGAGGTCGTCCTCGACCCAGCGCTCATAGGCGGTGCGCGGATCCCAGGGAACTCCGACGCGGGTTTTTGTAGTCGCCATTCAATTGCTCAGCCACTTTTTGTAGGGTGGGTAAAAGCGCCTGGCACAATGTCCGATTATGCAACGGCCCTTCGTGGCGCTTTTGCCCACGCGTTTGAGGAGGTGCCAAACTAACACACGCATTGTATGGCACCACCGACGCGTGGGCAAAGGCGCCACGCAGCCACTTTCTATATTGAGCCTTCGTGCCAGGCGCCTTTACCCACCCTACGATTTCCTACTCCTTAAAATCCGGCGACACTTCCTCCTGCTTGAGGTCGGAAGCGAGATATTCCTGAATCGGGATATTGATGAAGGCCGCCCAGATCGCCGGCTGCGACGGATCGGCATTGAAGTGCTGGTGCTCGACGCCGCCAGGTTTCATGGGGAGCAGAACGAGGTCGCCTTTTTCCCAGTCCTTGCGTTCGCCTTCGACAATAGAATAGCCCTTGCCGGCCAGCACATAGATCACCAGCCCGCCCTGGTGGCGGTGCTTGCCGGACCTGGTCTTGATGTCGTGGATGAACACGCGCCACTGCTGCAGTGGTGTGTTCTTGTGCGAGACCGGATCGAGAAAGAATTTTAGCTTGCCCTGGCGTGCCTGGAACCATTCCTGCTGGGTGCAGTCGATCACGACAGGTCCGGTGAGATTGCGCTCGGCCAGCGCCTTGCGCTGCGCCATCACGCGTTCGTAAGGGTTGTCCCGGAGCGGCGGGCGTTCGCGTTCGCGCACGCGTTCGATTTCAGCCATCAGTCTGTTCTCCTAAGTTTTCTTCTGATCTCTTGGCGTCGTAGGGGCGGGTCGTGCCCGCCCGTCTCTCCACGCATGTGGCCCAACGCGGGGTGCAAAACTCGTCTCGCAGAGCAAGCCACCGACGGGCACAAGACCCGCCCCTACGCACAACGCCTTTCTCCTCATTCGAGATGATGCATTTCGCTATCCTTTGCGCGAATATTCCGGCGCGTCTTCGAGCTGTTCGAAGCCGCAGCCGCGATCGACCGAAACGCCTTCAAACCAATTCGGCTCGGTCGCGACGAATTTCGCGACATTGTTCGGATCGGTGTTGAAATGCTGCACGATGATGCCGTCGGCGCGCAGCGGAAGATTGAGCACGTCACCGGCCTTCCAGGAATGCTTCACCCCGTCGATCACAGTATAGCCCTGGCCGTCCGTGATCATCATCACTTGGCCGCCCTGGAACTTCAGGCGTCCCGAACGGCTGCCCGGCGGGATTTCCTGCTGATAGAACATCAGCACGGTGAGGCACGTATCCTTGATCGATGGATGCAGGTACCAGCGCATGAGACCATGGCGGCTCACTTCCAGCGGCAGATCGGCTTCCTTGATGACCTGGATGCCATTGCGCATTTGTTCGCGCTGGCGATCACGGAGCTTCAAGAGTTCGTCCCAGTGATTGACTTCGGCCAGTTTTGCCTTGCGGTCAGTGCTCATCATATCCTCGTATAAAGCTTGCGGGCGTTGCCGCTGAGCAGCTTCTTCTGCATCTCTTCGCCGATGCAATCCGGGTTCTCGACCACCCAGTTGGCCGGATCCATGGTCTGGTGCGGCCAATCGGAGGAAAAGCAGAACAGGTCTTGCGCATGGCAGAGTTCCAGCATCCAGGCGAAATGCTTGCGGTTCTTCGGAATAGTGATCGGTTGCGTCGAAAACCGCACGTGTTCGAACACGTATTCGCTCGGCATTTTGCGCAGGTTCCGTTCGCCGGATTCGAGCTTGCGCTCGACAAGAGCAATGTCGCCTGACGAACTCATAAAGAAATCATCGAGCCGCAGCATGAAGTCGGGCAGCCACCAGTAGCCGCCTTCCTGGAAGATCACCTTCTGCTTGGGATATTTGTCGAACATGCCCTGACAGATCATGGCGGCAAGATGCGCCATGCAATTGCCGGCCGGCGCATTGCCGAACAGTTCGATCCACGTGCGCGCGCCTGTCCACAATGGTGTGAAATGATTGAACCAGCCTTCACTATGGGCGGTGAGGACGAGATCGTGCTCCGCCATGGCGTCGAGCATCACGTCGAACTTTGCGGTGCCGATCGATTCAAACAGCGCGCTGAACGAGGTGAAGACGCTCACGAATTGCCGGTGGTGACCGACGCGGCGGATCTCGTCCGCTGCCATTTTGGGATCGCGATGGCAGACCATGAGGCTTGCCTTGATGCGGTCGCTGACCGGAAACACCTCTTTGATCAGATAGTCGTTGTGAGCGGACGCGATGGCGGCGATCACGGGCTCGTTGAAGATCGCCTGCGGGCGGTTATAGCCCGGATTGAGGATGACGGTGTCGGTCCCGAATTGATCGAGGATGCGCAATACATCCACCGCGGTCGTAGCCGTGCCGTGGGTTTCCTGGCCGATCCCCGGCTTTTCGTTGGCGGGCTCTGGATTGTAGTCCATGCTGCCGAGCGGAAAGTGAAACAGCCGGCTCTTGAACGGTTCTTTCAGGTAACCACGCAACGTGTCCCATTTCGGCGAGAAATGGAAATCGGTGTCGATCACCTCCATGGCCCGGATTTTCGGATTGATCGGATCAGGCGAAACCGCCTCCGCTTTCTGCAAATCAAATCCTGAATGCTCGTTCATGTTTTTCGTCCCCGGGTCCCGGGCTCATCCTTTTTCTACCGACAGCGCGCGCTCACGCGCACAGAATGACCTGATCGCCTTCCAGCCGCACCTCGTAGGTCCGAATTTTTTCCTGCGGATCGTGGCAGCTCTGGCCGTTGTCGAGCCGGAATGACCAGTTGTGCCACGGGCAGCGTACCACCGTTCCGTTTTCCGTGATTTCGCCCTCGCATAGAGAGGCGCCCTTATGGACGCAGCGGTTGGCCATCGCAAAGAACTTGGCCCCGCTCCGGAACACCGCAACGGTGCGCGTTCCGGCGCGAAAGGCGCGGCCTTTGCCCTCGGGAAATTCCTCGATCTTGCCAAGCAGGTAGTCTGCCATTGGGCTAACGCGATGTTGCGGACGAACACTTGCGGACGAACGCTAATATTGGCAACGTTGAAAAAACTGTATGGTTGCCATACTGGTTTTGTCAACGGATGCTGGCGGCGTGCGAGGGTAGGGGTGCAAGAACAACGGCATCAGGCAACGGAGGCCAAAAATCGGAACGGCAAGAATCGGAAAGCCAATCATCGAGCGGCGGCGGTCCCGATCACGGTCCGGGCGCAGGTCGGGCTTGGGTTCCATCTGCGGGAGGCCTATCGGGCGTTCAGCCGGCAATTTCATGCCCGCCTTGCGAACCACGACATCACCCATGCACAGTGGGTGGTGCTCTGGCTCCTGTCCCAGTCCGGCAGCCTGACGCCAATAGGCCTGGCGCGCGAAGCCGGCATCCAGAAGGCGTCGGCGACGTCCGTGATCGAATCCCTCAAGCGCCGCAAGCTCATCCGTGGCGTCCAGGATGCCGATGACCGGCGCCGATTGAATCTATCGCTCACGCTTTCGGGGGCAGCCTTGATGAAATCATTGATTGCGTGTGCGGCGGAAGCCAATGCGCTCGGGCGGGCAGGCCTGACGGAGGACGAAATAACCGCCCTCCTGAAATTGCTGCGGACCGTTACGGCAAATTTCGAGAATGCGAAACCGTCGACGGCCAAGTAAAGTGTCGAACATGCGAACAAGACGAGCGTTGTGGAAATTGATCGGGTGTGTGGCCCTCCTTAATTCCGGCGTCGCGACGGCGTCCGCGCAATCGCTGTCGTCGAAGCCGATCCGCATCGTCGTGCCGGTGGCGGCCGGTGCTGCAACTGACACTTTAGCGCGGGTGGCCGGCGACTGGTTGGGCAAGAAGACGGGTTTGCCGATCATCATGGAAAACCGCACCGGTGCCGGCGGCAACATTGCGCTGGAACAAGTCACAAAGGGCGAGCCGGATGGGCACACCCTGATGGTTGCCACCAATGGGGCGATTACCATCAATCCGGCGCTGTTCAAGAAAGGTCCGGTCGATACAGCGACCGACGTCGTACCGGTGGCGATGCTGGCCGAAATGCCGCAAATCTTAGCGATCAATGGCAAAGTGGCGGCACGTAACGCGCGCGAATTCATTGCGCTCGCCAAGGAGCGGCCCGCCACGATCAACTACGGTTCGGCCGGCCTCGGGACAACGCCGCATTTGACTGTCGCGCTGTTTGCGAAGCTTGCCGGCATCGATCTCGTGCACGTACCCTACCGAGGCATCGCGCCGGCGGTCACGGACCTGATCGCCGGCAACATTCAGGCGCTTGCCGGCGGCAATGCGACGGTTGCGCCATTTGTGGAATCTGGGCAGTTGCGAATCATTGCAACCGCGAGCCCCAGCCGCTTGTCTTACCTGCCCGACGTGCCGACGGCGGCCGAGATCGGACTGCCGACGTGGCACGTGGAAACATGGTACGGGCTGTTTGCGCCGCGCGGGACGCCGAAGCCGATTGTCGACGAACTCAACCGCCATATCATGACGATGTTCGACGATCCGGCCAGCAGAAAGCGTATCGAAGTTAGTTTTTACGATATCGTGCGATTGACGGCGGATGAATATGCGGCACGCGTGCGTGCAGATTTGGCGCGCTGGAACCGGATCGTGAAGGAAGCCGGTATAGAAGTGCAGTAGGGCATGCGAATCTATCTCACGGGCTGCAGTATCTGAGATGCGAGGATGACGCTGTTGAAGATGACGCTGTTAATGTGAATCGATGATCGTGATGCGAATTCGGTGTAACTCCCTCTCCCCCTTGGGGAGAGGGTTGGGGTGAGGGGGTTCCAACTCGATGGACCGTGCCCCCTCACCCCGCCCCTCTCCCCAGAGGGGAGAGGGAGTCCCACCGTGCTCGTCGAACCGCCGTCGACTCGAACAACGCGGGACGGAAGCGAGAGGGCAATGCAAAAGGAATACGATGGCCTGCGGTCATTCCTGGCGGAATGCGAAAAGCTCGGCGAAGTAAAAGTGATCCGCGATGCCGACTGGAATCTCGAGATCGGCGCGCTCACCGAAACCGTCTCGGAACTGATCGACGAACCGCCGGCCTTGATGTTCGACGAGATCAAGGGCTATCCGAAGGGATTTCGCGTGCTCTCGATCCCGACCGCATCGCGCGTGCGCATGGCGCTGGCACTCGGCCTGCCGGCCGACACGTCCAAGATGGAGATCGTGAAATACGCGGCCAACCGCATCAAGCATGCCAAGCCTATCCCGCCGCGCGAGGTCGAGAGCGGGCCGGTGATGCAGAACATCATGCGCGACAACGAGGTCGACTTGTTCCGTTTTCCCGTATTGCATTCGCACAAGGGCGATGGGGGGCGTTACATCGGCACCGGTGACACCTTTATCAATCGCGATCCGGAAACCGGTTATGTCAATATGGGCACCTATCGGATGCAGGTGCACGAGCGCAATCTGCTGGGCATCTGGCAAAGCCCGGGCCAGCAGGGACGCCTGATCGCAGAGCGCTATTGGAAACAGGGAAAAGCGTGCCCGGTGGTCGCGACCTTCGGTGGCGATCCACTGTTGTTCTTTCTCTCCTATACGAAGTTCCCCTTCGGCGTCTCGGAACTCGATCGCGCCGGCGGCATGCTGGGGCGGCCGCTTGATGTGATCAAAGGTCCGCTCACGGGCCTGCCGATACCGGCGCATGCTGAAATTGTCATCGAAGGAGAAATGCCGCCGCCCGATGTCGAGACCAGGATGGAAGGTCCGTTCGGGGAATGGCCGGGCTATTATACGGTCGGCACCAAGGGCACGGCGGACGAACAGCCGGTCGTGCGCGTCAAGGCGATCTACTATCGCAACAACCCGATTTTGTTGAACATGGCGCCGCAATGGCCGGGCGCGCCGCACCACTCGGTGCGTTTCGAAGGCGGCATTTTGTGGGAGCAGCTTGAGGCCGCCGGCGTGCCGGGCATCGTCGGCACCTATGTGCACAATTCCTTCATGGTGGTTATCGCCATCAAGCAGCAATATGCCGGCCACGCCAAGCAGGCCGGCATGGCGGTGCTGGGGTCTTCGGCAGCAGCCCGCAATGGCCGCTTCGTCGTGATCGTGGACGAGGACATCGACCCGTCCAACATGAAGGAAGTGATCTGGGCGATGACGACGCGCGTCGAATGCAATACCGACATCGAGATCGTGGACAATTGCTGGGCAACGCCGCTTGATCCGCGCATGTCGCCGGACCGTACCGCGAACGGCCCCTTTGTCAATTCGCGTGCGATTTTCTACGCGGTGCGGCCGTGGGATTGGAAGGACAAGTTCCCGCCCGTGAACCGTATCGGCAAGGACCAGATGGATGCTATGTTGACGAAATACGGGGATATGTTTGCATTTCCGCGGCGATAGGATGAGTGTCGCTTGATCGCATGCATGAATCGAAGCGTGGTGAAAGCCCGATGGATAGGCCATGCCCAAGAAGAAATCACAAAATTTTTATCCGGTCGAATAGCCAGAGTGTGAGCGCAGCCATTCGATGGCGAAACTTCAGACTTCGATCACATTGTCGCTATACCGCGCCAAACTTGCGTCCGACGTGAGGAGATGCATCGGCTCATGTATGGCCTGAGCCAGAAGCAGACGATCGAATGGATCAGGATGTCCCTTTGCGATCTCATCGGAGCGGATAGCGTGCTCCCATGTAATTGGAAGCTCTCGAACGCCTGTTGCAACAAAACCCTCCACGAGTTGCGGCACGTCAATCTTCAGTTTGCGCGACTTGAGAGACATCTCCCAGATTGTGGCAGCGCTGATGTAGAGGATACTTGCCCGCTCCATGAAATTTCGTGCAGAATGCGGCAATCTCTTGCTGTTCGTGGCGGACCAGATTGCGATGTGCGTGTCAAGCAACAGGTTCACTTGACCGGTCCATTAAACAGGACGTCGAGTTCTTCCTTGGTCCAAGGACGCGTCAGTTCCTCGATCTGCTCCTCCGTAAGGAGATCCTTGGCAAAGCCAAAATTGAATTTCTGTCGCTTCTCGGTGAGGGGCACGAGCTGTGCCACCGGGCGGCCATTGCGGGCAATAATGACCGAATGCCCCTTCTCCGCCTGGTCGACGAGGTTGGAAAGTTGCGCTTTGGCCTCTGCAATGTTGACTTGTTTGGTCATGAAGCTAACATATCGACTTGGTCATTGTTGGTCAAGTTGATGCGGAAGTATCTGAAATGTCAGATTTTCCACCAATGTGGGCCATGCGGGCCGGCCGGAGCCGGAGGAATATCGTGCCCAAAGACGCCATCGTATCGGATGATCTCGCGCAGAAATTCGCGACCGAGAAGGACACGCCCTATCTGCGCTGGGTACGTGGCGAAGGCCTCAACATCATCCCGGCGAATTATGTGCCGAGCCTGCGCACGGTCGAGCTCAAGCCCTGGTCGCGGCGCGGCGGCAATGCGGTGTTCATCAACCACGATGCTTCACGTACGTCCAACGACTGCTACGTGTGCGAAATCCCGCCCGGCAAGAGCCTCACCGCCACGCGCCACCTGTTCGAGGAAATGATCTTCGTGCTCGACGGGCGCGGCTCCACCACGGTGTGGAACGACAAGGGCCTGCGCGTGACGTTCGAATGGAAGGCGGGGGCTCTGTTCGGGATTCCGATGAACTGCTGGCACCAGCACTTCAATGGTTCGGGCCAGGCGCCCGCTCGTTATGTGGCGGTCACCAATGCGCCACCGATCATCAATCTCTATGAAGACCTCGACTTCGTGTTCAACACGAAGTTTGATTTCAAGGGGCGCTTCAATGGCGAGCCCGACTATTTCGCTTCGAAACCGTTCGAGGGCGGATTGC
>DATGVJ010000346.1:0-2262 GCA_035300505.1 Xanthobacteraceae bacterium
TGGATCGTGGCGGTCGTCTCGACCGTCTTTCGCCTATGTAATCTGGCTGGTCTCGCGCGTCAGCCGAAGTGGTTGGATGTCCGCTTTCGCGCCGCTGTTGGGGGACAAGCGGACATTGGGTTCGCCCACTCCAAGCGTCGATTTTATGAGTACGCGACCTAGCACTACTTTGGCAGATTTTGAGCGGCGCGGGATTCCCGAATCAGTTTTTCAATGATTCATGGGTGGTCGGCTTTTGGAGGGCCGACCATGGTAGGCAGGACGCTGGATTGGAAAGAAGAGCTTGGACGTTGGCTCAAGCCGTTTCTGGATCGGTTGGGTCATAAAGCGCGGCGGCAAATGTGTCCGCTCTACGTATCGGGGCTGATCGGCCCCGGCGATCGCAAGAGCATTCAGCCGATGGCCGAGCGGCTTGCGCTTGGCGAATATGATCAGTTGCACCACTTCATTGCCGCCGGGGTCTGGGATGCGGCGCCAGTGGAGACAGAACTACTTGTTCAAGCGGATAGGCTCGTCGGCGGCAGCGATGCCGTGCTGGTGATCGACGACACCGCGATTCCCAAGAAGGGTACGCATTCGGTAGGTGTCGCTCCGCAGTATGCTTCGGCGCTCGGCAAGACCGCCAATTGCCAGACGCTGGTGTCGCTGACGCTTGCGCGAGGCGAAGTACCGATCATGCTGGCGTTGCGGTTGTTTCTTCCCGAGAGTTGGACGAGCAAGCGCGCTCGGTTGGAGCGAGCGGGCGTTCCGAGCGAATATCGAACGACACGGACGAAGCCGGAGATCGCCCTGACGGAGATCGATCGTGTGATCGCGGCCGGTGTGTGCTTTGGCTGTGTGCTGGCGGATGCGGGCTATGGGATGAGCGCGCCGTTCCGGCAGGGGCTCACAGCTCGCAAACTTGCCTGGGCGGTCGGCATCCCGCGTCACCTCAAGGTGTACCCTGCCGATGTGCGGATGATCTGGCCGGTTGCCGGGCGCGGCCGTCCCCGTAAGCGGCACGTTCCTGACATTCTATCGATGGCGGCCGAAGACATTCTGGCCGAGGCCACATGGCAGAACATCAGTTGGCGCACCGGCACGAAAGGAAAGCTCAAAGCTCGCTTTGCCGCCATCCGTGTGCGCATCGCAGACGGACCACCACAGCGAATCAGGGACAAGGGCCAGCAACATCTGCCCGGGGAGGAAGCTTGGCTCATCGGCGAACACAGGGTGTCGGGAGAGAAGAAATACTATCTCGCCAACCTGCCGGCAAAGACCGACCTGCGCACCTTGGCGGCTACCATCAAGGCGCGATGGATTTGCGAACAGGCTCACCAACAGCTGAAGGA
This sequence comes from Xanthobacteraceae bacterium, assembly GCA_035300505.1. Lineage (GTDB taxonomy): Bacteria > Pseudomonadota > Alphaproteobacteria > Rhizobiales > Xanthobacteraceae > VAZQ01. The sequence goes on from DATGVJ010000346.1 coordinate 1,332, forward strand.
AGAACTCGGTCTCGATCACTTCGAGGGACGATCCTGGCAAGGCCTTCACCGCCATGCGCTCATGACGATGATCGCGTACGCCTTCCTCCAGCATCGCCGCCTTGCAACTGCAAGGCGGGAAAAAAAGAATCAACGGGCCACCGCCCCAGCCGACCTTGCCAGCCGTGCGCCACGCCATCCTCGAACTCATCGCTCGACCACCGCCGCAGCGATGCCCGCATTGCCGAAAATGGATTTGCAACGAGCAGCGGCGGGAGTAAATCTGCCAAAGTAGTGCTAGCGTATGTTCGTGAGAAGTGGGAACCGGTTTTCCGAATAGAACATGCGCAAAATGGATCCTCATGCTGCGCGGGGCGGGCTGTCGTGAATGGCCAGCTGTCTGCGGTCACCTTCGTCGCGTCCGAAGTGATCGCGAATGCGACACTGGTGATCGAAACGCGTGGGCAAGGGTTCGCCGAGATCACGCGTGAGGCGCGGCAGTTCCTTGCACAGATCGGCGCCAAAGCCGGTGCTCTGCTCATCTTCATGCGCCATACGTCGGCCTCGCTTGTCATCCAGGAAAACGCCGATCCCGACGTGCGCACGGATCTCGCAACCGCGCTCGAGCACCTCGCGCCAGCCGACGCGAACTGGGTCCACGATGTCGAGGGCCCCGACGACATGCCGGCCCATGTGAAGGCCATGCTGACGGGGGTGTCGCTCCATGTTCCGGTGATCGCGGGTGTGCTCGCGCTCGGCACCTGGCAGGGCATCTACGTGGCCGAACACCGCTTGCGCCCACACCGGCGCGAGGTGCTCATGCGTTTCTTCGGCAGCCGCGCCTAAGACCCTGGCATCGGGACGCAATCGGTGCGCGGCGATGCGCGATCCGCCGCCGAAACGCGGGCAGGCGTCCCGCCGAAAATGCTCGCGCGGCGGCCGGGTGCCGTCA
>DATGVJ010000347.1:0-3469 GCA_035300505.1 Xanthobacteraceae bacterium
GCCTTGCGCATCGACTGTCGGCCGCGAAAGGGTTCTGGCGCGCTCTTCGTTCACGACGATATCGCCACGCTCGACTGTCGGATCCTCAAGATGCTTGAGCGCATCGGCCCACGTCTGGCCGACACCGCGGCAACTGCACGAGGGATTGTGGACCTTGCGATAGGCGAATGCGTTCGGCAACTCGGTATAGGGTCGCCCGGCGCTTGAAACGGCCTGAGACACGTCTTCGCCGGGGTTGCGGTGGCTGTAGAGCACTGCCTCCGATGCCGGGCACATGGCCTGGCAAACCTTCGCATCCTCGTCGAACTTTGATGGCAGCGCCGAATAAGAGACTGGGAAATAATATCCGTCGCATGTGCGAACGCAGAGTGTGCGGTAGGTATTGCCGGGAACGCCAAAATCCGGTCCGTTGTTGAGAATCGTCCCGGGACCGCCCCCGGGGCTGAAAAGATTTTCGAAAAATCCGCCGCCGCCGCGATTGGCATAGGCGCGGTATTGCGGACCGCAATCGTTTTGCCCGAGTGCTGCCAGGATGGTCCGGCGCTGGCCCTCGCGATCGGCACTGTTATCCTGCAGATTTTGCAGGTCGCCGAGAGCGCGATCGAGATTGGCACGCAGTTGCTGCAACTGATTGTTGATCGGACCACATTGCTGCGGCTGGTTGCTGAAGATTGAAAAGAAACCGCGATCCTCGCAGCCCGTCTGGCGCGCCCGTGCGGCAAGGCGGTCGACATCCTGCTGTTGGCGATTGGTGGCGTCTTCCAGGCGCCGGATCTGTTCCGCCCGGGTTGGGTCCACCGCGCCGCGATCGACCATCGCAAGCTGGCTTTCGAGACGGGTGCAGACCGGGTTACGCGATTGCGGACCAGATGGGGCGCCCGGCTGCGCACCCGGGGTGCCCGATGGGGTGCTGGGCTGGGCGCCTGCGGGCATGCCAAATGCCGCGCACAATGCCGCCATTGCCAAAAGGGCGGGTCCAATCCGTCGCAACAATTTCGTCATCGCTGACTCAATCATGGAGCATGACACGAACGGAATGGAACATGAACCCGATGCCGTTGAAGGAGGGCGGGGATCAAGCCCCGGAAAGTTGACCGAAGTGTGGACGCAGGAAGTTGTCCATACATACGATTAATTTAGCGTTTTTGGGACCCCATGGCGAGTTTTTTGACCCGCCCTTTGGGCCGGGGAAGCGCTAAAGCGATCGCGATTCGCTCCGCAGGTTCCAAACGATACCGGTAATGATCAATCCGGCGCCGGCGAATACGAAAATATCCAGCTGTTCGGCATAAAGCCACCATCCGACGACAGCGATCAAAGGAATGCGCAGGAAATCGAGCGGTACGACGACGCTGGCATCGCCAGCCCGAAATGCATTGCTCAGACAAAAGTGTGCGAATATCCCGGCGAAGCCCAGGCCCGCCATGGCTGGGAGCTGTTCCAGGCCGATCTTGCCGACAAAGTAAGGTCCGGCGAAGATCAAGGCTAAAACGAACTGGATGGCGTTCATCCAGAACACGATCGCGAGCGTGCTCTCGGTCATCGTCAGTTTCTTGGTCGCAATGTTTTGTGCGCCGTAGCCGAAAGCTGCGGCCAGGACCAGGAGCGCAGCCGGTTGAAAACTCTCGATACCGGGACGCAGGATCACCACGACGCCGGCAAGCCCCAGGATGACGGCGCCGACTCGGCTGCTGGTCATGTGCTCGCCCAGGAAAAAAGGTGCCAGAAGGATGGTCCAGGCCGGCATCGTAAACTCAAGCGCAAATACCGTCGCGAGCGGCAGCAAGAGGAGGCTCGACGCCCAGAGGTATTGGGAGGTGAAATGGATCGAATTGCGCAAGAGGTGCAAGCCGAGGCGGCGAAGCCCGAGGGTGCGTCCGAGTTCCGGACGCAAACCGCATACGCAGCCGATGATTGCCAGGCCAATAGCCGCGCGCGACGTCAGTATCTCCATGATGGTCAGTGCGCCGGCGAGACTTCGGATCGAAATCGCCATCACGCAAAACGACAGCAGCGTGCCGGTCATCCAGAGGACGACGCGCGTAAGATCACGAACTGCCGTCACGTCCCAATTCCATGGTTACGGTGTGCAGCATCGTGACGAGGAGTTGGCGACCGGTGATGTCTATTCCGCGTCAGGCTGGTTCTCCGGACGTGCGGCATCGAAGGCAGGAAGTTTGGCGCAAGCCACGTCGCACGCGACGATCTTCGGAAATTGATCAAGCGGGACTTTAAGGCGTCGCGCATTCGCGACTTGCGGCACGAGGCAGATGTCCGCGAGCGTCACGTCTCGGCCGAAACAATAGGGTCCAGGCGGTAGAAGCTCCGGTGTGATCATGGCTTCGATGGCCGCAAAGCCCTCCAGAATCCAGTGGTGGTACCAGGCATCGATCCTGACCTGATCCTGGGCCAATTCATTTTTGAGATAGCGCAGCGGACCCAAATTGTTGAGAGGATGGACGTCGCAAGCGATCGCGAGCGCCAACGCGCGAACTTTGGCCCGTTCGATGGGATTGCGCGGCAGCAACGGCGGTTGCGGGTGGAGTTCGTCCAGAAAATCGATGATGGCGAGCGACTGGGTGAGGATTTCGCCACTATCGAGCTTGAGCGCGGGGACACGCATTTGCGGGTTGATCGCCTGATAATCCGGCTTGCGGTTGAGTCCGCCCTCCTTTTGGAGGTGAATCCCGATTGTGTCGTAGTGCAAGCCCTTGAGATTGAGCGCAATACGAACCCGATAGGCGGCGGATGAGCGGAAGAAAGAATAAAGCGTCACGATACAACCTTCTTGTCCAAGTCCTTCGTATCCAAGGCCTTCGTATCCAAGTCCTTCGTATCCAAGGCCTTCTTGTCCATGTCTGCTACCAGCTTGGCCGAGCGTTCGGTCAGCTGCTGGACCGCACGGTGGAAAGCCGCGCGGTCCTCCGGTGCCACGGCTTCAGATAGCCGTGCGGTAAATTCGAGCGCGCGTGGTGCCAGCTCATCATAGATTGCCCGACCAGCTGGTGTCAGGGAAAGGAATGCTTCCCTCAGGTCGGATCTATTGGTGCGTCGCACGAGAAACTTGCGATGCTCAAGCTGGGCGACTGCACGGGAGACTTTGGTCTTGTGCATATGCGTTCGCGAGCCGATCGCCTTTCCGGTCATGATGCCGAATTGCCCGAGGCTCACCAGTACCCGCCATTCGGGAATTCCAATGCCGTATTGGCCATAAACCTGGGTGAGCGCCTGGGATACGAGACTTGAGAGAACGTTGAGCCTGTGCGGCAGGAAATCGCCCAGTTGCAGAGCGAGGATGCCGGGTTGTTCCGCTGGCTCTCCAAGTTCAGCAGCCTTATCTTTAATAGAATTCATCATATGGCCACGCCCCACAGCGGCGTGCGGGCGTCACCGGCCGCCACGCTCGGCGGCAAAGATGGCCGAAGTTCAGCCGTCGCGCAACGGTGCGAGGAGGGGTTTGGAGTTCCGC
>DATGVJ010000348.1:0-8234 GCA_035300505.1 Xanthobacteraceae bacterium
AGATCGAGCCGGTAGGTGAAGGTGATAACACCCGGCGTCTGCCGGGATCGGGTGCCGGGTTCTTTCCGACTTTCAATCGAAACAAGCGCAGCCTCGCGCTCGATATCAAGTCGCCCAAGGGGTTCGCCTTCGCACGAAAGCTGATCGCGCGCTCGGATGTGCTGATCGAGAACTTTCGTCCCGGCGGCCTGGATGCCGCTGGGCTCGGTTACGACGAACTCAAGGCCGCCAATCCGGGCCTCGTCTATTGTTCGCTGAAAGGATTTCTATCCGGCCCTTACGAGCAGCGCGCAGCGCTCGACGAGGTCGTTCAGATGATGGGCGGTCTCGCCTACATGACCGGTCCGCCCGGACGCCCGCTTCGTGCCGGGGCCTCCGTCAATGACATCATGGGAGGCATGTTCGCCGTCATCGGCATTTTGGCGGCACTGCGGGAACGGGAAAACACGGGACACGGCCAACTCGTCAAGAGCGCGCTATTCGAGAACAATGCCTTCCTGGTCGCGCCGCACATGGCGCAATTTGCGGTGACCGGAAAGCCAGCTGCACCGATGCCTGCACGCGTGTCGGCCTGGGGGATCTATGATGTTTTCGATACTGGCGATGGCCACCAGATATTTATTGCGGTGGTGACGGACCGGCAGTGGCGTGCCTTCTGTGACGTGTTCCGTCAGGACGTCCTGCTCGCCGACACGTCGCTGTCCACCAATACGCAGCGGGTTGCGGCGCGCATTTGGCTTATTCCGAAATTGCGCGATCTGTTCCGGAAATTCGACAGGGCCGAAATTTGCCGCATATGTGAGCGGGAAGGACTGGGCTTCGCGCCGATCCTGCGGCCCGACGAACTGTTCGATGATCCACAACTGGCGAGCCCTGGGGCCATGGTCGAGGTCACATTACCGGAGGGTGGCACATTCCGGCTCCCTGCGTTACCGCTTGAAATGGATGGGCAACGGTTCGGAAAGCGCCTCGATATCCCGCGCATCGGCGAGCACAGCGTGGCTATCGCGAGGGAGCTCGGTTGTGCACCGGAAGAGATCGAGCAGCTCATTACCGAGGGGGTTCTCCGAGCATCCGGCAATCCGCCCGGCGCGTCGAATCCATGAGATACAACTCGACGCTTTTCCAGTGCAATTTTTCTTGCGAGGGTTCTGTTAAATCAAGAGTTGCGGACCCTCCGGCCATCAAGGCATACATTCGATGATGGTTTTATTACAAAAATATACTTAACAGCACCTGCGATAAAATGTCGCACCCTTATTCGCCTGCGTCCGGGAACCAATTAACAAAGGTTGTAATCATATTTAGAATCAATCAAAAAATTAAAATACATTATAAAAATCAATTATTTAAGTGGTTATAGGTCGGGAGTGATCAGCTGAGGACTCACGCGCTTACCTTGTGCATATTGTATGATTGCGACTTCACATTATCCTTTCGCCGTATTGCAGGGATGTTACTGATTGCTCATCTGGAACTGCGGCATCGCGGCCTATTGGAAATTGCTCTCTTGGGACATTCGATGATAGCCATGATGTTGTTCCGGACTACAACCACAAGGCCTGCCTAGGCCGGAAATCCTGGCGTAGGTTTGAAGAGGTTGTCACCGAATTGGGAATTCGACTTAGGTCAGATCGTCCACGATGCGTCGGTATCGGATCGTTCTGTCAATTTGCTGACTTCGAGCATCTAGGAAGGACTAGGTACAATGCCTCACCCTGTTGACATTATGGTTGGGAAGCGGGTTCGTTTGCGCCGGCTCCAATTGTCGCTTTCGCAAACGGAGCTAGCGCAGAAACTGGGTCTTACGTTCCAGCAAGTCCAAAAGTATGAGAAGGGCACTAATCGTGTCAGTTGCAGCAGGCTCTCCGAGATCTCAGAGGTCCTGGACGTTCCAATTACGTTCTTCTTTTCCGAAAAAGCCGATTCCAGGGCCGAGGTGGCGGTTGCCGAACAATTGGAGCCGAGCCAGTTGAAGGACGGTCTCCGGCTCATCACGGCGTTCGGTCAGATCGGAGAAACACACACCCGCAAGAAGCTTTTGGCACTGGTCGAGAGTATGGTTCCGGCCAAGGCGTAAAAGACCACTCCCATACGGGCTAGGTATTAGGACCGTACCCCGGATCGCGGGCCATCAGTGCGTTAACGCGTTGATGGCCCGCAATCCGGGGCTTTGTCATGCGCCAATTTCGTCCCGCATTCCGCATCGACGCGTGAAGATGCGCGTTTGGGCACTTGTCCGGCCAAGGCCGCCTGCGTGCCGCGCGACACGCGCGGGCGCCAAGCCGCCTACGGCGCCAAGCCGCCGTTCGGCGGTGGGCTAGCAGGACCAATGGGGCCCAACCGGGCTGGTCTGGAATTCGCGAGAACCGACATCCAGCCAATTAGAATTTGTCGATCCGGAACCATGTTGTTCTGCATTAACGATATGAGCAATTTTAAGTATTAGTTCTATTGAAAACGCGGCATCCTCTTAATAGTTGATTAACGATGGCGACGCCATCGGAGGGGTCGATGTTTACGCGTGATGGGGCGGGTGCGGATGCTGGCGTTGTAGCATCCGCGGGGTTTGTGCACGGCGATTATAGTCGAGCCGCACGTCTGGGCCGTACGGGAGCTGGCTCCGTCAGTGGTAACATAGAACCGAAATACTCGGCCTCACAACAATCAAAGTTTCTGAATGCGAAGCCGCGCCGCGCGCGGGAAGCTTATTTGTCGGAAACTTCGGCCCGCGCGGTCGCCACGGAACCCCGTAAATTTAGGTACCCAAAATTCGCGCCCCCGCCGTCGTCCCCAGCTGAGCAAGCTGTCCACTGCGGCGAATCAGAGAGAGCGACCGATGGTTGACTACCGCGTGCTGCCTGCGGGCGATACCGCAATTGTGGTCGAGTTCGGCGAAAGCATTGATCGTCAGGTCAATGCGATTGTGCTCGCACTCGACGAGTGCCTCGGCAGTGAGCGCCATGAGGGAATCCTCGAAACGGTGCCGACCTTCCGTTCGTTGATGGTGTACTACGATCCGGCAGCGATATCGCAGGCGGCGCTTGCTGACCATATTGCCGGGCATATACGTCAGATACAGGTTTCCGACCGGCCCAGCCGGACATGGAGACTTCCGGTTTGCTACGATACCGAGATGGCGCCTGACCTGAGCGATGTTGCGGCACGCGCCGGGCTGACCACAAGGCAGGTGATCGAGCGGCATTCCGGGCTTGTCTATCATATCTACATGTTGGGTTTTCTGCCGGGGCTCGCCTACATGGGCGACGTGCCAGAGGAACTTGTGGTCCCTCGTCTCCGAACGCCGCGACTGAAGATACCGGCGGGCTCACTTTGCATCGCCATGGCAATGTCTTTAATCGTGCCGCGTGAAACCACCTCGGGTCTAAATGTGATTGGCCGCTCGCCCGTAGCGATGTGGCAACCTGACGATGGTGCCTTGTTGAAGCCAGGCGACAAAGTCATCTATCAGCCTATATCGCTACGCGAATACCATGACATGGCCGTTCGGCTCGAAGCCGGAAATCTCAAGATCGAGCCGGTGACCGAGCAGTCGGAAATTGCAGCGTGACGGCGTTTCTCAAAATCCTACGTCCCGGGCTGATGACGTCGGTGCAGGATCTTGGGCGCTCGGGTTATCAGAGCCTTGGTATTGGGTCGAGCGGCGCGCTTGACCCCGTGGCTTTGCGCGCGGCGAATCTTCTGGTCGGAAACAACCCCGGTGAAGGCGCGCTTGAAGTCCTCTATCTGGGCCCGGCAATTGAGATCGAAGCCCAAAGCGTACGGCTGTCGTTCGTTGGCGCCAGGACGACAATCGAAATCCTACCCAATATCGAGGCCAAAATCGGCAGCTGTATCGAGGGCCAGCGAAGCGTTTTGGTCAAGCGCGGCGAAATTGTCAAAATCAGGTCTATCGTAGGCGGCGCCTCCCTTTATGTCGGAATCGAGGGCGGCCTCAACATCGATCCAGCTTTTGGTAGCGTTTCGACAAATATCCGCGCCGCGACAGGTGGTTGGCGAGCCCGGGCTCTAATGGAAGGAGATCAGCTTCCACTGCGCCGCCCGCAGGCGTTGGACCGCGGTGAATGCCGGCTGGATGGCATCACGTTTTTTCCCTCCGCTCGGATACGGGTCATTCCAGGGCCTCAGCTTCACTATTTCGAAGAAGCGGAGATCGCGTGGTTTTTCGACAGTGAATTCACCGTCGGCACGTCGGACCGTGTTGGCATGCGCCTTCGGGGTCAAAGGCCGCTTCAGCACGCCAAGGGTTTCGACATTGCATCCGATGCAATAGCTCCGGGATCCATCCAGGTTCCGGGAGACGGTCAGCCGATCGTGCTTATGGCTGATCGTCATACGACCGGCGGTTACCCGAAGATTGCGACTGTGATCTCGGCCGATCTGCCCGCTCTTGGAAGGCTGTGCATCGGCTCAAAGATCAGGTTCGAGTCGGTCACCGTAGCGCAAGCACATGCCTTAAGGCGCGAGATGCTGTCTTTCCTGGAAGACCTTCCGAAGTACATTGTACCGATCAGTCGGTTGAGCGCTCCATTTGCTCCGCGGCTTTTCGATTACAACCTCATAAGCGGTGTTGTCGACGCGAGAACTGGCCTAGCGAATCCGGAGGAATGATATGAATGCCCACGTGAAAGTTGTTATTTCGCCTGCACAGCAGTTGCTCACGATGACGTTAGGCATTGTGCAGACGCAACTTCTCAATGTCGCGGCTCAGCTGAAGTTGGCCGATCGCCTGAAGGACGGGCCGCAATCGGCCGTGGAGTTAGCTGAGGCAACCGGCATGGACCCCGCTGCCTTGACCCGGCTGATGGCCTCGCTGGCGCACATCGGCGTCTTTGCGGAAACAGCGCCTGGGCAGTTCTCTTGCACCCCGATAGGCGTACTACTGCAAACGGATGCGTTGCATTCAATGCGTGACGTCGCACTGACTTATGGCGGTGAGTGGTTTACCAACGCTTGGCCGCGTCTCCTCGAAAGCGTCCGAACTGGGACTAGTGTATTTGAGTCCGCCTTCGGGACGAACGCGTACTCCTATTTCGAAGCAAATCCAGCAGCACGCGCAGTGTTCCAACAAGCCATGAGCAGCTTCTCCATTGAGGAAGGCATCGTCGTACGCGATTATTATGATTTTTCGTCGTGTCGCATGGTGGTCGACGTTGGAGGTGGGTACGGGCAACTCTTAACCACGCTGTTGCAAGCGTTGCCCGCGCTTAAGGGGGTCCTGTTTGACTTGCCGGCAGTGATTCAGGCCGCCCACCGATCTTTGCAATCGGAGCCATTCAGCAAACGCTGTGATTTCGTCGGTGGTGACTATAACGTGACTGTGCCGGCTGGCGGTGACATGTACATCCTCAAACGCATTCTGCAGTCTCGGACGGACCCGCAGGTCTGCACCCTCCTGAGAAACATTCGGAACGCGATGGCGGTTGGGGGGAGGGTTCTTGTTATTGAGCCGGATACCAGCTCTCTATACGGGAGGCTGTTGGACATCCATATGCTCGTCAACTTCGGAGGTCGGCTGCGCACGGACGCAGAAGTAAAGGAATTATTTGTGCAGAGCGGATTCAAGCCGGGTCGTATGATCAGTACTGATTCTAACGCAACACTACGCCTGCTCGAGGGTATTTAGCCGCTTCGACGAGATGGGCGAATTTCGTGACCGTCGGGATCGCGTACTATGCCAGAAGGCCGAATTCGAGAAATGGTGCAAAGCAAATCATTGTACCGCTTCCATAGCTAACTCAAGAATGACGAGTTCTCGTTGGGCTTTTCCCGGGCTAAGCCGCCAAAATTTCCTTGATTGCGCGTTCCGAAATGATGTCGGCATGGCTCTCGATGGGCATCGGTTTGCCCAAGTAGTAGCCTTGACCCTCGTTGCAGCCCAAGGCTGTAAGGAACTCTTGCTGATCCTTTGTTTCAATTCCTTCGGCTGTCGTCTCCATGCCCAGTGCGGCCGCGATGTTGACAACAGCCTGAATAATTGGGGCGTGTTCGGTCCGTTGGGACAGATCCGACACGAATGAGCGGTCGATCTTGATCTTGTCGAACGGGAAGCGTCGTAGATAGCTAAGCGAGGAATAGCCGGTGCCAAAGTCATCCAGCGCGATTCGGACGCCGATTTTCTTCAACTGATGTAGGGTCGACAGGGTGTGTTCGCTGTCGTCCATGAAGACACGTTCCGTGATTTCGAATTCAAGGCATTTCGGCGACAGTCCGGATTCGGCAAGAATGCAGGCGACCCGGTCGACCAGATTGGGGCTCGAAAACTGGATGGGCGACAAGTTGACCGCGACTTTCATTCCAGCCGGCCATTTTGCGGCCTGATGACATGCAGCAGCCAAGGCCCATTCGCCGAGCGGTCCGATAAGCCCGCTGTCTTCGGCGACAGGAATGAAGGTCATGGGAGGTACCATGCCCTTGACCGGATGCCGCCAACGCGCCAGCGCTTCGAACCCGCTAACCGTATTGCTCTTCAGATCGAAGATCGGCTGGTAATGCAGTTCCAATTCATTGCGGTCGAGGGCTTCCCGAAGATCGTTCTCGATCTGGCGGCGCTCATTGATTTGCTGGTTCATTTTCTTCTGGTAGAATTGAAAGCCGCGCCCGCCGCTGGCTTTGACGGCGTAGAGCGCAAGGTCTGCAGCCATCAGGAGGTCATCGCCGCATTCCCCGTCGGCAGGGCCGACCGCGATCCCGACGCTGACATTGGAGCGAACCGTGTGACCATCGAGCTCGAATGGGCCGCTGAAGGCATCGCTGAGGCGATTAGCGAGCGCTTCAAGGTCGGAGCGCGATTCGACCTCCGCAACGATGATCGCGAACTCGTCGCCGCCGAGTCGCGACAAGATATCTGCCGATCGCAGCGTGCCCTTTAAACGTTGGGCGACTTCCTGCAGCAGCAGGTCGCCGGTACGATGACCAAGCGTATCGTTGATGACCTTGAATCGATCTAGGTCCAGGAACAAGACACCGAAATCTTTCATTCGTGTGGAGTCTTCATCCGCTGGTCTCCGCTGTTCAATCACCTGATCGAGCGAAGCGCCGAATACACGGCGGTTGGGCAGGCCGGTCAACGGATCTTCGGACGCCATTCGGGCGATGTTCGCTTCAGCCTCGCAACGCTTCGTAATGTCCGTAATCGTGTGCACAAAGCTGCCATCTGGAAGGTGGCCACTGCGAACTTCGATGACGGCACCGTTTGGCATCCGTCGCTCGCAAGCGGACGTCTGCGTCGATACGGGCGCGGCTTTCGTTATGTTCAACGGGCTCGGCACCGCCGCCAGCGGGGACTCGTGCCCCGCACTCGCGTCGCCATGGTAGGCAAGCAGGCGGTCATATGTCGGGGGGGTATTGATGAATTCGGCGGGAAAACCCAACAGCTCCGCGCAATTGCGATTGATGAGAGGGATCTGAAGATCCTTGGTCACCAGCATAATGCCCTGGCCCATATGTTCCAGAGTGAATCCCAACTGCTTTGCTTTTTGGCTGGCACGATCTTCGCTTAGGAAAATCAGCTCCATCGCTGCAAGCATGGCCAATGTGAGGACGATGCATGCGATTGTCCCCAGTTGAAGCGTCGCGCGAGAATTCCTGAATATTTCGCTTTTGTCGATGCTGACGGCAACCCACAAGGGTTGGTCTCGGACTTTGCGGACGGTAACAAGTCGGCGTTCGGATCCCGAAGGGGCGACATCCTCGAACGTGGCATTGGTGCTTGCTCTTATGTGTTCAAAAAGTTTCGTACCGGTCAGTTCCTGTCCAAGCAGATAGCCCCCGGCGGTACCTCCGCTGGACCGGACGACTGCGTCGTTGCCGATCAACGCGATGGACGCAGCCTGCCCAAAGTCAATTTTGTCGTAAAACTGCGTCAGGTGATTGGGGTTAAGTGATGCGACGACCACACCTCCAAAATTACCGTTTCGATCCAGGAACCTTCGGGCGACCTGAACCGACCATTGTCCACTGGCGCGACCGATGACGGGCTTGCTGATAAAGAGCTTGTCTTCGCTGCTGTTGAGATGGATCCGGTAGTGCTCGCGGTCGCTCAAATCTATGAGTGGCGGAGGTTGGGGCCCGACGTTGGAGGCACGCATCATACCAGCGGTATCGATAATTCCGACTTGAACGATGATTTCGCTCAGAATGTCCGTAGTGTTGACGATGGTGTGAAAATCGGTGGTGCCCGCCCTTGTTTCGATGGCCCGTCGCAGGTATAG
>DATGVJ010000349.1:0-2574 GCA_035300505.1 Xanthobacteraceae bacterium
AGCGTCTTGGCACGCGCGTGCAGATGAACCCGCCGGTGCGCGGCGCTTCGCACCGTGATTCGATCTGGCGCGGGCTCGACCAGGGCGTGGTCGACGTGCTCGGCTCAGATCACGCGCCGCACACCGTCGCCGAGAAGGCGAAGTCCTATCCGGCAAGCCCATCGGGGATGACCGGCGTGCAGACACTGGTTCCGATCATGCTCGATCATGTCAATGCGGGCCGCCTGTCGCTTGCGCGTCTCGTCGATCTCACGAGCGCCGGCGCCGCGCGATTGTTTGGTATTGCATGCAAGGGGCGGATCGCGTGCGGCTATGACGCCGATCTCACCATCGTCGATCTCAAGCGGCGGCAGACGATCACGAATCGATGGATTGCCTCACGCGCCGGATGGACGCCTTATGACGGTGTCGCTGTCACGGGCTGGCCGGTCGGCACATTCGTGCGCGGGGCGCGTGTCATGTGGGAGGGCGAACTCGTGGCACCAGGACGCGGCGAAGCCGTGCGATTTTTGGAGACGATGTAGGCCGATGTAGGATGGGTAGAGACAAAGAAACGCGTTTTTAATCGCGTTTCTTTGGCGAAACCCATCAATCCATCTTGTGGTGCGGCCCATGATGGGTTTCGCGAAAAAAGCGCGTAAAGAACGCGCTTTTTTCGCTCTACCCATCCTACTGTCGCGCTACATCCAACGAAAACTCGCCGTTGCGAATCCGTATCGCCAGGCCTTCGGCGAAACTTGCGGCCGCTTCCTCGCCATAGGTGCCGACGAATTCCGCAAATGCGGTGAAGATACTTGCCTGCGCCAGACAATCGCCGTCGATTCCGTCAAGGCGGGCTTCGGCCCAGGCCTCACTCAGATAGCCAAGTGCCGCGCGTTTGGTGTCCTGGTCAAAAACCGTGACCCGTGTGTTCTGTGCAGTCATGCTCGATTTTCGTCCCGTCTAGACGACGGCGCCCCACGCGCCACCCCACTGATAGATTGACGTTAGCATCTGAAATTGGGCACGCCATATCCAATTTAATAAAGGGTTAATTGCAACACGTGTCTCGGGACACACATTGCACGATCCTTTAGTTCGCGTAGCGCGCCGTCACCTCGCGGGCGATCTTGGAACCCTCTTCGAGGTAGCGCCGAATAACGAGATCGGCGGCCGGCGTGCACGTGCGATAGGTCTGTTGAAACCCGCGGTAACCGCGGTTGAAGCTTGCAATCATGCGCGCGCGCCGTTCGCCTGCCGGAGATTCGGCGTCGATCAGGGCTTGAATCTCGTTGCGCCATTTCTGTCCTTCATTAGGGCCGCAAATGCCGCGGAGGTAATGCAAGGCACCCATGATCTCTGCGAGCCGCTGCAAACTGTTGTCGAAGGGCGCGGGCGCCTGCGCGCGCGCCGGATCGCACGAAAGGTTAAGGCCGACAAAGCCGACGATGAGAAAGTATCGCAACATGCTGGATTATGATTCGCAATGGTTGATCGGGCGACAGCTATTTTATGGTTCAACGCGACCGAAACAAGGCGACATAGCCCCATCACTTCAACAATTCAATCGCCGACGCCACGATTGCGGCAAGGCCCGGTGTCGTCGGCAAGCCCTCGATGATGTCCGGTGTGACCCAGCGTGCTTCGCTGAGTTCCTCATTGAGGATCGGTTCGCCCGCAATCCAGCGCGCCGCGAACGGCAGGATCACGAAATGGCGTTCGACGCGGTTGTCCCCGTCGCGGGTGACGGTTTCGCGAAACCCCGCAAGCGCGACCGGCTCGATGGCGATGCTGGTTTCTTCCCGGATTTCGCGCATCACGGCTTCGTGCAGGGTTTCGCCCGCCTCGACGACGCCGCCCGGCAGGCTGAAGAGCCCGTTGGCCGGTGCCCGTGCGCGCCGCACCAGCAGGACGTTGCCATCCCGAACGATGGCGGCGCTCACCGCCAGGAACGGGCGGTCCGGATAGGCTCTCGGATCGCTTCTAGGCTCGTTCCTCGGGTCGTTCATGTGTCGTTATCCTGGTTCCGGCGGAGCACGAGTGCGTTATGATCCATGGGAGACCGGAGACCTTATCATGTGCGGCCGCTATTTGATCACTTCCAATCCGGAAGCGATGCGAAGGTTGTTTCAATATCTGGAGCAGCCCAACTTCCCTGCACGCTACAACATTGCGCCGACCCAGCCGATGCCGATCGTGCGCATTGCGGAAGGCGAACGGCACTTTGCATTGGTGCGCTGGGGCCTCGTCCCGTCCTGGGTGAAGGATCCGCGGGCCTTCTCGCTGCTCATCAATGCGCGCGGGGACACCGTCAACGAGAAGCCTGCCTTTCGGACCGCCATGAAGCGTCGGCGTTGCCTCATTCCGGCCGACGGCTTCTACGAGTGGAAACAGGAGGGCGCGCGCAAGCAGCCATTCGTGATCCGCCCCAAGGACCGCGAGCCGCTCGCTTTCGCAGGGCTGTGGGAAACCTGGATGGGGCCGAACGGCGAAGAAATGGAAACGGCCGCAATCATCACCACGCAGGCCAACCGTGACATCGCCCATGTGCACGACCGCATGCCGGTGATCGTTCCGCCGGATACATTCGATTTC
>DATGVJ010000350.1:0-9037 GCA_035300505.1 Xanthobacteraceae bacterium
AGCAAAGCGAATTCGGACGTTGCCAGCGGATGCTCGTTGCCGGCCTCATCACGCAGCGCCTGGGCATCGATGTCGAGCCATTTCGTTCCGAAGCGAATCGTCGCCTTGTCGGCTTGCACCGGAGCAGGTGGGACCGCCTGCACGCTTCGGCGCAGCACGGAACGCACGCGGGCAAGGAGCTCACGCAGTTCGCAGGGCTTTGCCAGGTAATCATCAGCACCCAGTTCGAGGCCGACCACACGATCGATCGCGCTGGCCGTGGCGGTGAGCATGATGATCGGAACGGCCGATTGCTGCTTGAGGTCGCGCACGATCGAAAGGCCGTCCTCTTCCGGCATGTTGAGGTCGAGTACGATTAGATCGGGCATCCGGCCCGATATAGCCCGGCGCAGGCTCGCGCCGCCGTCGCACAACGTGACCTCGAAGCCGTGGAGGCGCAGATAATCGCCGACCATTTCGCGGGCCGGGGCCTCGTCATCGACCACGATGATGTGCTGGGTGCGCGATGTGGTCATGGCGGCGCCACCGGTAAATGGATCGTGAAGATCGAGCCGCGGCCTTGTCCATCGCTTGCTGCTTCGACATTGCCTCCATGAAGCTCGACTATGCGTTTGACGATCGAGAGTCCGAGGCCAGTGGAGCTTTCACCCGCCGTTGGTCGTGCCGACAGCCGCTGGAAGCGGCCGAACAGCCGCGACAAGTCATCTTGCGACAGGCCCGCTCCGTCGTCCCGTACCTTGATTTCGGCACGGTTCGGCTCGACTGCCAGCGAAAGATCGATATGGCCGCCCGGCGGGCTGTACTTGATCGCATTACTCACCAGATTGTCGACGGCCTCACGCATCCGGTCAGGATCACAGTTCCACATTTGATGCGGCGGCGAGATGAGATTGAGCGTTTGTCCTTTCTTGTCGGCTGGGCCGCGGTTCGATGCGACGATATCGCCGAGCATGCTCACGAGATCGACCGGCTCGTTGCGGATCGCAATGTCGTGTGCGTCCATCATGGCATCCGAAATGAGATCATTGACCATTGTGGTCAATTGCCGGGTGGAATTTCGGATGTGGCCCAGCTGATCTTGCAGGCGCTCGACCGGAACCGGTGTTATGGCGGCGAATTCGCTGAGCATTTCGGCGCGTCCCGAAATGACGCCGAGGGGATTCTTGAGGTCGTGGGCAACGGTGCCGAGGATTTCGTTTTTGAAGGCATTGGCTTGGCGCAGCAAGGTTCGTTGCGAAGCGAGACGCGAATTGGCCTGCGTCAATGCACGTGTGCGCTCGCGCACCCGCTCTTCCAGGCGCACGTTGGCTTCGTGTAGTTGCTCGTAGAGAACTACATTGTCGAATGCGACCGAGAGCCGGCTGCAGAAAAGTTCGACCAGCGACCGGTCGGTGGCGGTCAAGGGCCTCGGTGTCTCCATCACGACGACGACCTCGCGTGCCGTTGCGGTGCGGATATAGAGGGCGGAAATTTTGGGCTGGAACTCATGGCCGCGGCGCAGGAAGGCATGTTGCACGGCCTGCATCAACAAGGGCTCCAGGGCGCCCGCGTCGGAGATTCCGGCAAACCGGCGATAGCATCCCGAGCCGGCCAGGATGGCGAATTTTCCCGGTGCCGTGTCGCCCTCCCGCAGCACCAGAATGCCGCCGCAGTCGACCTTGAGCAGGGAAGCAATCTGCGTCAGCACGCCCTCGGCCAATCGCTGCATGGATTTGAAATCGTATAGCGCTGAAGCGCCTTCGATGATCATTTCCAGTCCACGCCTCGTTTCGACCAGGCGCTGCAGCTGCTGGTAGCTGCGCAGCGCCGCCGTCAGGGCGGTGAAAAGCTTGTCGGCGGTGAGCTCGGTCTTGGCCTTGTAGTCGTTGATGTCATAGTCGACGATCACGCGACGCTCAGGTGCCTGCCCGGGCTGGCCGGTGCGCAAAATAATGCGGACGGTTTCGTTCTTGAGTTGCGTGCGGATGTAGTCGACCAGCGCCAGGCCGGCATTGTCGGTTTCCATTACGACGTCGAGCAACACGACCGCCACATCGGGTGTTTGCCGCAGAAGCTCGCACCCTTCCTCCGCCGAATAGGCCGACAGCAGTTCGACGCCCTGGCCATTGAGACTGTAGTCGAAGAGCGCGAACCGCGTGCCGTCGTGCACGGCGGGGTCGTCGTCGATGACGGCCACTTTCCAGGCCGGCAACGGCGCCTCGTCGAGCGCAGTTGCGTCGTCGTCAATTACCTGGATGAAATCATTTTCGTCGGTCATATCGATTCTGCATTCAAGGCCATTTGGGGCGTATTCGTGAATTTATCCTTCGGGGCAACAAGCGGTAGCGTGATTGTGAATGTCGTGCCGTGGTCCGGCGCCGATTCGAGGCGCACCCGCCCACCCAGTTGGCGGGTAATGAGATTATAGACGATATGAAGGCCAAGGCCCGTCCCGCCGCGATTGCGGCGCGTCGTGAAAAACGGCTCGAACGCTCGGCGCTGGATTTCTTCGCTCATCCCCACACCGTCATCCACGAACTTGAGGTCAACCTGATCGTCGCCACGACGAGAGGCCTCAATGCGCATCGAGCCGCTATCCCGGTTGGGGAAGCCGTGGGCGATGGCGTTGAGCACAAGATTTGTAAGAACCTGACCATAGGGGCCCGGATAGCTGTCCATTTGTATACCGGGGGGAATATCAACTGAAAGTGTCACGGGCGATCGCTTGAGCGCGGGTCGCACGCTTACGAGAATCTGCTCGGTGGCTTCCCGAAGATCGAATGGCCGGCGCTCAGCGTGGCTACGGTCGACCGCAACCTGTTTGAACGATTGGATCAGGTCAGCCGCACGATTGAGATTGGCGACCAGCTGCTTGGCGGCTTCATGGCTGCCGGCGATGAATTCGTCAAGCTTCGATCGCCGTATGGACCCGTCGCGGATGGCGGCGGAAAACGCATCGCAGCGCCGGGCGAAGCTGGAGGCGACGGTAAGACTGATGCCTACCGGATTGTTGACTTCGTGCGCGACGCCGGCGACGAGGCCGCCGAGAGCAGCCAGTTTCTCGGCTTCGATCAAGCTTTGTTGCGCTTCCTGCAGTTCACGCAATGCCCGTTCGGCGTGCTCCTTGGAGGCCTTGAGCTGCTCCTCTGCCTGCTGGCGGGCAATGGCATTGCCGCGAAAGACTTCCAGCGCGCGCGCCATGACGCCAATTTCATCATGTGCCTTAACGTCGCGCACCGGGTGGGTATAGTCGCCCGAGACGATCGAGCGCATGCCCATCATCAGGTCGCGAAGCGGGCGAACGATGCTTCCGGCAATCGCCAATCCGATCATCACCGCAATCGACAAGGCGAACGCTGCGATTAGCCCAATACGGACATAGACTTCATTGAGTGTCGCTTCGAATCGCGCATAGGCGAGGCGTTCCCGAGCCCGCATGTTCTCTGAGAGGCGGTCGATCGCGCCGGACATGGCCTGTTGATTGCCGTCGATCGCATCGCGCAACACCCGAGCGCGGCTTGCGAAGCTCTCGGCCAGGTTTACGATGCCGAGCCTCCACGATACGGCTCGGTAGCCGAGCGCGCCGAGCGCGCCGCGTTGCAGGTCGCTGTCGGTGAGATCCATCATCACCGGGATCGTTCCCTCGATGCTTTCGAGGTTCTTGGTTACCTCGTCAGCCGTCGCCGCCGTCGGCGTCAGATAGAAAATGTTGGTCAAGACCAGCGTTCTCGAGAAGGCTTCTCGTGATTTGTTGAGGGCGGGCCAGATCAGGCTGTTGCGTTCCTTGGTGACGTCCTCGACGATCGCATAGAGTCCGGCCATTTCCTCGGCTGGTTTGAGGACTTGATTCTCATAGCTGGCCGTGATCCGGGTCTCAATTGCGCGCAAGTCGGTAAATCCGGCAACAAATCGCTCCGTCGATTGCAACAGGCCGGCGGACGGCGATGAAAGAATTGGATCAACCGCGGCCCGGTTGACCAATGCGACGAACACAGTTTCGCGCAATTCCGTGATTTCGTTGAGCAGGTCTGCGTTCGGCTGGGCAATATAGCGATGAATGAGCCCTTGCAGACGCTCAATCTGGCTTCCGACTTCAGTCAGCAATCGATCGGAATCGCGGGTCAGCCGAAGATCATTGCGTGCCGAGGTCAAATCCTGCGCGCCGTCCCAGATGACGGCTGCAAAAATCACCGCTACGATAATATTGAGTGCCGCAATCACCAGGATGCGGGAGCGGATCGGCAACACGCGCAATGCTTCAAGGAAGCGATAGAGCCGAGGCCCCGGTGCCGCGTTGTCGCCTGATGGTGCGTTTTGCTGCAACTCGGCCTCTACTAAACCGGCGCTAGTGAACGGCTTCGATACGTGTGATCAATGGTCCAAGTATCGGATCGGCGCGCGCCGCATCGCGTAGTGCCCTGGTCGCATCTTCGAAAGCGGTTCGGTCGAACGTTTTGACGACGGTGGAGCCGGCATCGACGGCCTCCTTTTCGGTGCGGACCTCCCAGCTCTGCCATTGCTCGCGCATGTACTTGGCCGACTCGCGGGCAGCGCTGCGAAAGATGATGCGGTCCTCCGGGGAAAGTTCGCTCCAGGCCCTGGGCGACATGATTACGACCTCCGGTGCCATCGTATGGCGCGTTACAGTGTAGTAGCGCGCGATCTTGTGGTGGCCGGTCGTTACATAGGATGGCCAGTTGTTCTCTGCACCATCGATGAGCTTGGTCTGGAGCGCCGTGAGCACTTGTCCGAACGCAATACCAACCGGCTCAGCCCCGAGCGCCCGCACCATCTGCTCCATCAAGTCGGATTGCTGCACGCGAATTCGGAGCCCTTTGAGATCATCCAATGTCCGCACTGGCTTGTTGACTGTATAGATCGAGCGCGCGCCCGAGTCATAGAACGTCAGCCCGATGAAGCCGCTTGGTTCAAGGGCGTCGAGTATGTCCTCACCGATCGTTCCGTCGATGACTTTGTACAGATGATCGTCGGACCGAAACAGAAACGGCAAGGCAAGGGCGTTGAGGCTCGGAACCGCATTGCCGATGGCCGCCACATTGATGCGGTTGATGTCGATGGCGCCGACACGCGTCTGTTCGAGCGTTTGGCTTTCTTCGCCCAGTTGCCGGGAATGGAACACACGGATGCGATGGCGCCCGCCCGTTCGTTCCGTGACCAGCTGGTCCATGAAGCGGAGGGCCCGGACGGTAAGATAGTCCTGGTCCTGGATATCGGCGGCGCGAAATTCCCGAGCTTCGGCTGTGCCCCTGATCGAAAGTAAACAAGAAAATACAATAATAGAGAGCGTAAAAATCATGACTCCCGTTCTCAGTGTGGATAAGCGTTGTCGCATGCGTCTCATTTGGTCGCCTCGGATAGCCGGGGTGCGGCCCAAGCGTTTGGTCATGACTGTCTAAGCAATTGTTACACCATAGCCTTTCTGGCAGTCCCATCAAAGAAGTCGTTCCAAGACGGCTCTATGCGATCCTCCATGTGATAGGTCTTTGGCCAGGACACGGCCAGCTTCGGAATTGGCGAAAGCAGGCAGGAGGTCTCCCGCAAGCGCGGGAAGACGATTTTACCGCCATTCCAGAGGAACCTCAGGGGAGGGGCCTTTGGGTCTCCCCGCGACCTCGCGCGAGACATTTTTTCTTTCGTGCAAGACATTTTTCTTCCGTGGATGTCGGAATCGGCGGCTGCCCGTCGTCTTCATTGCATGGGCCACTGATCCGGCGCCATACCAATTGTTTCTTCACCGCCGGTGCCAAGAAACAATTGGGCCGCCCACGTAACCATTTTCCTTGGGCGAGCAATCGTCGCGAAACGCGGTGTTGCTAATTCGATAATCGTTAACTTGTACCTCGGGCAGCAAGTGCCGAGGAGGGGACCCATGCAGTATAGCCAAACGGTATCTGCCACTTCTGCGATCCTGAACCGGGACGTCACTCATGAGACGACGGACGAGGCGCTGATTGCCTCGATTGCGCAGGGTGATAAGCGTGCTCTTCAGACGCTTTATGGTCGCCACAATGTACGCGTTTACCGCTTTGCGCTTCGGTTTCTAAACGACGAAGCGTTGGCGGAGGATATGGTGAGCGAGGTTTTCTTCGACGTTTGGCGGCAGGCTGAGCGGTTTGAGGCTCGCTCCAAGGTATCTACCTGGCTGCTTGCGATGGCGCGCAACAAGGCCCTTTCCGTGCTGCGTCGGCGTTCCACCGAGGAACTCGATGAAGAAGTCGCTGAATTCATCGAGGACCCGTCGGACAATCCGGAAGTCAGCATGCAAAAGAAGCAACAGACTTCGTTGCTGCAGGAGTGCCTCACCCAGTTGTCGCCAGCCCATCGCGAAATCGTCGACCTCGTCTATTATCATGGCAAGACGATCGATGAGGTCGTTGAGATCATCGGGGTGCCGGTCAATACGGTAAAGACCCGTATGTTCTACGCCCGCAAGCGGATTGGCGAGCTGATCAGCGCCAAGGGGCTCGATCGCCAGGCGATTTGATAAGCGTCGCCGGTCGCCCGGGTGAAGCGGTGTTTGCGCTATGCGCAAATGTGGCGCAATCCGGGGCTGCCCGGGTGCAGGCCATCCCCGTATTATATTGGCTATTTTCCCCGTACAGCAGTTTCCCGGATTGTGCGTCAGAAGCGCATATGGAATGCGATTTTGCCGCTTCATCCGGGCTACGGCGCCTGTTCTCACCGCACAGAATCAGATTTGCTGCTCCCGGCAAGGGAGGCGCAAATGCTGTGTGAAAACTGCCGGTGGACGGAACGGCCCGGTTTTGTCCGGGCGCGCCGCGCCAACTTGACCCCGGAACAAACAGACCCGGATTTTATCCCTTGCCCGGAATGCGGTGGCCAGGGCATCGCGCATTGTTGCGATGGGATTTGCGAGCAGCCAGTTGAGCAGCCTTGGATGCAGACGACCCCGAGTAATGATACCGAGTGAGGTGCCTTGACGCCGTGGCGTGCTTTCGCTGATTGATGGAGGGGCAACCATCAGGGCGCGGAGGAGCGTTATGCGACAAGGTCGCGGACCGGTTGAAGTGACGGCGATGAACCCGATCGTCACGCCCACAATCGTTCCACATGGGAATGTCGAACTCGAGGTTCTGGCACAGGGGCGCGGACACACCATCGTGCTCCTGCCATCGCTCGGGCGTGGCGCTTCGGATTTTGATCTCATTGCGGAAAGCCTGGCATCGGGTGGATATCGCGTGTTGCGGCCGCAGCCGCGTGGCATCGGACGAAGCCGTGGTCCGATGACGGGCATCGATCTTAAGGACCTGGCGGGCGATATCGTTGCTGTCATTGAACATGACCGCAATGGTTCGGCCTTCGTGGTCGGCCATGCGTTCGGAAACCGGGTGGCGCGCATGCTCGCAACCGACCGGCCCGATCTCGTGCGTGCGGTCTCCCTGGTCGCCGCCAATGTGGGCCACGCCCCAAGCCCGCCTGTCGTGCGTGAAGCCATCAAGGCCAGCGCCAATCCGGCGCTACCCGATGCGGACCGCCTCAAGGCCTTGCAGTTTGCGTTTTTTGCGCCCGGCAATGACGCACGATCATGGCTTGTGGGCTGGCACCCGGAGGTGCTGGCAGCGCAGCGGATCGCCGGCGATCGGACCTCGCGTGAGGCCGACTATGCGGCCGGGAGCGCAACGATCCTCTATCTGCAACCAGACCATGATCCGCTCGCTCATGTCGAGGATGCGCATGAATTCAAGCGCGCCTTGGGTGACCGCGTTACGGTCGTGATCATTCCCAACAGCAGCCACGCCGCGATTGCGGAACAGCCGGAATTCATCAGTGATGCGCTCATTGCCTACGCGCGCGGGCTTTGGCCGGATTCCGCACATCAAGTGATCAACCCATAAACGAGGCGGGATGTCCCTCCAGGAAACCATACGGGTGCGCTGGCCGTTTTTGGTCATCGCAGTCGCCACTTTAACTCGTCGCGGCGGCCTTCGTCATGGGGCGCACGATGCCGCCCCGGCGCATTGTCACGGCGACTGGCGCCGAAGGGGGCGCCTATCAAGAGATCGGCAAGCGCTATCAGGCCATTCTTGCCCGCGCAGGAGTTCAGCTTCGGCTCATGCCGACCGACGGCGCATTACAAAATCTGGCAATGCTACGCGACTCGCATTCAGGCGTTGACATTGCGCTGATTCAGGGCGGTACGACTTCCGAGGCCGAAGCACCCGATATCGAGTCGCTTGGTACGCTATTCTACGAACCCTTATGGATATTCGCTCGTAGCGAATTGCGAGGGCTGAGATTGAATGAATTTTGGATGGCCTCGTTGGTCGCACGGTTGCTGGTGCTGCTTATTCCGATCATTGGCGTGCTCTATCCGGTGCTCCGGTTCGTGCCGACCATCTACGGATGGATGATGCGCCGCAAGATCGAGCGCCTCTACGGAGAATTGCGGTTCTTGGAGGACGAATTGAATGCCGGTTCTGCCGCGCAGGGCGCCGAAAGCATGCATGTGCAACTTGATCGGCTGGAAGAGCAGGCGAACCACCTGCGGGTTCCAGTCACTTACGCAAGCATGCAATATTTACTGCCGACCGCATCATTTACTGCCGACCACATCGCGTTGGCGCGCTCTCGTTTGGAGGAACAGGTGGGCCAGCATCGACCCGCCAGGCTATGATGCGGGCCAAGGATTGGGAAAATCTCAACCGCAAGGCGCTTGAGTTCGGGGGGTCGTTCGGAAACCGGATTGGGGCCTCGACACGGCGCAAGTGGCAGAGCAAGATACGCCACCGTCCCCCACAGCGCCCGTCGGGAGTTCTCTTATGGCCATCAATATCAAGGTGAATGGCGCGATGCACAGCGTGCCGGCTGAGCCGGATACGCCCCTGCTCTACGTGCTGCGCAACGATCTAGGTCTCAATGCCGCCAAGTTCGGCTGCGGAATTGCCCAATGCGGCGCCTGCACGGTGCTGGTCGATGGCAAACCGGCGCGCTCTTGTGTGACGACCATCGAAACGCTCGGCCAAGCCGAGGTCACCACGCTTGAAGGCCTCGGCACGACCGAACGCCCGCATCCACT
>DATGVJ010000351.1:0-6472 GCA_035300505.1 Xanthobacteraceae bacterium
CCGCCTCAGTTAGCCTGCTTCAAATCGGCAGCGGTCTATTTTCAAATCCTGCCGCCAGGGCGTCGTCAATTTCCGCTCGTTGAGATTTGTTGAGCGGCTGAAGGAGAGACTGACGATTATCGCACCATCCCTGGCAAGGCCAAATGCCTGGCCAACGTTTCGATACAGGCGCCTTGGAGCGAGGCATTCAGATCGTAATGGGAGAAACACATGGCGGTCGTTGGCGAGATAACGCATACAACCACCTACAGGTATGCGAAGGCCGTTACCTTCGGCACACATCGAGCCATGTTCCTGCCAAGGCGCGGTGCGACTGCGCGACTTCTTGGCTGGTCCGTAAAAACCAGTCCGTCCTCGAAGGTACACTGGATCAGCGATGCCCGCTCAAATGCTGTAACGGTATTCGAATTCAGCGAGCCGGGCGGCGAACTGAAATTTACCTTTCGGGTTCGTGGAATCTATTTCGGCATAAAGGGGCTTGATGCCTTTCCCCTGGAAACTCGAGCCGACGAAGTGCCGGTGCAATACACTCCCGACGAGTGGAACGACCTCGCCGGCTATCTGCGGCCTCATGCCGAGGACTCCGACTCTAGCCTGGCGGCATGGACCAAGAGTTTCGTCGCCGGTGATCAGGATCGCACGACCGATGTCTTGCACCGGATGCTGACCACGTTTCGCAACAATTTCAAATACAGTGCAAGGGAAGCACAAGGAACCCAGCCGCCCGGTGAAACCCTTCGGACGAAATCGGGCACCTGCCGGGACTATGCCTGGCTGATGATTGAGGCATTGCGCCGGCTCGGGTTCGCGTGCCGGTTCGTCAGCGGTTACTTGTACGATGCGGCGCTGGATGGCGGCGCAGTCGGAATGACGGGGTCCGGCGCAACCCATGCGTGGCTGCAGATATATCTCCCCGGGGCAGGCTGGCTGGATTACGACCCAACCAACCAGATCAATGCCGGCTATGATTTGATCCCCGTGGCAGTTGCTCGACATCCAGGTCAGGCAATCCCGCTGGAAGGCTCGTGGTTTGGTGATGCCAAAGATTATTTGGGCATGTCTATCAACGTTGAAGTCCACAAGATCGGCGAGTTCGTGGATCCGTCTGAAGGATAGGACCAGCTCAAGCCATCCGCGGCATCGCGCACAGGGGATTCGATATGGACACCATGCAAAACGCCCTGGTCCGCCCCGGCAATTCGGCCACCTCAACGCCGCTGCTGCGGTTCCTGAGCGCTTGCCATGATGATTTCACCGCCGACAACAGCGGCGAAGTCGCAAATTACATCCCTGAGCTCGGCAAGGCGAACCCTGGACATTTCGGCATCAGCCTCGCGACACTGGACGGTCATGTCTACGAGACCGGCGACTCCCGGGTGCCCTTCACCATCCAGTCGATCTCAAAACCCTTTGTGTTCGCGCTCGCGCTGGATAGGCTTGGCGCTGCACGGGTCGAAGGCATCATCGGCGTCGAACCGTCGGGCGATCCCTTCAATTCGATCCGGCTCAACTCCGAAAACCATCCGTTCAACCCGATGGTCAACGCGGGCGCGATCACTTGTTCGGGTCTCATCCTCGAAGCCGCCGGCGATGCGGCATTCGAAACGATCCGCCACGCGCTCAGCCGCTTTGCCGGACGCGAGCTTGGCGTCGATGAAGCGGTCTATACCTCGGAAAGCGCGTCCGGAGACCGCAACCGGGCGATCGGCTTTCTCCTGCGCAATTCCGGCGTCATCAGGGAGGATGTCCGCAAGGTGCTGGATATTTATTTCCGGCAATGTTCCGTGCTGGTGACCGCGCGCGACGCCGCGATCATGGCTGCCACTCTCGCCAATCGCGGCACCAATCCTGTCACGGGCGAGCAGGTCATAACGCCATACGCCATATCGCGGACACTCGCCGTGATGACCTCCTCCGGCATGTACGATTATGCCGGCGAATGGATCTACCGAGTCGGCATTCCCGCGAAAAGCGGTGTCGGGGGCGGAATTCTGGCGGCGCTTCCGGCACGATTGGGACTTGGCAGCTATTCGCCGCGACTCGACACCCACGGCAACAGCGTGCGGGGCATCAAGGTCTGCGAGGCCCTGTCGTCGCACTACGGGCTGCATATGCTCAGTCGCAGCGATGACGCGCGCAATTCGGTCATTGCCGACTACGATATAGGCATGAGCTCGTCGCGCCGTAGCCGGCGGCCGCATGAGCGCAAGTTTGTGGCTGTCCATCACCGGGAAGTCCGGGTCCTTGAGCTGGCGGGAACGCTCTCATTCTCAAGCGTCGACTACGTTTCGCGGCGACTTGCCGGTAAACCGCTTCCACAAATCGCCATTCTCGATCTGCGTCGCGTGGCCGAGATAACGCCACCCGGCGCTCGGCTGCTCGCCGAGGAGTTTCGGGAACTGGCGAGCTTCGGCGTTACGGCTATCCTCTCGGGCATCGACCGCGCGTCGTCGCAGTGGAATAGCATCTCCGAGTGGACCGATGGCCTTTCCAATTTGCATAACTATCCCCTGCTTGACGATGCCATCGAATGGGCCGAGGACCAGATTCTCCACCGCCATGGCGGGGCAAGCGATGCGTTCGAGATGACCGACCTGTCCGAGCAGGCGCTGCTGACGGGACTACCGGAAGCGGAACTCGATCAGCTCGCTTCACTGGGCACCACGAGGACCTATCAGCCGGGCGAGAGGATCATCACTGCCGGCGAGCCCGCGACTTCCGTTTTTTTCCTTAAGTCCGGCGCCGTTCACGTTAGGCTGCCAAGTGGGATACGTCTGGCGACCATTACCGCAGGAATGACGTTCGGCGAAATGGCACTGTTGGAATCGCAGCGCCCCGCGGACATCTACGCCGACGCGGCGGCCACCGCGCTCGAAGTGCCGCTCCGCGATTTCGAGCGTTTTCGCGAAATCAATCCGGGTGTCGGCGAGCAAATCATGCGCAATCTTGCGCAGCTCCTCGCTGACCGACTGATGCTCGCCAACGCCAAGTTGAATCTCCTGGCGGCGACCTAGTACCCGGGTGCGGGAATGGGCTGGTCGGTGCGACGTCCCACAGATGCCCGGCCGCCGCGCCACGCTGGACGCGTAAAAAAGCCGCCAGGCGGGGACCTCAGCAGCGATATAGGGGATTCATGCTGCAACCGACCTAGATCATCCGAGCAAGGCCGTTGCGGCGATGAGCAAAAAGCTCATTGTGGCGGCAGCGATATAAAATCGCTCCGGCAATCGATTTACTTCCGAAAGAACCCGATGATCAGCAAAAGAATTACGGCGCCGATGACAGCGTTTACGATGGCCGCAAGAATGCCGCCAACGAGAACGAGCCCGATCAACGGAAGCAGCCAACCTGCAATCACCGCACCCACGATGCCGACCACGATGTTGCCTATCAATCCAAAGCCGTCCCGATGAATTCGGGTATCGCCGGCGATCTTGCCGGCGCACCGCAATCCCAAGTGGTCGGTGCCGTGCTCGGCACCTGTAATCATCCGGAGTTGCGTGAAGAGGTATTGAATGGCGTTATTACGATGGCCCGTGAAATCTGGCCGATCCTGATCGAGGAGATGATCAACGCGGGCCGCTGCGAGGAGGATTGGCATTGAGATGATTGCTGCGCTGTGCGGTGCCATCAGTCCACAGCGGAGCAATTCCGCTCCGATAGATGGTATATTGCCATGATTAGAATTTTTTTGATCAGCACTTCGATTGCGAGCATTTTTCTATCAGTGACGAGTGCCGAAGCGGCAAGCATCGGCGAAATGGCCTGCATGCGGTAGCTGCGACGACTGTCATGTCGGTGTCGACCGTGGGATCAATCACGGCTGAGAACCATCAGATGTACCTGCGCAACCTTCGCGCCTCGGGTTACAATCCGAAAAACGACTACACCAGTGTCGGCACGATGATTGCTGAATAGGCGTACTTCACCAGCGGTGCGGCCCTATTAAGCGTCGCACCGTTTATTTTTTTTCATTTGCATCGGTGGGTGTTATGGCCAAATCACTTTGGTGGCCACGTGTTCAAATCATGTGGCAGGTCTCCATATTCACAATGGTTACGGTGATCGTGTTACTACAACTCGTTGCAGCCACGTTCGTGATCTGGACAACGTGGTGGTGACGTCCCACTTTACGAGCTGATAATACATTAACGCTCATGAGATAAGGCGGGCTTGGCCGCCGGCGTCGCAGCCGGCCACACCAGAGCTCGGCAGGCGGTTGATCAGGCAGGCCCGCCCCCTGGTTCATGCCGGCGCGAGACCTTGCCGCCGGCGTCCTGGAATCCCGAGCTCGCACCGGCCAAATCCAGGCGGGCGGTCAGCCAGCACCGCGCGCCGGCATACGGCCACCTTGCAGCAAGTCGGCGTCTTCAAGGTCGAGAAGCTGTTCGGTGGCTACCGCTATCGGCTCAATGAGACGCTGACACATCGAGCATCCAGTCACGTCGCTCGCATCGATGCTGCAAAGACGGCGTTCCACGAATAGTAGATGCAGCCATGAGAACCATAAACCGGCTGACGCCCTTAGATGTTGCCAGCTTACAGAAGGGCTTGCACGCCGATGGCAACGGTCTCTATCTGCAAGTCGGGAGTAAGAGCGCGCGATCGTGGGTGTTCAGGTACAAGACTAATGCCAGGCTCCGAGAACTTGGTCTTGGCTCTGCGCGTCTGGACTGGCGCACGCCGCGCACTACGCGCCCAGCATCACCAGGTCGCGGCCGTAGCGCCCGGCTTAGTCGAGCGGTCCTGTCCAATTCGTAAAACTGTATCGGCCGTCCCACCGATGGACCGTCGTCTTGCACCATTTGCAAGCGAAGCGGCCGACACAAATGCCCGGTTCCCCATTCTGCATGGCGCTATAAACCGCCTTGCAAGACAGGCAACTGAAAAAGACGCGCAATGGAGTTTGGTTCGTCATCGATCACTGTTCGCGAAAGTGGCGGGTGCGCCCATCGCGGGGATAAGCCGACCGGGACAGCTAGATGAAAAGGCGGAATGTAACTTGTGACTTAGCGCCAATTACTTGTGAACGTGCGCCAACGACGCTTATCGCGTGGAGCCGCCACGTCGCGATCCGCGCGTGCATCCCACCACGTCTGCGCGGCCCGGCATCGGCAACAGAGCCCTTGTTATCGCCGACCGCATGGGGGCTGTCGCATTCGTTGAACTGAATACCGACGGCACGCCGATTGGGCCGCTTACGGTTCAGAAGAATATGCGCGTGATCAAATCAAATCAGTCAATCGATCCCTCTGGCACCGTTTTGGCACCATCTCAAAGTGCGGGTGTGTGTACTCGACGCGCTGGGCTAAGGGCCTGTTTGCCCTAGCGCCGACTTCGTCTCCGAGTTCGTTGACGGCTGCGGGATCGAGCCGCCGTTTCACCTACTTTGCTCCGCTACAATCACCGGATCACGCAACCAATGACCAAGACGACCATAATCGCCGCACTGACGCTCGCCGTTCTGACGGCTGAGGCAACGGCGCAGACCGACAGCGACGGCACGACCACAGCGCATGCACAAATTCATGGATATGTGAGCGCTGATATATTGCACGAGTGGTGTCAGCAACAGCCTGCTAGGGCGATGTATTACGTTGCAGGCGTTCTGGACGCTCTGATGCTGGCTGCCAATGATGCTGGCAATGCGCCCGTGTGCATCCCTGCGACATCCACCTTGGCGCAAGCACGCGACGTAGTGTGCAAACACCTCAGAGACAACCCGGCGAAGCGTCACTACAACCCAGCGTCGTCGGTGTGGACGGCCCAATCGCAGGCTTGGCCTTGCAAGAAATGAGCGGAGGCGCTCGGCTTCGCCTTCAATTGGGCTCAGTCAGCAGGAAACAGTAAGCGATGAATTCCACCGCAGAAGGAAACGAGTTTGTCCACTTCGACGAGTACGAGGATGCGGTCGTCGCCATTGCGGGGGGACCGCGCGACGGCACGGGTTCAGTATATCTGATCCGGAGATTTCGCAGCTTGCATAGCTAGACCAACAGTGCGAGCCGGCGCAAAAGCAATTTCCCACGCAGGGGAAATCGGTAGAACCTGCTCGACGAACAGGAATGACGGCCGTGTGGAGGATGAGCACGTTCGAAGAGTTGGTCTTTGCCGCCGTGGTCGCGGCGCTCGTGCTGCTGCTGTTGTGGTGGCTGAGCTGATCGAGGGGCGCGCCGCGTGGTGATCTTGCGATCCGGCACAGCATCGAGCGCGTCGTGTTCGAGGTGCGCACCGAAATTGCCAACGTCTGCCAGCGGATGGTCGACGAATGCAACGAGCCGCCGCTCGATGAGCAGGACTGACGCTATGGCGGATCGCGGCAAGGTAGCTGCCAGCGGAGGTCCTCAAGCTGTTGCGGCAATGGTGGAAGGCGCGGCCGACCGCGTATGATTACGGCGGCGTCGCGCCGGAACACCGCTGGCTGTTTCCAGGTCGTAGTCAACATCAGCCTCTGACCACGCGTCAGTTCAGC
>DATGVJ010000352.1:0-18919 GCA_035300505.1 Xanthobacteraceae bacterium
TTGCCCACGATGATCGATTCTTCCGGCACGATACCGGCATCCTGTGTCGGCCTGATGATGATGCAGCCGCCGGAAAGGCCCTTGCCCACATAGTCGTTGGCGTCTCCTTCGAGTTCGAAGGTCACGCCGCGTGCAAGCCAGGCGCCGAAACTCTGGCCTGCGGTGCCGGTCAGATTGACGTGAATGGTTTCGTGCGGAAGGCCCTCGTGGCCGTAACGTTTGGCAATCGTGCCGGAGAGCATGGCGCCCGCCGTTCGATCGGTGTTCTTGATACGGGTCGTGATGATGACCGGCGTCCCGTTCTCGAGCGCTGACTCGGCGTCGGCGATCAGGCGGCGGTCCAATATGTCGTGGATTTTGTGGTCCTGCGCTTCGCAATTGTGGATTGCGACCTTTGGTCCCGCCTGCGGCTTGAAGAACAGTTTGGAGAAATCGAGACCCTTCGCCTTCCAGTGTTCGATTACCTGGCGCTGGTCGAGGAGTTGCACCTGTCCGATCATGTCGGAGAATTTGCGGTACCCGAGCTTAGCCATCCATTCCCGCACTTCTTCGGCGACGAAGAAGAAGAAATTGATGACATGTTCTGGCTGTCCGATAAAACGCTTGCGCAGCACCGGGTCCTGCGTTGCGACGCCAACCGGACAGGTGTTGAGGTGGCACTTGCGCATCATGATGCAGCCGGCCGCAATCAGCGGCGCGGTCGAAAAACCAAATTCGTCCGCGCCAAGAAGGGCACCCACCACGACGTCACGGCCGGTGCGGACACCTCCGTCGACCTGGACCGCAATGCGGCCGCGCAATTGGTTGGCCACCAGGGTCTGGTGGGTTTCGGCAAGGCCGATTTCCCACGGCGAGCCTGCGTGCTTGATCGAGGTCAGCGGCGAAGCACCCGTGCCGCCCTCATATCCCGCAATGGTTACGTGGTCGGCGCGCGCCTTCGATACGCCGGCCGCGACCGTGCCGACGCCGACTTCGGAGACCAGTTTGACCGAAACGGCGCCATCCGGATTTACGTTCTTGAGGTCGAAGATCAGTTGCGCCAGATCCTCAATGGAATAGATGTCGTGGTGTGGCGGCGGCGAGATCAGGCCGACACCCGGTGTCGAGTGGCGCACCTTGGCAATGGTCTGGTCGACCTTGTGGCCCGGCAACTGTCCGCCTTCACCGGGTTTTGCGCCCTGCGCCATCTTGATCTGCATCATGTCGGAATTGACGAGATATTCCGCCGTCACGCCGAAGCGGCCCGATGCCACCTGCTTGATGGCCGATCGCATCGAGTCACCGTTCGGCAGCGGCTTGAAGCGGTCGGTTTCTTCGCCGCCTTCGCCGGTGTTCGATTTGCCACCGATCCGGTTCATCGCAATGGCAAGCGTGGTGTGGGCTTCGCGTGAGATCGAGCCGAACGACATGGCGCCGGTCGCGAATCGCTTCACGATGCTTGCGGCGGGCTCGACCTCGTCAAGCGGAACGGGCTTGCGGCCGTCGTCTTCGGCAGTCCTGATGCGGAACAATCCGCGAATGGTGAGAAGCCGCTCGGACTGTTCGTTGCTCACCCGGGCATAGGCTTTGTAGGAGTCCGGCAAATTGCCGCGCACCGCATGCTGCAGCGTTGCGACGGTCTGTGCGGTCCAGACGTGATCTTCGCCACGGACGCGGAACTGATAATCGCCGCCGACATCGAGTGCGTTGCGATAGATGGGAGCGTCGCCGAACGCGTCGCGATGGCGCTGCACGCATTCTTCGGCAATCTGCGCGAGGCCGACGCCCTCGATTCGGGTTGCGGTGCCGGTGAAATATTCGGCCACGAAGTCAGACTTCAGGCCGATCGCGTCGAAAATCTGCGCGCCGCAATACGACTGGTAGGTGGAGATGCCCATCTTCGACATCACCTTGAGGATGCCCTTGTCGATCGACTTGATGTAGCGCTTGACGATCTCCTTCTCGTCGAGCTTCTGCGGCAGTTCGTCCCGCATTGCGATCAAGGTCTCAAAGGCGAGATAGGGGTTGATTGCTTCGGCGCCGTAGCCGGCGAGGCACGCAAAATGGTGGATTTCACGCGGCTCGCCGGATTCGACCAGGATACCGACCGATGTGCGCAGCCCCTGCCTGATCAGGTGATGGTGTACCGCCGCGCAGGCCAGCAGCGACGGGATCGCCATGGCAGACGCGCTTACCCGCCGGTCCGAGAGGATGATGATGTTGATGCCGCTGCGTACGGCGGCTTCGGCGCGCGCGCAGAGCGCATCGAGAGCATCCTTCATGCCGGCGGCGCCGCGTTCGGCGGGCGACGTCGTGTCGAGGAAGCGGGACTTGAAGTGTCCGTCGCCGACCTCGGAGATCGAGCGGATCTTTTCGAGATCCGCATTGGTCAGGATCGGCTGGCGTACTTCAAGTCGCTTGCTGTACGAACTGCCCTCGAGGTCGAACAGGTTCGGGCGCGGTCCGATGATCGAAACGAGACTCATGACGAGTTCTTCCCTGATCGGATCGATCGGAGGGTTCGTCACTTGCGCAAAGTTCTGCTTGAAATAGGTGAACAGCAGTTTCGACTTGTTGGACAACACTGAAATCGGGGCATCGTTGCCCATGGAGCCGACGGCCTCTTCGCCCTGCATGGCCATCGGAGACATCAGGATGCGCAAATCTTCCTGCGTGTAGCCGAAGGCCTGCTGGCGATCGAGCAGCGAAAGATTCGAGAGCGCGGCTTGGGTCGGCGGCGGCGGCAAGTCTTCCAGCACGATCTGGGTGCGATCCAGCCATTCCCGATAGGGATGGCGGCTGGCGAGCGTCGATTTGAGCTCGTCGTCCGGAATGAGGCGTCCTGCTTCGAGATCGACGAGCAGCATCTTGCCGGGCTGCAGGCGCCATTTCTGGATGATGTCCTTTTCCGGAATGTCGAGGACACCCATTTCGGAGGCCATGATGATGCGGTCGTCGCGCGTCACGAAATAACGCGCCGGGCGCAGCCCGTTGCGATCAAGTGTCGCGCCGATCTGGCGCCCGTCCGTGAAAGCGATGGCAGCCGGCCCGTCCCATGGCTCCATCAAGGCTGCGTTGTATTCGTAGAAGGCGCGCCGTTCCTCGTCCATGAGCGGATTGCCGGCCCAGGCCTCCGGAATCATCATCATCACGGCGTGGGCGAGCGGATAGCCACCGAGCACCAGGAATTCGAGCGCATTGTCGAAGCAAGCCGTATCGGACTGGCCCTCATATGAAATGGGCCACAATTTCGAAATGTCGTCGCCAAAGAGGTCAGACGAAACGGAAGCCTGGCGCGCCGCCATCCAGTTGTTGTTGCCGCGCAGCGTGTTGATTTCGCCGTTGTGGGCGATCATGCGGTAGGGGTGTGCCAGCGACCAGGTCGGGAACGTATTGGTCGAAAACCGCTGGTGCACGAGCGCGAGTGCGCTCGCAAAGTCAGGGTCGTGCAGGTCCGGATAATACAT
Source organism: Xanthobacteraceae bacterium (assembly GCA_035300505.1). Lineage (GTDB taxonomy): Bacteria > Pseudomonadota > Alphaproteobacteria > Rhizobiales > Xanthobacteraceae > VAZQ01. The sequence continues at coordinate 3,447 of DATGVJ010000352.1, forward strand.
GCCCAACTGGTCGGCCAGGAACATGCCTTTATAGATGACGGTGCGGCACGATATCGACACCGCGTAATATCCCGCCAGCCGCCGTTCGCGGCGGGTGTAGATAATGGCCGAGATGGTCTTGCGCAAAATATAGAGACGCCGCTCGAACTCGTCGTCGCTCTTGATCTTGTTGCCGCGTCCGATGAAGACTTGTTGATGTACGGGCTCGGTCGGCTTGACCGATACGCCGAGCGTCGAGTTGTCGGTCGGTACCTCGCGCCAGCCCAGGAGCGTCATGCCGGCACGCTTGACCTGTTGCACAAAAATGTCGCGGTTGACCTCACGCCAATCCGGATCGCGCGGCAGGAACAGGTTGCCGATCGCATATTCACCAGGATCGGGCAGCTTGAAGCCAAGCTGGTCGGCCACCTTCGCAAAAAACTTGTGCGGGATTTGCACCAGGATGCCGGCGCCGTCGCCAGCGCGCGGATCGGCGCCGACGGCGCCGCGATGCTCGAGATTGCAAAGAATCGAAAGAGCGTCCTCGACGATCTGGTGCGATTTGCGTCCCTTGATGTCAGCAATGAATCCAACACCGCACGAATCCTTGTCGAACGCTGGATCATAGAGACCCTGCGGAGCCGGCAAGCCAATCGTGTTGTCGCTCATCACACCCTCACTCGTGAGCGTTTTTCGACGCTCATCCCTTAAGCGGCGTACCTCGATTTCGCTGCGCCAAAGACCACTGCCACGCCGGAGCAGACGCCACGCAGGAACAGATCAGCCTGCGCGCTCGTGCGGTCGCAGAGCGATAGGCTGCGTTTGGGCGCCACATGCGCGCGCACCGCTGTCCGGCACAAAAAGGCGGCACGCCACAGGATTAGCCAATTGGGACAGTAATGTTGTCCTAATTCACACTGCTATATTTTAGCTTCAGACACAAGTGTTTAAGAGCCCTAAACTGGTGCTCAGGCTACTTTTTTTCCCCGGATCGGGCCTGTTGGGCAGTCCAGCCCGTTCGTCGCGCGGGTGGATGCCTTTAAGAAGAGAGTAAAATAGAGAGAGACGATGATTGTTCCAACTGATTCCAGCGACACGATCTACGGCCATCGCGCGCGCATCGGCTATACCTCGCCTCCATTCACGACGGAGATCTTCCCGTACGAATTCTACAAGATCGTTCCCGCTGGAGTGACGCTCGTCATCACTTCGCTCTCGATCATCACCCGGACCGCCGCGGAAATCGCCGCCTCATACGAAACAAGTCTCGTGGCCGCGCGCGAAATGGCAGCCGCGGGCGTCGACATCGTAATCTTCGGCGGTGTGCCGATTAACCTCAGCAAAGGCGCCGATAACGCCAACCGCATGCTCATCGACATGGAACGCGAACTCAAGGTTAAAATATCCAGCAGCACCGCCGCACAGCTCTCGGCCGCGAAGGCGCTGGGTTCCAAGAAAGCGGTGGTGGCGCACCCCTACGCTCATGCCGATACGCGCCGCCTCGGCAGCTATGCGGAGGAGTTCGGATGCGAGTTGCTGGGAGCGACCGGTTGGGGCAGCGCGTTCAACCAGATTGGACGCATCCCCAAAAGCGCGGCGCTGACCATGGCGCGCAAGCTCATGCAGGACCATCCTGATGCTGATACGATCCTGCTGCCCTCGCCGCATTGGCCGACTGCTTGCGCCATCGACGAAATCGAGCATGAATTCGGCGTAAACGTCGTCGCGGCGCATCAGGCGATCGTGTGGCACGCCCTTCGGCGTTGCGGCATCAGCGATTCCGTCACGGGGTTCGGCCGGCTGTTGCGCGATTTCTGATCTGTCTGCCTCGTTGTCATCTCAACTATGCCGGCGCGCCGCGAGGTCCTTGAGGATTGCATTTACTTTGACCGCCGGCACCGATAATCAGCCTCATACGGCCCTTTTGCGCTCATAATTCACGAAAATTCAAAGGCAGAAAGAAAAATGACAGCCCCCCGCTTTCGGCTTGGCGTCGATGTCGGCGGTACGCATACCGATCTTGTACTGCTCAATGTCGCGAGCGGCGAACTCATGGTCGAGAAAGTTTCCAGCACTCCAGGAAATCCGGCGCTGGGCGTGCTCAATGGCATCGAGCGATTCGTGGCGCGCGGTGTGCCACCCGAGGCGATCGATTTCTTCGCGCATGGCACCACGGTGACCACCAATGCGCTGCTCGAAATGCGCGGCGCCAAGGTCGGTCTGCTCATCACGAAAGGGTTTCGCGCCATTCAAGAAGTGCAAGGGCAGGCGCGCGACGGCAATCTGTTCGATTATTTTTATGCCAAGGCGACACCGATCGCACCACAGAGTCTTACGCACGAAATCCCGGAACGGTCGGATTATGGCGGCAATGTTCTCGTGCCGCTCGATCAAGATGCGGTGCGCCGCGCCGCGCGCGGATTGCGCGATGCGGGTGTGCAGTCGGTCGCTGTCTGCTATCTCTTCTCCTTCATGAATCCCGCTCACGAGGCAAAAACGCGAAGTATCATCGCGCAGGAGGCGCCGGATATCAGCGTGTCGCTATCGAGCGAGGTTCTGCCGCGTCTGCGCGAATGGGCGCGCCTGTCGACGACGCTGGTCAACGCTTATCTCGAACCCGTGCTCGTGCGCTACATTGCCCATCTCAACAAAGGTCTCGATGACGCCGGAATCGTAACACAGCAGCGTTTCCTTATGCAGTCGAACGGTGGCGTCATGCCCTTCGCGGCGGCGATCGATGGCGGCAAGACGGTGCACACGCTGTTCTCCGGACCGGCGGCCGGCGCGCAGGCAAGCGCCTATCTGGCGCAAAGCGATGCAGAACACGGACTTGTCACGCTGGACATGGGCGGGACCAGCGCCGACATCGCTTTCATCGAAGGCGGCATGCCGCTCGAAGTAACGGAAGGATTCATCGCCCGCCGGCAGATCGACGTGCCAGCGCTCGACATGACCACGATTTCCGCTGGCGGCGGCTCGATTGCGTGGGTCGACGGCGCGGGGTTTCTTACCGTCGGGCCACAGAGCTCCGGCGCCGATCCCGGCCCCGCCTGTTACGGACGCGGCGGCACGGAGCCAACTGTTACCGACGCCGATATCCTGTGCGGTTATCTCAATCCCGATTATTTCCTCGGCGGCGCACAAAAACTCGATGTTCATGCCTCCCGTTCGGCGCTCGAAGACAAGATCGCCAAACCGCTGAAGATGGATGTGCGCGAAGCCGCCGCCGGCATCCGCCGCATCGTCGACATGCGCATGGCCGACGAGGTGCTGGTTTTTGCCGCCAAGCGCGGCGTCGATCTTTCTGCCTTCACGCTGCTGCCGTTCGGCGGTGCGGGAGCCGTGCATGCGGTGGCCGTCGCGGAAGAACTGAACATGCGGCGCATCCTCGTGCCGCCGCGCCCCGGCGCATTTTCCGCGCTTGGCCTGCTCTGCACGGATGTCGTGCATGATTACATCCGCTCGGAACTGTCGCCTTTGGAGGAGATCATGCCCGAGCATGCGGAGGCAATCTTCGCCGCTCTCGAATTAAAGGCGCGCGATGAACTGATGGCCGAGGGTATGGGCACTCTGCCGGCGCATTTTCTACGCGAACTGGACATGCGGTATACCGGACAGGGCTACGAATTGCGGACGCCGCTCGATTCGATCGAAGGCGCAATCGACGCCAAAGCCCTGATCGCGGTTCGAGAAAAATTCGATTTACGGCACGCGCAGATCCACGGCCATGCCGCGAAGGAATGTTCGGTCGAGGTCGTGAGCTACCGCGTGCGCGTGCGCGTCCCGGTGCCGAAATATCGGCAATGCGCCGAACCCGAGCCGGCAAGGCCGCGCGCAATCGCGGAGGCCATCAAGGGGCAGCGCGACATCTGGTTCGATTGGCGGAAGCCCGAACGCGCGACGATCTACGAACGTGATCGCCTCGACATCGGCGTTGAGGTCGATGGACCAGCCGTTGTCGAGCAATTGGACGCGACGACCATCATCCCGCTCAACTGGCGCGCTCGCGTCGACGAGACCCGCAACCTCATTCTCGAAAAGTATGCGCAATGATGCCCGACCCGATCACCATCCAGATCCTGCGCAACAAGATCGCCAGCCTCGTCGATGAGATGCACTACCATTTCTATCGATCGGGCTATTCGACAATCATCCGCGAATCGCGCGATTTTAGCTGCGTCGTTCTCGATCGCACCGGCCGCGTCATCATCGCGCCGCCGATGTTCTTTCATGCTCCGGTCTATCGCCATCTCGTCGGGCGCATCCTCGAACTCTATGGAACGGATGGTACGCTGAAGGAAGGTGATGTCTTCGTCTCCAACCATCCGTATGAGGGAGGGTTGCCCCATGTCTCGGACATGGCCTTTGTTGCACCGGTATTCGCCGGCGGGGAAATTGTCGGATTTGCCGGTTCGATTGCCCACAAAGCCGATGTTGGCGGTACGGTGCCTGGCTCGACCTCGGCCAATGCCACTGAAATGTACCATGAGGGCGTGCTGGTGCCGCCGATCAAAATCTGGGATGCGGGCAAGCATTTGCCTGATGTCGAGCGGTTGATCCTCGCCAACAGTCGCCAGCCGGTCTTGGTGCGCGGTGACATGAATGCGCAAATCGCCGTGACCCAGAAGGGCGCAGAGCGCGTCGCCGAACTCTGCGCGCGGTTCGGCGCGCAAACGGTGGTGGAATCCTTCGCTGCGATCCTTCGCGGCGCGGGCGAGGCGTTGCGCGCCGAGATCGCGCGGCTGCCGGAAGGCACGGCTTCGGCCGAAGGCCTGCTCGACAATGATGGCGTGTCCTTCGAGCGGCCGGTGAAGCTTGCGGTCACCATCAGCATCGCGGGCGGCATCGCGACATTCGATTTTTGCAACAGCGATCCGCAGGCCAAGGGGCCGATCAACCTGCGCCCCTCGATGGTCGAGGCCTGCGTCTTTTATGCGCTCATCGGCAGCCTGGGTCCGAAGCTGCAATTCAATGACGGCATGCGTGATTGCGTGCGCTTTCTCTACAAACCGAACACCGTGACCAACGCCTCGCCGCCGAGTTCCGTCTCGAACTACCAGATGGTCAATCTCAAACTCGTCGACGTGATTCTTGAAGCCATGGCGCAGTTCAACCCGGCGCGCGCCAATGCGCATGGCGGCTCGTCAAGCGCGCTGCTCATCGCCTGGGCGAAGGGCCGGCCCCATCGGTCGCAATTGCAATATGAAATTGTTGGTTCCGCTTATGGCGGCGGTGCGGGTCATGACGGCGCGTCGTGCACGGCGGCGCACTTAAGCAATCTGCACATCACGCCGATCGAAATTCTCGAATCTGAATATCCGGTTCGGATCCGCCGGTTTGACATTGTCCCCGACACCGGCGGCGCCGGGACCTATCGCGGCGGCAATGCATTTCAGCGCGAATACGAATTACTGGAGGACGCGATGGTCATCCGCCGCTTCGACAAGAGCCGGTTCCCGCCCGGTGGAATCGCGGGCGGACGCAACGGCGGCGGCGCGCGCTTCGTCGTCGGCGTCGGCACCGACAATGAATATGAGACGCATCAGTCCGGCCGCTACGACATGAAGGCGGGCGATCGCTTCTTGATCCAGAGCGCGGGCGGCGGCGGTTATGGCGACCCGCATGCGCGCGATGCGCAGGCGCTGCGGCGTGATATCTTGGAAGGATACGTGTCCATCGAGGCGGCGCGCGACGCATACGGAAAGGCTATCTGATTTGGGCAGAGAAAGGACATCAGATGCCACTATCGACCGACAAGGCGGCGCCGCCGCGCTCGGGTTCCATCCTCACCTGGATCGTCGGCAAGCTGGTCGCGTTGTGCGGGCTTTTTCCCTATGCGCCGATCGGGCTTGGGATGAGGCTCATCGTGGCCCGCGATTTGTTCGAGTCGGGCCAAGCCATGATCGATGGACCTGTCATCCCGTTGTGGACTTTTGGGGGCATTCCGGATTTTTCCGTCGTGCTGCCCGTCTACATCAAGGACGCAACCTTGCAATTGTTTGAGACCCAATACGCCGCGCTTCCGATCCCACCGGCCACGACAGCCTACATATTCGGTTATGCAGAATTCGTATTGCCGATTTGTCTTGCAATCGGCTTTGCCACGCGATTTGCAGCGCTGGGCCTCGTTATCCTTGCGATCCTGATGGTGATCTATCTGATGCCCGACATCTGGACTATGCACGCCTATTGGATTCTCATCCTGTTGGCGTTGGTCCGGTTCGGTCCGGGCGCCGTCTCGATCGATGGGCTCGTGTACTACCTCAATCGCCTCTAAATCACTCTATCCATGAGTCTCCCAGCATGAACTTTGCAAGTGACAATGCGGCGCCGGTCGCACCTGAAATCATGGCGGCCATCGTGCGGGCCAACGAGGGCGGGGCGCTGGCCTACGGCAATGACGCCTGGACCCAAAGGGTCGAGCGGCGTTTTGCGGAGATCTTCGAACGCGACGTCGCGGTTTTTCTTGTTCCGACCGGCACCGCCGCCAATGCCCTGGCGATCGCCCATTGCGCGCTCCCGTGGGGCGCGGTTCTGTGCCACGCGGAAGCCCACATTGCGACCGACGAATGCGGTGCGCCGGAATTTTTTGGCGGCGGCATCAAGTTGGTGGGGCTTCCGGGCGAAGGGGCCAAGATTTCGGCGGGGACGCTTGAACGCGCGCTTAAGGAGCGGCAATGGGGCGGACCGCACCATGTCAGTCCAGTGGTCGTCTCGCTGTCGCAGGCGACGGAGGCCGGGACGATCTATCGCCCCGATGAACTGCGCGAGCTTGCCGACCTCGCGCACCGGCATGGTCTTGTATTGCACATGGATGGTGCGCGGTTCGCCAACGCGCTTGCGCGCATGAATGCGTCGCCCGCGGAAGCGACGTGGCGGGCTGGCGTCGACGTGTTGTCGTTCGGCGCGACCAAAGGTGGCGCGCTCGCAGCGGAAGCGATCGTGTTCTTCGACCCCGCGCGCGGGTCAGGCATGCAGGACCGGCGCAAACGCGGCGGCCACCTCATTTCCAAGCATCGATTTGTAGCGGCCCAGATCGAAGCTTTTCTTGCCGACGATTTGTGGTTGCGGCTTGCCCGGCACGGCAATGTCATGGCGGACCGTCTTGGCGAAGGACTTGAGCAAGCGGGTTTTGTGCCGATCTGGCCGATTGAAGCCAACGAGGTATTTGTGGTTTTACCGCAAAGGATTATCGATCGGCTCAAGTCTGAGGGTGCGAGCTTCTATGATTGGAGCGCGGGTTCCCTGCCAAAACAAGTCAAGATGGCAAGTGATGGTTCCCTGGTGCGACTGGTCGCTTCATTTGCCACGGCGCAGCATGAGGTCGACCGTTTCGTAACGATCGCCAGTGGTCGAAACTGATTGTTCGAACGCCTTCTGCCAAAAGGGTATTCGGTGTGGGGTGCCACAACAGTGCCCCAGCGTCGCCCAATTCGTCGCTAAGGTATAACTCCATCAGGGGCGACGAGACGGCAGCAATGTCATGGGTGACGCCGTCCGCACAGGGAGTGGTACCATGTTGGAGCGACGCGCGGCGTTCGCCGTTGTTTTGGTGCTCGGTATTGCAGGCCTCGTTGACGCCAATAGCGTGGACGCGCAGCCATATTACTATCGAACGCCTTTCCCCTATTATGAGCCCTACTACGTGACGCCTTATGGAGCGCCACGTTTCGCCACCGATGGTCTCCCGCTACACCAGATCATGCGCGCTGTGCGCTTGGCGGGCTACCTTCCGATAAGCGCGCCCGTGCGGCGCGGATCGGCCTATGTGGTCGTGGCCAGCGCTCCCGGCCGGGGGCCGGTGCGCGTGGCCATCAATGCTTATGCGGGAGAGATCGTGAGCGTGACGCCCGCGACCATATTCCGCCCCGATGGCGGCGTGGCGCAGGATTTTCCACCTCCGCGAAACGGTGTTCGCGGACCGGAAGTTCTCGGTTCGGAAGAATTGGAGAACCCCTCAGGCCGCGAACCGCAGACGTATAGTCGTCCGAACGTAGGGCTGCGCAACCCGCCGCGTGAAATTTCGACTGACCGGCTTGCGAATGTGCCAGCCGCAAATGCCCCGGCCGCGAACGCGCCGGTAGCACGATCACTGGCAACGCCACCGAATGGCAGTGCCGCCGCGCGCGTCCCAATGCCGCGCCCGCGTCCGAGCGGAACCGCGGCGCGTGATTCGACGGCAGGTGCGGCGCCTGCAAAGCAAGGAACTGCGTCGGCTGATGGGGGAACCCCAATGGTTCTGCCGCTACCGGTCCAATCATCGGGCGCCGGCAATACCGGACCGGCCAAGACAGGAAACGCGTCGGGCACCACGAGGCCCGACACCAACACCACGAGGCCCGACACCACCACGCCCGACGTTACAAGGTCAGAAACCACAAAATCCGCAACGACGAAGTCGGAAACCGTTTTGGTTCCGGTCGCCCCGCTGGATTGAGGGCACTTCGAACAATTGGTGCTACGTTTCAACGGGCGCCGTCGTTCGGAGTTCCGCGTTTACCCGTCTTGAATTGCGAGCCGGAAAGAAAGAGCCGCGCGCGGCGAAGCCGCCGTAAAGGCGGGATTTCAAACATAAGCCACTACGCGAAAGCGCCCCGGTGTTCCGGGGCGCTCCCTCCAATCGCGATGACTGGTCGTATCGATTGACGGCGTCAGGCTGCTTTGGCTTCTACGAATTTGCCGTTGCCGTTGCCATTGTCGATGGCGATACGCCGCGGCTTTTTGGCTTCGGGGATCTCGCGGACGAGATCGACGTGCAACAGGCCGTGTTCGAGCTTTGCGCCGTTGACCTGGACATAGTCGGCGAGTTCGAACACGCGCTCAAACGTGCGTGCCGCGATGCCCCGATAAAGGGTCTCTGCCCTCTGGTCTTCGGTCTTGGCTTTTTCGCCGCGGATCGTCAGCGTGTTTTCCTTCGCCTCGATATTGAGTTCATTCTCGGCAAAACCGGCTACCGCCACGGAGATGCGGTAGGCGTTCTCGCCCGTACGTTCGATGTTGTAGGGCGGATAACCCGGTACGTTGCCGTCATTTCCGGCAAGCTGATCGACGAGGGAAAAGAGACGGTCGAAACCGACGGTCGAACGATAGAGGGGAGCAAGGTCAAAAGTTCGCATAGCATATCCTCCTTAAGCGACATGCAAATGATCCGCCCAAATGGGCCAGATCGGGTGATTGCGCGTCCTGTGTGGCCCGCGCACAACAGATATGGGATGCCCCGAAAAGCTTTCAAGGGGCCGTAAGACGCCAGCAATTTCGCGACCTCACAGTTTAAACAATTGAGCCTGTCATGGTCCCTGCTATAAAGATTAAGAGCTTCTGCGCGGCAGTTCCAACCACAACCATGACCCTCATTTCCATTCCCGCCAATCCGGTGCCAGAGGATGTGGTCAGCGGCTTTCTCAAGACGCGTGACGGTGCACAAGTGCGGTTTGCGCGGTGGGCGCCGCCGCCCGGGCGCAAGGGCACCGTCTGCCTGTTTCAGGGCCGAGCGGAATACATTGAGAAATACTATGAAACCGTGCGCGATCTGCGTGCTCGCGGCTTCGCGGTGGCGACAATCGACTGGCGCGGCCAGGGGATGTCCGGCCGGACGCTGCGAAATTCTCGCAAAGGCTATGTGCGCAATTTTGCCGATTATATCGTCGATCTCGAGACTTTCATCAACGAGGTCGTATTACCGGACTGTCCGCCACCGTTTTTTGCACTTGGCCATTCCATGGGCGCGACAATCCTGCTCAATGCCGCCCACCGGGGCCACCGATGGTTTGATCGAATGGTGCTGCTGGCGCCGATGATCGCCCTTCCGGGAGCGCGACGATCCTCGGCAACCCGGGCGGGCGTCAAGGTGATGCGCCTCATGGGTCTTGGGGGCGCTTTCGTCCTGGGTGGCGATAACACCGTGATGGCGCAGCGGCCTTTCATCGGAAACCTGGTCACTTCGGATCCGGTGCGCTACGCGCGCAATGTGGCGGTGCTGGAGGCGGAACCCAAATTAGCCGTCGCCTGGCCTTCGGTGGCATGGGCGGATTCGGCGTTTAATGTCATGAGGGCGATGGCTGAGCCTGGCTACTCCTTGAAAATACGTCATCCTATTCTGGTTGTGGCGGCCGGTCATGACCAGATCGTCTCGACGCCCGCAATCGATGAATTCGCGATCAGGCTGCGGGCGGGCCGTCATCTCATCGTGGCCGGAGCCCGTCACGAATTGTTGATGGAGCAGGACCGCTACCGCATGCAGGTGTTGGCAGCCTTCGATGCATTCGTGCCCGGCACGCCATTGTTTGGGTAGCTGGCCCACATTTCGCACACCGGGTGCGGGCAGGCTCACCAGTGTGAGAAATGCGGGCAAGATTCTCAGCCGTTCTGGTTGAGCAACTCCAATGCTGCGGCGTGGACCCGCTTGTCGCCTGCCGCAACGATGCGCCCGCCGGCGGTTGGGGAGCCGTTTTCCCAGGTCGTGATAACCCCACCCGCACCCGCAATGATCGGGATCAGCGCCAGAACGTCATACGGCTTGAGTTCGGTCTCGATGACAAGATCGATATGGCCTGCAGCCAGCATGCAATAGGCGTAACAGTCGCCGCCGTAGCGTGAGAGTCGCACGGCTTGTTCCACCTTGCCGAAGGATTGCCGATCAGCCGCATTCATGATGAGCGGGCTGGTCGTAAAGAGGATCGCCTCGCTCAATGCCGAACACGCGCGGACGCGAAGTTCGCGTGCATCCGTTTGTCCACGATAATGGGCCGCTCCGCCGTCGCCGCTGAAGCGCTCGCCGGTGAACGGCTGGTTCATCACGCCGAACACCGGCTCACCGAAATGCGTGAGCGCAATAAGGGTACCCCAAGCCGGCATGCCCGAAATGAACGACTTGGTGCCGTCGATCGGATCGAGGACCCAGACATATTCGGCATCCGCGCGTTCGTTGCCGAGTTCTTCCCCGATGATCCCGTGGTCCGGAAACGTTCGGCGGATCAGGGTCCGCATCGCGACCTCAGCCGCGTGGTCGGCCGCGGTGACGGGGTCGAACTGTCCTTGGTTGCTCTTGTCTCGAACATTCAAAGCGGTACGAAAAAAAGGCAGGATGGTTTCGCCGGAGGCCTTGGCGAGATCGTCAACAAAGGTTGAAAAGTCGATTGCAGTCATAGGGGGATTCGAGATCTTGGAGGGTCAGTATTACGAAGGTGCAACGATGTGGCGGTCCTAGGAGATATCCGTCTTTATCAATGTCGCCATCAACAGCCCTTGGGATGCCCACCGGAATATGGTGCCAAACCTGAAATAAAATATTGAAATCATACAATTATTTCGCAATGCACAAAGGTTTCAGGCGAAACTTGTTTGCGTTTTTGGTAACCCTACCCCGCATTTTTGCATGGGGATTTCAACGATTCTTCCTTGTATTTGCAATGTCGAACGTCCATTTTATTGCGGTGCGGTAGCGCTTTCGCGCTATTGCTGCCCTTATTTGGGCGTTTCCTCCCTAGACTTGGGCTGCTTGCAATTGCGAGCAGCCTTTTTTCTTATGTAAATCAAGTTCTTATACGACTTCACAGAGGTTGAGAAATTTCACTTGTCATTTGTGCAGCGCAATGGCATATTATTGCGGTGCGGTAGCGCTTTGCGCTATTGCTGCCCTTCTTGGGCGTTTCCTCCCTAGACTTGGGCCGCTCGCAACCGTGAGCGGCCCCTTTTCATATAGCGTACAGCATCAATGCGATTGTGTTGTGACGGCGTCACTCGGCGGCAGCCTGATATGGGCGTAGTTCCGGGATCGGGATTCCGGCCAGCCGGTCGGCCAGCACTTCGAGGTCGGCCGCGAGTGTCGCGAACGACGCCGACCGCACGCAGCGCCGCTCGTCCATGTAAAGCGCCCGATTGAGTTCCAGCTGGATTGCGTGCAGGCCGGCTGCCGGGTTGCCGTAGTGCTCCGTGATAAAACCGCCCGCATAGGGCTTGTTGCGGCTGACCACGTAACCCTGCGATCGTAAGGTTGCCTCCACCGTATCGGCCACAAGGCCAGCGCAACTCGTGCCGTAGCGGTCCCCCAAGACGATGTCGGCCCGGGGCCGCTCGTCCTTGCTGCCCGCGCTTGACGGCATGGAATGGCAATCGACGAGGAGTGCCGCTCCGAAATCGCGGTGCACCCTTGAAAACAGGCGCCGCAAGGCCCGATGGTAGGGTTTATAGAGTGCCTCGATACGCCGGATTGCGTCGTCGACCGGGATGCGCTGAGCGTAGATTTCCTGTGCATCGCCGACCACGCGCGCGACCGTACCGAGGCCGCCGGCAACCCGCATCGAGCGCGTATTGGCAAATGACGGCAGGCGCCCATCGAACATCCGCGGGTCGAGTTCATAGGGTTCGCGGTTGACGTCCACATAGCAGCGCGGGAAATGGGCGCGCATCAATGGATCGCCGCGCCGCACCACACCCGCTATCAATTCGTCGACGAATGAATCTTCGGAGCGGCGGAGCGTTGCGAGATCGAGCCGCGAGGTCAGCAAGAACTCTCTGGGATACACGCTGCCGCTGTGCGGCGAATTGAACACGACAGGACCGCGGCCCTCGGCGGGCTCGAGGATCTCGTAGGGAGGATCAAATTCATCCTGGGCATGCTGCATGAAATGTGATCGCCCCTCAAGCCGCACTCCGAAGCGCCTTTTGTCAACCCACTATGCCTTTAAATAGGCTATTGTCCAAGATGGGGTCGGGGGCCTGCGGCAACAACTACCAACTTTCCCCGCAGGCCACAGGCGTAAATCTTGAATAGGTTCACCCGATGTTTACCCGGTATCGGGCTTATTGCACGCCGGGACAATAGGGAGGGCGCCCGCCGATTCGGGCTGCCAGTGGGCCAAAAAATGAAGACGAAAATACTTCTTGCCGAAGATGATAACGATATGCGGCGGTTTCTGGTGCGAGCGCTTCAGAACGCCGACTACGAGGTTGTCTCCTTCGACAATGGCCTATCAGCCTACCAGCGGCTGTGCGAGGAGCCGTTCGAACTCCTGCTCACAGATATCGTGATGCCGGAAATGGACGGGATCGAGCTGGCGCGCCGCGCCTCTGAACTCGACCCGGACATCAAGATCATGTTCATCACCGGTTTTGCGGCGGTGGCGCTCAACTCTGATTCGGCGGCTCCGAAGAATGCTAAGGTATTGTCGAAGCCCGTCCATCTGCGCGAACTCGTGAACGAGGTGCAGAAGCTGCTGGCGGCGTGAGACCCACTGGTTGGGACGGACCCGCAAGGCGACGGCTTGCCTCGCGCGAGGCGATATCAGGATGGCTGTTGGCGGCCGCTTGGTCTGAAAGGCAAAAGATAGGGGGGCTCTCTTTTATTTGGCGTAACCCTGCGATCGGAGCCAATCGATCCGCCGCTGACCGGACAGCCATTCGTCAACGTCCGCCTTGCTGGTGAGTCCCTTGATGTGGCGGTCTTCGACTCCGGGATACTGGGCTATGATTTCCCATTCGCCTTCCGCGATGCGGCTCGTTTTGAAGGTGACCCTGGCTTTTCCCATGATGTCTTATGCAGTCGTTTGAAAGGTCAGTCCACCCAATTTTGAGGGCGTCCGTGAAGGCGCCATTTCGCCCATTTGTGATGGTCCTGGCTTACGGAAGATGGAACAACTGAGGGCGGGATGAAGCGACTTCTGATTTTTGCACTCTTGGGTCCAATAATCGGCCTGGCGATTATGCTGGCCGTCGCCTCATTTTTGTCCGGCCACGTGATTGTTCCAGATGCCCGTATTATGATCTACGGGTTCCCTTTGGCGTATGTGTTTGGAGGGGTACCTGCATTGTTTGCGGCGGCGGCCGATTGGTATTTGACCAGAGTTCCATTGCGACCTCTCGCCATTTGTTGCGCGGGGTATGTCCTAACGGTGCTCACGGGGCTGATGATGTTCGATACGCAATACACCTCGTTTCGAGACGTGTTGATGTACGGATTTGTTGGCGCAATACCGGCCTCGATCTGTTCGTGGCTGTCGGGTAAACAAGAGAAAAGCGCGGATGCATGAAGCCGCGGAGGTTTCTGCGGTGACTTGGGCAAACGGATGGAAGCTGCCGACCAAAACTGGGCCCGCCGCTATCGAATGAAACAGTACCCCTGTAGCGGGCATACGGTTGCACGGCATCGCAGGGCTTTCCAAGTAAGCCCGTGGAAGTGTGCGGGATTTTTAGGTCACCGACTTGCGGGATTTGCGATCACGGAGCTTTACGTGGCGGTCGACCCGTCGTATATGGCCGCCAGCCGAAAGGCGGTCGACAAGTTGCTGGGTAGCTTTTGCGTCGCACCCGCGGGTGCGATATAGACGGCACCAACTAAAGGTACTGACTAAGAAAAGACAAGTCCGCACAGGGACTTGGGCGCGTAGCTCAGCGGAAGAGCACTACCTTGACATGGTAGGGGTCACAGGTTCGATCCCTGTCGCGCCCACCACGCATTCCCGAATTTCACCAATTGGCGGAGACCTGCGCAATTAGTCCGCATTTGGCGGACATTCCGGGCGTTCAATTCCGAGGTCACAGTATCTGCCGAGGGGATTTGGCATCTTTGGGCGCCGGTCTCCGCTTCAAAAAATCCCGTTCCTGGGTCCGATTTCCCATGGGCGTTCCGGCGACTGGGCTTGCGGGGCTGGTAGGCGAACCGTCCGGATGATGGTAGCAAAATCTCGCGGAACCTTTTCGACGGCGGCTTGCACCAGGGAAAGCCGAAACTGACTCATAGCGGGGAGGCGATCGTAGATCGCTATAGTTGGTGCGCCGATTTGATTCACCCTGCGGCGGCTGCCGCGCACGCCCGATGATCTCTCTTGTCACATCTGCGATCAATATCAGGTGGCGGCCGACGGGGCCGTAATGGTCCCGCGTGCTGAGGAACGTTCAGCTCCGACGACCATGAATCTCTATGGAGCTCGGGCTGCGAATGAACGGTCATCGCGGTTCGTTGCCGTTCGACGGATTGGTTTCAGGCATCAGGAACCACAGCAGGAGCACAGCGGCTAGAGCCACCGCTGCGATGCCGAGAAATCCCGCCGCGTGGCCGAGGCTGCTGGCCACGAGGCTTGAAAGTGTCGTGCTGAGCGAAGCGCCGACTCCGGAGATCGTCCCGACGAAGCCCTGCGCCAGATTGAACCGGCCGGTACCCTTTGTGAGGTCGGCGACGATCAGTGTCGTGAGCACGCCAAGCATTGTCCCGCTAACGCCGTCGAGTACCTGAGCGGCAATAAGAATCATTGGATCGGTTGTCCAAGCGAACAGCAACGCACGGACCGGCAGGGCGGCGAATCCGACAAGCAGAAGCGGCCGGCGACCCAACTTCGCCCGCCGTCCCGCCCATGGTGCCATCAGCGCCACGATCACTTGGGGGACGATGATCAATGCCGAGACGATGAGCGATGAAAGAGACACCCTGCCGTACACGAGCCCCTCGCCGGCGAGTGGCAGCATCGACGCGTTTGCCATCTGGAACAAAAACACGCCGC
>DATGVJ010000353.1:0-51275 GCA_035300505.1 Xanthobacteraceae bacterium
CAGAGCGGGCACGTTGCCACGGCGATTTAACACGGCCCGTACCCCGTAAGGCTCGCTTGCCAGTGCAAGTTGGAGGTTGCCGGTGAGGCGCATCGTGTCGGTGCCCAGGTCACCGGCATCGAGGCGCAGGACGGTGCGCCCGCAGGTGGAGCCGCTGGTGACTTCAACTCCGCACCAGCCATTGCCACAGCGCGAGACGTCGAGCGTCAGGTTCTGTTTTTTGGACAGCCAACGCCCTCCAAAATCGGCTGATGTCGGCGCGGCAATCGCTACGCCAGCAACACAAAACGTGGTAATGATCCCGGCTGCAATGAGATGATTGATGGATGCGCCAATGCCTGACTTTGCGTATATTGAAGGCCGCCGGTCGGCGTTTCCCGCAGGCACTACTCTTGTCGGGGTCATTTTCATCCTCCTGGGATTGCCAACGGGGCTGTTCGCTCTCGCATCCGGGCTAGGATTACTGCCGTTACCTTATCAGCTCTTTCTTGTGTTGCAACGAACCCCGATTGCGTTTTCACTGCATATGGTTGCATCCGGGTTAGCTCTATTATTGATTCTGTTACTCATCCCGATCACGGTATTTGTGCGCGATGCTCGCCGATTTCATCGGGTGGCAGGCCGCATGACTGCCGTTTGTGTTGTGATTGGCGGTGCCACTGCCTTGCCTGTCGCTCTTGCGAGCGAGGCAACTGTTGCTGCCCGTCCCGGCCTTTTCATGCAGGGCCTCGCCTGGCTTGCGCTGCTAGTGGCAGCGATCGCAGCAATTCGGCGCGGCAATCGTGCGCTGCACGCCCGTATCATGGTTGCCATGGTTTGCGTTGTGTCCGGTGCAATTTGGCTGCGCCTCGTCACGGCCGGTGCGGTGGAGTTCAACTTGCCGTTCGATGCGGCATATGCCGTCGGAGCCTGGGCGTGCTGGATAGTCCCCCTCGCAATCGCATGTGCGGTGACGGCGAGGATCACATTCGGCTCTCCAGTCTCGACCATCGCGCACGCCGATGAAGGAAAATAACGCAGGCTCACTCAACGCTCTTGGCAAGTCTTAACGACTCTGCGTTTTGTTTCCATGGCTGCCCACTTGGTCAGAAGCATCGAAACGGGATGATATCGCAGAAAAAATATTGCTTATGGCCGCGCAGGACTGCGCCGCAGCGTTGAATCGAGGCGTTCAACAGGTGTTGGCTCCCCGGGCCGGATTCGAACCAGCGACCAACCGGTTAACAGCCGGTTGCTCTACCGCTGAGCTACCGAGGAACAGGGCAAAGACTTGCCGTATAGGCCTATAACAAAGTGGCCACGGCCTGGCAAACTATGAATTGAAGTTTGTATTTAAATTTTGAGCCAGATTTTGGTCGTGCCACGATAAAATGGGTCCTCAAAACAACCGCGGCCCGCAAATCGCTGCGGGCCGCGGGTTGGGATACAATTCGGGCTGGAACCCCTTACCTTACATCTTGGCCCTCGCGTTTGGGCCGACTGGGGCGGCCCATATCCACGTCCCGCAATACTCGGCGAGTTGTACCGGGTTAGAGCCCCATTCCGGCGAGAATCGCATGGGGGATGTCCTCACGCTTCAGGCCGCGCTTCGCAAGCTGGTCGTCGGACATGTGTGACAGCGTACGGTAGCGATCCGCCAGAATTCTCGCTGCAGTGACGCCGTCCACGAAGTCGGAAATCCGCTTGGTAATCCGGTGGAGCAAGCCATGGTTGGGGTTTGCGTGGTTGAGTTTGATTGCGGTCATTTTCTTTGTTGTCCTTTTTGTTTGAAAGCATTGAATGACAACTATATAGGCTGGAATACCAATGATTTCATCAATAGTTATTGCATAGCAGCAATTGTACGCTGCATGGCAGGTTAAGGATCCGTTAACTGATTGGCGACGGGGTGATTCGCGCTATCGGGAGGGATGGAGGCCACGTCCGGAATTGAACCGGAGTACACGGTTTTGCAGACCGTTGCGTAACCACTCCGCCACGTGGCCTTATTCCGATGCAAGTAGTGGTTCTCGCCAAAATATTCGGCATCGCATCGTCGGTTGGCTATACAGGAGCGCACCCCGGCGGGCAACCTGGCAAGCGGTTTTGCGGTAAGCGGTTTTGGAGTGGTTGTGGCTCCCTATATGGCCCCGGCAGCCGCCCTATGCCTTGCGCGCGATCCGGCCTTCCCGGTAGAGATTGTCTGCCTGCCCGATCACTGGAATCCACAAATGACGAATTTCGCGGCTTTGCGCAAAATGATGGTCGACGGACAAGTTCGCACCAGCGACGTCACCGATCGCACCCTCATCGCGGCGATGCTTGATGTGGCCCGCGAGCGCTTCGTTCCCGCGAGCCAAACCGATCTTGCCTATCTGGATTCCGATATCGCGGTAACCGAGGCCAAGGCGAACCAGGCCGGCCGTTACCTTCTCAAGCCCATGGTGCTCGCCAAATTGATCCAGGCGGCTGAGATCAATGCGGGGGACCATGTGCTCGATGTCGGCTGTGCGACCGGTTATGCATCGGCGGTGTTGGCTAAGTTGGCACATAAAATCGTGGCGCTTGAGCAGGATCCCGCCTTGGCGGCGCAGGCCGCCACCATTCTGTCGGAGGTCGGCGCGTACAACGTGACCGTCGTGACCGGGCCGCTGTCTGAAGGTTGGAAGAATCTTGCGCCCTATGATGTGATTCTTCTCAATGGCTCCGCCGAAGACGTGCCCAGCGCGATGCTCGGTCAACTCAAGACTGGAGGGCGCCTTGTCGGCATCGTAGGCCGCGCGCCGTCAAGCAAAGCCATGGTGTTTCGTTCAGTCGCAAAAGCTGTTAGCGGGCGGCCGATTTTCGACGCGACGGGACCCATGCTCCCTGGGTTCGCGAATCAGCCCGCCTTTGTTTTTTAGCGGATTATCCACAGCCGGCGAGTGTGAGGCTGGGGACAAGTCGCGGGGACTCCATTGGGAACGGGCGCAATATACCTTGTTTGTGTGGCTTGTAAGCGACAATCGCGATCAATTGTGGACAGCACCTTTTTGTAGGGTTTCGCGCGGAGCGGAACGCGCTTATGGTTTGCAGCGGACGGGCAGGGGGTGCTCGGCCCAAAGTCGCGGGCCGCGTTGGCGAGGTCGGTGGCGGACGTGGTGTTTTGTTGCGGGGCAGGTCCAATGTTTCGGTGGGGTGAGCAACGGTGTTGGATTGCTTGGCGTGCGGGTGTCTTGCTCGCCACCGGGGCCGTGTTCGTGAGCGCGGTCCCTGATTGCGCGTTGGCCGACGACATCAACTACGCTCTCATCCAGTCCTACCAGAACAATCCGCAGCTCAATGCCCAGCGCGCGGCGGCGCGTGCGATCGACGAAGGCGTCGCAACGGCGCTCGCTGGATATCGGCCGCGCGTCACGGGAACCGCAAGCATCAACGAGGTGTATCTCGATACTTTGACACGGGTGCCGGCCGCACCACCTAGGACTCTTACCAACTCATACCCCCGGACATTTGGTGAAAACACGTTTTCCAGCTACGGCGTTACTGCGACCCAGACGCTGTTCAACGGCTTCCAGACCGGCAACCGCACCCGGCAGGCTGAGGCGCAGGTGTTGGCAGCCCGTGAAACACTCCGCACCACCGAGCAGACGGTTCTGCTCAACGCTGTCACGGCCTATATGAACCTGCTGCGCGACACCGCGCTTCGCGAGTTGCAGATGAGCAACGTCAACGTGCTCGAAGCGACGCTGCGGCAGACGCGCGATCGATTCAATGTCGGCGAGGTGACCCGCACGGACGTTGCACAGTCCGAATCGCGTTTGGCGGCGGGGCGTTCTCAGCTTTTGGCTGCCGAATCCGCCTATGTTACGTCAAAGGCGGTTTACCGTCAGGTCATTGGGGTCGAGCCCGGCAAGCTGGCGGCCGGCACACCCGTCGATCGGTTTTCTCCGCGAACGCTGCCGGCTGCGGTCACGCGCGGCCTGACCGAAAATCCCGCCGTAACGACGGCGACCTACAATATCGATTCGGCGGTGCTGCAGGTCAAGGTCGCGGAGGGCGCGCTTTATCCGACGCTCACGGCATCGGCATCCGCGACCAAGTCCTATGGTTCCGCCACACAATTCAACAACCTGCAAAGTCTCAACCTGACGGCCGGCGGAACGCTTTCGGTCCCGCTCTATCAGGGCGGTGCGGAATATTCGGCGATCCGGTCGGCCAAGGAGACGCTTGCGCAGCGCCGCCTTGATCTCGATACCGCGCGCGATTCTACACGCCAATCGGTGGTCCAGGCCTGGGGTCAGTTGGAGGCCGCCAAGGCGCAGATCGAGGCCACCCAGGCGCAAGTCAATGCCGCGGAAATAGCGCTCAACGGCGTTCGCGAAGAAGCGCGTGTGGGCCAACGCACGACGCTTGACGTGCTCAATGCACAGCAGGATCTCGTCAACGCCCGTTCGGCGCTGGTCACGGCACAGCGTGACCGCGTGGTTGCTTCTTTCGCGGTGCTCTTTGCAACGGGTGGCCTGTCGCCGCAGGTTTTGGGCCTGAAAATACAGACCTACGATCCGGTCACCCATTATCACCAGATCCGCGACGCTTGGTACGGCGTGCGCACGCCCGATGGACGCTGAGCGTCAGTCTGGAAATGACTGCTTCAAGACACGTGCGTTTTCCGGGCTGCGGTGTAGAACCGGGATCGCGCGAGAGACGGTTTGCGTGACGGTCCCGGGACACGCAATCCGGTGGGCTGCGCGGCTGGGTCCCGCAATTCCTTGCGTTCAAATTCCGAACTGACATACTTGCGGTGCCCTGGCTCAGCTTGCACAATCGATTCGCCTTCAGGTGTCTCTTCGGTCGCGGGTGCTTCGATTGGACGGCGCAGCGCTCTGAATTCCTGGATGGATACTGCGAGGGCCCGAGTGGGGATGCGTAATGACTCAGCCTGCCAAGTCGCAAGAACCGTCCATGGAGGAGATTCTTGCCTCCATTCGCCGTATTATTTCCGACGATGAAAGTGCCAAGCCCCCGCCGCCACGGACAGCTGATCCGGTAGCGCAACAAGCCGTTTCGCCGACCGCTGAAAATCGGCCGGCGATTGCGCCCTCACGTTCCGCTGGCCCAGGGCCCAACTCGCGTTTGAACGAGATCGATTCCGGCAGCCGAACCGGCGTTCTCGCGGCGAACCCGCAGCCGGTACCAAGCTCGGCGTCAAGCCCAGTACCGGGGGCTCCAAACCCACGATCCACCTTGTATGATTTGGCCGAGACGATGTCGGTTGCGGGTCAGCAGGCGCCCGATGTCAGTCGCACGGCCAGCCGCGACGCCTATTCGTACGGCGAACGGGGCGAACCTGCTCCCATGACCCGCCCGCAAGCGCAGGGCATATTCGAACCAAAACTGGAATCAAGGTCCGAGCCGAAGCCGGAGCAGAGATTTGAGCAAAGGCTGGTGTCACCTTCCACAAGTGCGGCAGTTGACCAGGCCTTCAATTCGCTTTCCCAGACAGTACTGGTGCAAAACGCTCGCACCATTGAAGATCTGGTGAAGGAAATGCTGCGACCAATGTTGAAGGCTTGGCTCGATGAAAATCTGCCGGGTCTGGTCGAGCGCCTGGTGCGTGCCGAAATCGAGCGCGTCACGCGCGGTCGAAGCTGACTTACTTTTACGATCAGCGGCGTTGCAGTTGGTGTGCAAACCAGATCGCCAGCGCTGGCAGTACGCCCGCTGCGATCGCGAAGATGGGCACGGCGCCAAATCGATCGAAAATGAAGGCGCTTCCGGCGACGCCTGCCGTTTGTCCGAAATAGATGGCTGAGGAAAAGACCGCGACCGCGGTTCCGCGCGCTTGCGGTGTCATCTGCGTGGCATTCGTCTGCAGTGTATTGTGCAGCGCATAGAAGCCAAGCCCGATGATGACGACGGCAAAAGGGGCCGGGCCAGGCCCCGTTTCAAAAGCGAGCACGAGATAGGCGATGCCGAGGAGCGCACCGCCCCCGATCGCGAGACCGCGCTGGCCGAAAATATTGACCAGTTGTTGGACCGTGCCGGTATAAATAAGCCCGCCAAACCCGAAGGCACCAACGACGAGCCCGATCGCCGTAAATCCCAATCCGAAGCGCTGGTTCAAGTCCGCGCCAACATAGGCGAAGGCGCCCCAGCAGGTTGCGGCCTCAACCAGCACGGCGAAAATCACGATACGGGCCCAACTGTTCGACAGCACGGTCCTGTAGTCGGCAACAAAGCCGCGCGAAGTTTCTTCCGGCCGCGCCGGTGCGCGGGTTTGGGGATTGTGCCAGAGTTCGAAGATCAACCCAGCGGCAGCGAGCGCAAACAGTCCGCCCAGGATAATGAAAACATTGCGCCAGCCAAACAAGTCGCCGAGCACGCCTCCCATTGCCTGACCGAACAGCTGGCCGAATATTTGTCCGGTGAGGTAGCGGCCCAGCACCGTCTGGCGGCGCTCGTAGGGCGTTACGTCACCCACATAGGCCATCGACAACGGAATGACCCATCCGGCGCTGGCGCCCGCGAGAAGGCGCGCGAGTGCAAGGCCGTGTAGGGACTGCGTGAGCCCGCAGAGCACCACCAGGATCGCCGATACCAGGGCCATCACGGCGATGGTCCGGTATTTGCCAAAACGGTCGCCCACCGGGCCGATCAGGAGCTGGGAGGACCCGTGGGCGAGCGCATAGGCGGTGACCACCATCGCGGCTATCCCAACGGTGGTGCCAAAATCTGCGGCAATCTGGGGCAAGAGCGAATCCGTGACACGGACTTGGGCCTGGCTGGCAAAGCCCGCACCCGCCAGCAGCACGATCGAGCGTGTCGGCGTTTTGTGTACGGCTTGGGATTCCACGAAGGGCACCGGGGGTTGAGGTGAGGTTAAGCGCACGAACGTTGTAGGATGGGGCTCTACCCATCCTACAGACTTGCTACGATTTGGGGACGAACCCACCACACCACCGTTGACAGGCCGAACCATCGGGGGCTTTTTAGCCCGCGCGGGCCTTTTGACGTGCACCTGAGCAAAGCGAGAACATGATCGACAAGAGCTACCAGCCTACCGACGTCGAGGGGCGCATCTACGCTACCTGGGAACAATCGGGTGCTTTTCGCTGCGGCCGGGCGGAAAGCGCCGAGGCTGCGCCTTATTGTATCGTCATCCCGCCTCCAAATGTCACCGGCTCGCTTCATATGGGGCACGCGCTGAACAACACTTTGCAGGACGTGTTGGCGCGTTTTGAGCGGATGCGCGGCCGCGACGTGCTCTGGCAGCCCGGAACCGACCATGCCGGCATCGCGACGCAGATGGTGGTCGAGCGCCAGTTGATGGAGCGCCAACTGCCCACAAGGCGCGCGCTCGGCCGCGCTGCATTCCTGGAGAAGGTCTGGGCCTGGAAGGCGGAGTCAGGCGGTACGATCATAAATCAGCTCAAGCGGATCGGTGCATCCTGTGACTGGTCCCGTGAACGTTTCACAATGGACGAGGGACTGTCCAAGGCGGTCCTGAAAGTGTTCGTTGAGCTTTATCGGGCCGGCCTCATCTACAAGGACAAGCGGCTGGTCAATTGGGATCCCAAGCTCCTGACGGCGATTTCGGACCTTGAAGTCCAGCAGGTAGAGGAGAAAGGCCACCTCTGGCACTTCCGTTACCCGGTCGAGGGTCGCACGGACACATTCATCACGGTCGCGACGACGCGCCCCGAGACCATGCTGGGCGACACTGCGGTTGCGGTCCATCCTGACGACCCGCGCTACCGGCGGCTCATTGGAAAATTTGCAATCCTGCCGTTGGTCGGACGAAGGCTGCCGATCGTCGCCGACTCATACGCCGATCCCGAAAAGGGGACGGGAGCCGTCAAGATCACGCCCGCGCATGACTTCAACGATTTCGAAGTCGGGCGGCGTCACGATCTTCCCCTCGTCAGTGTGCTTGACCGCGAGGCTTGTCTCAATCTTGAAGGAAACGAGGCCTTCCTTGACGGCTTGCCGGAAGGGTCGGCGGAATTATCCGAGACCATGCAGCTCCACGGCATCGACCGGTACGTGGCGCGCAAGCAGATCGTCGCGCGCATGGACGCGCTTGGGCTCCTGGCCAAAGTTGAAACGCAGCAGCACGTCGTTCCTCACGGTGACCGCTCCGGCGTAGCGATCGAACCG
This sequence comes from Xanthobacteraceae bacterium, assembly GCA_035300505.1. GTDB lineage: Bacteria > Pseudomonadota > Alphaproteobacteria > Rhizobiales > Xanthobacteraceae > VAZQ01. Next base: position 8,119 of record DATGVJ010000353.1, read on the forward strand.
TATCTTACCGATCAGTGGTATGTGGATGCCAAAAAACTCGCCGTACCGGCCGCAGCGGCGGTTCGGTCGGGCCGCACAACATTCGTGCCGAAACAGTGGGAAGCCACTTATTTCAACTGGATGGACAATATCCAGCCCTGGTGCATTTCGCGCCAATTGTGGTGGGGCCATCAGATTCCGGCCTGGTACGGCTGGGCGCTCGACGGCGACCAACTGTCGATCGCCAAGACGCAGATCTTTGTTGCCCAAACCGAGGCGGAGGCGCTGGCGGAGGCACGGGACTATTACAAGCGGGATGTGGTCCTCGTTGCGAGCCTCGATGACAGTCTCGGGTCTGTCGGCTTCGGGGCTGACAAATTGCCGGAAACCATTCCGGTCTGGCGTGACGAGGATGTGCTCGACACGTGGTTTTCATCCGCGCTTTGGCCCTTCTCGACGCTCGGCTGGCCGGAGCAGACACGCGAAATCAAGCGTTACTATCCGACCAACGCGCTGGTCACCGGTTTTGACATCATCTTCTTCTGGGTTGCCCGGATGATGATGATGGGACTTCATTTTATGAAGGAAGTCCCGTTCCACACCGTCTATATCCATGCGCTGGTGCGTGACGAGCGCGGCGCCAAGATGTCGAAATCGAAGGGCAACGTCATCGATCCGCTTGGGCTGATCGATGAATTCGGTGCCGACGCGTTGCGCTTCACGCTTGCCGCCATGGCGGCGCAGGGTCGAGACATCAAACTTTCGACACAGCGGGTCGAGGGCTACCGCAATTTTACAACCAAGCTATGGAACGCGGCGCGCTTTGCCGAGATGAATGGCTGCGCGACAGTTGCGGATTTCGATCCGAAATCGGTCAAGCAAACGCTCAACCGTTGGATCGCCAACGAAACGCAGAAAGCATCGATCGAGATCACCGAGGCGATCGAATCCTATCGGTTCAATGAAGCTGCGGGTGCGGCCTATCGATTTGTCTGGAATATTTTCTGCGACTGGTACCTGGAACTTTCCAAGCCCGTACTGCTGGGCGACGACAATGGATCCAAAGACGAAACCCGCGCCATGGTGGCCTTTGTGCGGGATGAAATCCTCAAGCTCCTGCACCCTTTCATGCCCTTCATCACCGAGGAATTGTGGCACGTCACGGCTGCTCCAGGTACCAAGCGCGCCAGCCTGCTGACGCTTGCGCGGTGGCCGCACCACACGCAATTGCTGGATCATGCTTCCGAAGGCGAGATTGGATGGATCATCGATCTCGTCACGGCGATCCGCTCGGTGCGCGCCGAGATGAACTTGACCTTCGCGACGGAACTGGTGCTCGTGCTGGTTGGCGTCTCGGCGGAAACCGCCGCGCGCGCGGAACGATGGGCCGACGTGGTCAAGCGATTGTCGCGACTTTCAAATATTACGGTTTCCCAAAATCCGCCGCACGGTTCGGTGCAATTGGTCGTGCGTGGAGAAGTGGTAGCCCTGCCGCTTGCCGGCCTGATCGATGTCGAAGCCGAACGGGCGCGGCTTGAGAAGGAACTTGCGCGCTCGCAAGCCGACATCGCCCGCATCGATGCCAAGCTTGGCAATGCAGATTTCGTTCGCCGTGCGCCCGAGGAAGTCGTGGAAGGCGAGCGGGAAAAGCGCGAAGAGGCTGATGCTCGGTGCCGCAAGATCGTCGAGGCGCTGGAGCGCCTTGCCCGGATGTCATGACGTGTTGCAAAAGCTCGCTCGACGCATCGGGTTGTCGCTTGTCTACCTGGCCGGGCTAGCTCTCTGCCTCTTGTTTGGGCTTGCAGCCGTGACGGCACGTCCCGGCGATCGCAATCTGTGGCCAGCTTCGCGGGATGCCCGCACGATCGAAGTCTTCATTGTCAACCACGGCTATCATTCGGGCATTGTCGTGCCGCGTCAAGCCGTGGCGAGCGTGACAGGTGAGCGGGACATCGCAACGCTTGGCCACATCGCAGTGCGGTTCGACGCGCATGATTGGCTCGAAATCGGTTGGGGCGATGAGGAATTCTATACACAGGTGCAGACAATCGAATCGCTGTCGGTACCGATGGCGTTGCGCGCTCTATTCCTTCCGAACAACCGGTCCGTCCTGCACGTGGTCGGATTCAAGAATGATCCAAGGGTGGTGTTTGCGCGTCTCGATTTGGTGCAGATCAACCTGTCGGAGGCAGGATTTGCGCGCCTCGTCGAGAGGCTCGATGCGTCGTTCACCCGCGAGGAAAGAAACGACTTTCCGGTTGAACTTGGTCCCGGCCTTTATGGGCCCAGCCTGTTTTTTCGTGCCAATGGGGCGTTCCATCTCTTTCATGTCTGTAATCACTGGGTCGCGGATTTGCTCAATGCTGCCGGCCTTCCCACGACACCCGTACTCGCGACCTTGCCGGCGGGGCTCATCCTCGATCTCAAATGGCGCGCCGGTGTCGCGCTCTTGCCGCGTGACCCAAATGGAGCAACCTGATGGCCAATCTGAAACTTTCTCTCGCATGCTGGGACTATGACCGGACCCGTCCGCTGATGGACGGGCGCGTCAAGCCGCACGGCATCGACCTCGATATCAAGGTGTTGCGGCCGCGGCAATCGTTTCAGCGCATGCTCGACAACCAGGAATTCGAACTCTCCGAATTGTCTCTTGCCTCTTATACGGTGCTCAAGGCGCGCGGGAATTGTCCCTATGTGGCGGTACCGGTCGCACTGTCGAAGATATTCCGCCACTCCTGCATCTATGTGCGCAGGGGCAGCGGAATCACCAAGCCCGCCGACCTGCGCGGCAAACGGGTCGGCACCTCGCAATGGAGTTCGACCGGCCTTTGCTTCATGCGCGGATTTCTGCAGCATGACTTTGGGATCCTGGCTCAGGACATGCATTGGTTCATGGGCGGGCTCAATACATTCGTGGAGCCGCCGCTCATTCCGCTCAACCTGCCAAAAGAGATCAAGCTGGATTTCCTTGACCGCGGCCAGACGCTCGAAGCGATGTTCGAAGCGGGCGAACTCGACGCGCTGCTATCGCTTTATATTCCAAATTCGTTCCTCAAAGGCGCAGTACATATCACGCGCTTGTTTACGAATTTCAAAGAGTTCGAGACCGACTATTACCGCCGCACCCGCATCCTGCCGATCATGCATACGGTCGTAGTGCGCGAAGATGTACATCGCGAAAACCCATGGGTCGCCACGAGTCTCTACGACGCGTTCTGTGCCGCCAAGGCCATGGCGGTCGACGGGCTTTACGACACCGATGCTTTGCATCTCACGCTGCCGTTCCTCATCGACCACGTCGAAGAGGCGCGGCGGATATTCGGCAAGGATTTCTGGGCCTACGGGATCGAACCCAACCGTCCGACCTGGGAGGCGATCGGCCGTTTCGTCCATGAGCAGCATCTGGCCCCGCGCGTAGTCACGCCGGAGGAATTGTTCCCGGTGAAAGTGGATTGAGGCGCATCGGCGACGAAGCACATCCAGATTCAGTTCAGGGAGTGAGGCAATTCGCCCCACGGCGCGTACTTGTTCGCCGCGCACGCACTATTGCCAACCGACTTGGAATGTTACGCTTGCGCCTGAAGCGGCCACGCCGGGACGCTGAGATGCGGGAAAAGCCAGACGGCATACGTCATCGGAGCGCGTTAATTCCTGGTTATGATGAAACGTTCGCGTGATGCCCGCTACGGTATCCAGACCTATCCGGAGGAACTGCAATGATTCGAAAAGCGATCGGCTTCATTGGTATTGCCGCAGCGTTGTTGATGACCATCGTCGGCGCGCGGGCACACGATGAATCCAAATATCCCAACCTCAAGGGCCAGTGGGATCGCAAGGTCTTTCCGGGTGTGCGCGGCCAGCCATCGTTCGATCAGACCAAAGGCTGGGGGGACTTGCAGGGAGCGCCGCTCACGCCCGAATACCAGAAGATCTATGAAGAGAACGTCAAAGACCAGGACGCGGGCGGACTTGGGCTTGGCGCCGATCATGCGCGCTGCGTCGCCGCCGGCATGCCATTCATGATGGTGGCGTTCCGGCCGCTGGAATTCGTCGTCCTGCCGGAGGTGACCTACATCCTCATCGCCGACTATGATCCGTTGCGCCGGATATTTACCGACGGGCGCGACTGGCCCAAGAACATCGAGCCCACCTTCCAGGGCTATTCAATCGGCAAATGGGTCGATACGGACGGCGACGGCAAATACGACGTACTCGAAGTCGAGACGCGCGGTTTCAAGGGCCCGCGCGTCTACGACATCAGGGGTCTGCCGCTGCACAACGACAACCAGTCCATTTTCAAGGAGCGCTTCTACCTCGACAAGAACGACCCTAACCTCCTGCATGACGAAATCACCGTGATCGACAATGCGCTTACTCGGCCATGGACGGTCGACAAGCGATATGTGCTCAATGCCAATCCGCTCGAGGACTGGCCCGAGTCGATCTGCCCGGAGTACAATGCCAATATACAAATCGGCAATGACAACTATTGGCTGAGTTCTGACGGATTCCTGATGCCGGCCAGGAAAAACCAGAAGCCGCCGGACCTGAAGTACTTCAATCAATCGCCGAAATGATGAACGTGGAACCGCGGTGCGCCCTTACGCAAGCGCATTGCGCCGATATTGATGCCAATATAGGGAGGACCACGCCATTTCGCCCTACGGGCCACGTCTCGCTTCACGCAGCAGCAGAAACAAGCCTGAACCAACCACGACGGCGGTTCCGATGAGCAGACTTACCGTCGGCACGTCGCCCCAGACCATAAAGCTGATCACCAACACCCAGACCAGCATCAGGTAATGGAACGGCGTGACCGACGATGCCGGCGCCAGGTGCAGCGACCGGGTCCACAAATATTGACCGATGCCATTTGTCATCCCGTTGATGAGGATTAGCCCGGAATCCAAGAGAGTCGGCGCCTTGACGCCAAGCGGAAGCAGGCACGCAAAGAAGCCCGAGATCAATACGAGCTGCCAAAGTGTCAGCGTCTCGGCCGACTCGGTTGCAGTCATGCCGCGCACCGCGGCAGTGACCGAGCCGTAGATGACGGCATTTGCCAGGGCGAAGATCGCGCCAAACTGGAAGGTGTCGGTGGTCGGATTGGTGATTATCAACACACCCGCGAAGCCGACCAGCAGTGCGGTCCAGCGTGCAAACCCGACCTTTTCATTGAGCAATAGCATTGACAACAGCACCGTGAAGAGCGGCGCTGAAAAATTAATCGCGATGGCACCCGACAGCGGCATCAAGCTGAACGCAATGAGCAGGCATGATTGTGAGAGAAACTGAGAGAATGTCCGCATCGCGTGGTGGGGCAGGCGTCTCGTTTGGAATACGGCGAGGCCTGTCCGCGGCATGATGATGAGCGCAACGACGATAAGGGAAATCAATGAACGGGTAAACAGAACTTCGCCGATGGGATAGGTGGCCACGAGCCATTTCGAGATCGCGCTCGATATCGCGAACACCAGGGTGGCGCCGATCATGTAGGCGATTGCGCGCAACACGAACTCGCGTCGGACCTCGGGGTCTGGAAGGCCCCAGGCGGTGCGGATGGCTTGGCTCACTGAAAATCTTTCTCCGGAAAGCCAACCTGGCGGGCAACCTGGCGGGAGTGACATGAATGGGCGTGGCGCGCACCCCCATATGAGATACCGACGGAGGGTCCAGCAAGAGCGGCGAAGTCAGGACGGGTATGCCGATGTGCCGATACCCGTCCTTCGCTATTGGTGCTAAATTACCTGTGTCCATCATTTTGTGACAATTGGGATTTTTTGATTGCCAAGCTCCCAAAATGAAGAGACCACTGGATGCCATAGCAACGGGTTCGTTTCGTGGATCAATTTGGCTGGGTTCGGCGTTATGTCGGCACGGAAGAGTTCTGCGTGGTATTACGTTTTTTCTGACATTGGATGGTCGAGAGGCAAAGGAGGCCAAACATGATAGGGGGCGTTGTGATTGTGATCGGCCTGCTTTTTCTTGGCGCCCAATTCATGGACGCATCATCCACGGTCTCTTTGGCATCGGAATTCCATATCCCGGCGAACCACGAATTCACAAGGTGGGCTACGCTCGATCGGCCCGTCCGTGCCGTTGTGCACGACATCCCGCTCGGCAGCTTACTCCTTGTCGTGGGAGGCGGAGTTTATTGGATTTCGAATTGGCTCAACGAAAAGCTGGGCTGTCAGTTCGAAGCTGCACCATCGGGACCCGCAAATGAAACCGCACCCTCAGCCCTGATTATTGAAACTGTGTCGGCGCCCGTCATCGACGATCGAAAGTCGTGACGAGGAGATTGATCCGTCAGATCAGCATTGGAGACTTACTCAGTGACATGGCGTAGCAGCCGAGCATTGGCCCTACGCCAAAGAACACCGAGCAGAAACTATTGCGTGACTTTGCAGCGCGGGTCGTCATGGCCAGCTGGGTTCGGCTGATTGCCGGCCGCGTTGCGGAAATTAGCCATGCCGGTACAGGCTGCACGAAGGGCGCGGATCCATTCCTCGGAGCGGTTCGAGCCGCTATCCGTGAAGGTCAGAGATTGCTGAAAACGAACGGCCTCGAACTCGATTCCAGCGGGGAGCACCTTTCCCTCGATCTGGTATAGGCGGTCCTTATACTGAAACACGGCGGCGTGCGTATGGCTGCCATCGGATCCTTCGACCGAGAGTTGGCGGCCATAGACGCGGTAGATGCGGTGCGGAAGGTCTTCCACGACTTTGCCCCCTGCGGACAGGGATTTGACTGCTTGGGCGATAAGGTCATTCTCCTGAAGGTTAGTGCCGGCGAGGTCGGCAACCGTCATTGTGAGGATGACGTTGTTTTGGCGGACGGAATAGACCCGGGCAGGTACAGACCGGTCCGCGGCGACCTGAACTGTCCTGTTTTCGATCTGAGGTGCGGCCGGCAGCGCCATTGCAAACGCATATTCAGGGTAGGCATATTCCTGCCAACTCTGCGCCATAGCGGGACTGCTCGCGACTAACGTCAATGCAACAATTGGGATCAAACGCATCTTGGGCTCCTCTGGTCTAAGATGGTTGCAGATGACCGTGGCTGCTTAGCTCCGTTGGATTGCACGTCGTTCTTTGTGAGCCATTATAGCAATAATTGACTTGGGTGCTAAAGCGCGCGGGTGTCGAAATGCGTTCACTTCTGCGGCATGTGCCCACGCGTTGATGGACACCACGCAGGCGACGCGTGGGCACGGCGCGCTTATGAACCTGTAGACATTAAATGAAGTTCACGACATGCGCGCCGCGTAGCGTCCATGAATTCAACCGGGAGCCAATCGAAATGGAAAGAAATCGCCGCGCTCCGGAATGGGTGCGGGAGACGCGTGCGCCGGTGCCTTTGCCACCGCCGATGAGCTGCGACTGCCAATTTCACATCTTCGGCGATGCCGCCAAATATCCGTTGCGTTATGACGTGACGTTTGCGCCACCCGCCGCGACATTCACGGATATGCGCGGCGTGTTACGCAAGCTCGGCTTCGGACGCGGCGTGATTGTCCATACCCAACGCTACGACACCGACCACAGTTTGCTCATCGACGAACCCATGGCGCTGCCGCCGGATGAGAGAAAGAATTTCCGTGCCATCGGCATCGTGCGCGACAATCGTGACTCGGCGATGGAAACCGGCTGGGACGATGCGATACCGTTTGCCAAGGCATTCATCGCGGTCGCGCCCGACCGCATGATCTGGGGCACGGATTGGCCGCATACCGGCTGGCGCAAACAGCGCATGATGAACGATGCCGAGGTGGTCGAACTGCTGTATCGTTATGTGGATCACGACCCGGAACTGACGCGCAAGATTCTGGTGACCAATCCGGCGCGGTTGCACGGGTTTGCGGGGTAGGGTGGGACATCAGGGCGTAAACGCCCTTATGGCCCACCCTGGCATTTGGCATTTGCATCCCACCAAGCTTCAAACCCAGTTCAAACCGGCCATAATCTCGCTTGACAGGTAGGCAGTCGCAAGAGCGCTCACTGAGTCCCTTCGCGCGTCCATGCGATCGACCGCATCCGCGAGCGCGACGAGCCCCGCTGCTTCGCAAACACGCGCAAGTTTGCCCATGTCGGCAGCGCGCGCGCCGGCACAGATCGATACAGCGGCGCCCAGCGCCCGCCGGGCAAGTTCAAGAAGCGGATTGTGCATAGATGCAGGCGGGGCCGCCCTGCGTGAGATGATCTCCTTCGCTGCATCAATGGTCGCGCGAAGACCGCGTGAATGTGGCCAATTGTCGAGATTGAGATTGATGACTTGGAGTCCATCGACGCCATTGAAGAACACCGTGATCGGCCTTAGCGCCGGTCGTTCAAGTTCTCCAGCCGTTTCCGCCAGAACCAAAGGGGGCCGTCCTGTCCCGGCGGTCAGCCGACGTGCAAGCTCGTGTGCTTCGCCAGGCAAGATGAGCAGCAGCCGATCGCCGCGCTGATCGAATGCTTCCCATTCATAGGTCTGCGCGAAATCGTTGAAGCCAAGGCCGCCGTAATTCGCAGGAGCGAGCAATACGGGCACCGGCGAAGTGCGCCGCCTCAGACCGGCTCCAAGACGGGAGGCGAGATCGCGCCGTAAATCCCCCCAGAGCAATGTAGTGGCGCCGGAATCGATCAAAGCGCTCACGCTTTGAACATTGGCCTTGGCGACAGCCGCCTGCGCAAGCGTGGGAGCAATCGCGTCATCGTCGGCGACAAGCGGCTGAGCCAGGTGCAGCGCTTTCCCGATGAGTCCGCTCGCCACGCCGGCGCCCCACAACGGAAGCCGATAAGCGGCTCGCGGATCGAACGAAGGGTCAATCGAGCATTTCAAAGCGCGGAGGGCACCTCAAGTATACGTATAATTTTTGGCATCGTCTCATTAGCATCGTCTTATACGTGATCGCAGGCTCCTTCGTGTGAATTGTCACCTCGCTGTCCGGCATCCTACTATTGTCCGGTAACGGAGTAACCCCGCTGGTTGTCTCCAGGTTAGCGCCAATCCGGTATCAGCTAAACTTCTTGAATTTTATCCGGCCGATGGGGAGAATAGGGGGCCAGTGGTTAACTTATTGCCAGCGAGGCCGGCCCTGTTAGCCATTCAAATTGGTACGGAGTCTCATCATGACTTCAAACTCGTCGATTTCTTCAAATTGGTGAAAGTGCATGGATGGCCTGGCACTGGTCTCTCTCACCGCTCTTCCATGCTCACATCACTCGGCGCATTCAAATGGCTCGGCAATTTCAGTCAATCGAACAACGTTAAGTGACGTGGGGTGCGAAGGTGAAGACCTTGGCTGAGGCGATGGCGCGCGATGTCACCGTCGGCGCCACCGGGGCGGGCTCGGCCACGGTCGTCGGACCGACGCTCTACAATGCGCTGCTCGGCACGCACTTCAAGATCATCCAGGGCTACAACGGCAGCGGCCAGATCAATCTTGCCATGCAACGCGGCGAACTCGACGGTCACGCCAACAGTACCTATCTCGTCGCCGGCGATCCCCGGAAGGAAGCCATCGCGAATTTCATGTCGCTCGCCGTTTCGGTGGCGCGGCCGTTTGCGGCGCCGCCCGGCGTTCGGGAAGATCGCGTCGCGCTGTTGCGCCGCGCCTTCGATGCCACGATGCGGGATCCTGAATTCTTGGGCGAAGCCCAGAAGATGAATTCCGACATCGACCCGATGAGCGGCGCGGAAACCCAAAGCGCCATCGCGCGCATTCTGGGCACGCCCAAAGAGGTGATCGCGCAAGTGCAGCGGCGTTGGGGGGAACGGCGAATTAGCTTGTGGGATGTCCATGCGCCTTGATGCTGTGGATCGACGTCTCCCACGGGGTTGGCGCAATAAAGCGATTGCGCCTTACGATAATGGAGCGAGCCCTGGGCGGAACAGCCATTGCGCGATGGCCGGATCGGGGTTGTTCCCCGAGCATGTCAGGCCGTCGCCTCTCGCCCGGGTTGCAACATCGCCCGTGATGCGCCACCATTTGCTATATTGACGTCACCAGGGGGACACCATGTCTGAAACCGCGAACGTTGCCGTGCTCACGCAAGCCTATCGCCTCTGGCACGAGAGCAGAGAGGGCAGCGTCGATCATTGGATGTCGATCTGCGCGGAGAATATCTGCTTCGGTTCGATTGCCCGGGGCGCCGTGCCGGAGGCTTCGTATCTCGGCAACTATTCTGCGCGTAGCGAACTTGCCAAATATTTCGACGGGCTCAATTGCGACTGGGAAATGATCGAATACCGCGTCGATCATTTGGTGGCGCAAGGAGACCGCGTCGTCATGCTGGGCTTCTGCTCCTTTCGGAACCGGAAAACCGGCAAGGTGGCATCAACGCCGAAAGCCGATGCCTGGCGCTTCGAGGGCGGCAAGGCGGTCGAGTTCTACGAATATTTCGACACCGCGCAGGTGCATGCGGCGGTCGCGTGATCGCGGTCGGGAGTGCTTGATCTCGACAATGTGCCCGTGTCGACGTGCCCGTGTTGACGTTGATTTCCGGTTCGCAATTGCCCCAACACAGGCTACGGTCTCCAAGCCGGGTTCCAATCTGCATTACTTTCGAGGCGCCCATGAAATGTCTCCGTCCGGTGTTCGCTTGCGTTGCGCTCCTGCTCTTCGTTTGGATTCCTCCATCCGTGGCGCAAATACTCGATCTTGGAAAATACCCTAACCTCACGGGCCAATGGCGCCGGGCACCGGTTCCGGGCGCCGTCGGCCAGCCCCCGCATGACCCGGCCAAGCCGCCCGGCCGCGGACAGGGCGCGCCGCTCACGGCGGAGTATCAGGCCATATTCGAAGCCAACATCCGGGACCAGGCTGCCGGCGGACATGGCATGGATACGACGCATGTTTGCACGCCCAACGGCATGCCGCGCGCCATGTCGGCCTATGAGCCGTTCGAGATCATCATCACGCAGGACATTACCTACATCCTGATCGACCATCTCGAACATACGCGTCGTATCTACACGGACGGACGCGCATGGCCGTCCGCCGCCGAGTCCACCTTTGTCGGTTATTCGATCGGCCGATGGGTCGATGAAGATGCAGATGGCCGCTTCGACGTACTTGAAATCGAGACGCGGCATTTCAAGGGCCCGCGCGTCTATGACTCCACCGGCATCCCGTTGCACGCCGACAACCAGAGTGTGATCAAGGAGCGGCTTTATGTCGACCGCAACGATCGCAACCTGTTGCGCGACGAAATCACGACCATTGACAATGCCTTGACGCGACCCTGGACCGTCACGAAGAACTACCGTCGCGGCCCAGATCCCAAACCCATTTGGCACGAGTATATTTGCCCTGAAGGCAATTCGCATGTGCGCGTCGGCACGGAGGATTATTTCATCAGTGGGGACGGATTTCTGATGCCGACCAAGAAAGACCAGGCGGCCCCGGATGCGAGGTATTTCAAGAAATAGAGACGCGATCGTACGGCGGAATAGTCGCGCCGCGCGCCATCTTGGCGCAAGCGGCGCGGCGAATTCCGCCACCCCGACGGTTTGGCGGAATGCGCGGGCAAGTTGGTAGAACGGTGACGCGCCCTTGTGGCTATTCCGCTCTACGCGGCCCGCCCGGCAAACGGCCGGCTCAAATACCTTGATCCCGCAAGCCCGAAACGCCAGGGCAGGTCGACCGCCTTGGTCAGGCCGATGCGTGGACCGCTGACAATTTCGGCTTCGCCGATGCGGCCAAAGATCGCGAATGGGGCACGATCTACCGCGAGCCCATTGTGGTCATGGGTAATTCCAAGCGCCTGGCACAATCGCCCCGGCCCTGAGCACAACTGCCGCTCATCGGCCACGCCGCGGCGTCGCCTCATGGCTGCGATTCCAGCAGTTGGCTGCAACGCGCGAACCAGCACGGCGCTGGCGCTGCCATCCGGCTCGCAGACCACATTGAAGCACCAATGAATGCCGTACGAGCGGTACACATACGCTACTCCCGGCACACCGAACATGACGGCGTTGCGTTCCGTACGTCCACCATAACTATGTGCCGCGGGCTCGGTATGGTGGTATGCCTCGACCTCTACAATTATACCGCCAGTTTTTCCACAGAATAGGGTCCCTCCAACCAGGTCGGGAGCGACGTCTTGGACGGGACGAGAAAAGAAACTTCGGTCGAGTAACGGCAAATTCAACATTGCGCACGATTTTTGGCGATTTTGTAAGGTATTTCCTGACGAAAACACTTAGTTTTTGGTTAATACTGTGTCTAGAAAGCAACACTTTAAGAACATTTGCAGAGGACCCACGGGAGAACCCCCACCTGCCCAGATTTAGCCATAGGATGTCTAGAAATCCAATCCGCTAGCGATAGCAAAGTACCGGCCTTGTGGATTGTCACTTTTTTGGTTTGTGACTCGGGTGCCGGGCAAGGGGCGCAAAGTAAGTGGACGCGAAAACGAACCTTAAGGCGAGGCTGCCCAGCCGGCACGTGACCGAAGGTCCCGAGCGCGCCCCGCATCGGTCCTACTATTACGCGATGGGCCTCACGCGTGACCAGATCCACCAGCCCTTCGTCGGCGTCGCGAGCTGCTGGAACGAGGCAGCGCCCTGCAATATTGCGTTGATGCGCCAGGCACAAGCCGTAAAAAAGGGCGTTGCCGCAGGCGGGGGCACGCCGCGAGAGTTCTGCACCATCACCGTCACCGACGGGATTGCGATGGGTCACGAGGGGATGAAGTCCTCTTTGCCGTCGCGCGAAGTGATCGCCGATTCCGTTGAGTTGACGATGCGCGGCCATGCCTATGATGCGCTCGTCGGTATTGCGGGCTGCGACAAGTCTCTGCCCGGCATGATGATGGCGATGTGCCGCCTCAATGTGCCGTCGATCTTCGTCTATGGCGGTTCGATCCTGCCCGGCACGTTCAAGGGCCAGCCGGTCACGGTTCAAGACGTTTTTGAGGCGGTCGGGAAGCATTCGGTCGGGCAGATGTCCAACGACGATCTCGACACGCTGGAGCGCAACGCTTGTCCGTCGGCCGGCGCCTGCGGTGCCCAGTTCACCGCCAATACGATGGCGACAGTGTCGGAAGCGATTGGTCTTGCCCTGCCGTATTCGGCAGGCGCCCCAGCACCCTACGAGATTCGCGACGCGTTCTGCATGACGGCTGGCGAGCAGATCGTCGACCTGATCAAGACAAATTTGCGCCCTCGCGATATCGTGACGCTCAAGGCGCTCGAAAACGCGGCGGCGGTCGTTGCGGCCTCCGGGGGGTCGACCAATGCTGCGCTGCACCTGCCAGCGATCGCCCATGAATGCGGCCTCAAATTCGACCTGTTCGATGTGGCCGAAATCTTCAAAAAAACACCATATATCGCTGATTTGAAACCGGGCGGCCGTTATGTCGCCAAAGACATGTTTGAAGCTGGTGGTGTCCCACTGCTGATGAAGACTTTGCTCGACCACGGTTTCCTGCACGGTGATTGTATGACCGTAACCGGACGCACCGTGGCGGAGAATCTCAAGCGGGTGAAGTGGAACAGCGCCCAGGACGTGGTTGTTCCGGCCAACAAGCCGCTATCCAAGACCGGGGGAGTTGTCGGTCTCAAGGGCAACCTCGCACCGGAAGGCGCGATCGTTAAGGTTGCGGGCATGTCGGACTTGCAATTCACCGGCCCGGCGCGATGCTTTGACGGCGAGGAAGCGTGCTTCGAAGCCGTGAAGAAGAAAAAGTACAAAGAAGGCGATGTCCTCGTAATTCGCTACGAAGGGCCCAAGGGTGGCCCGGGAATGCGCGAAATGCTGTCCACGACCGCGGCCCTCTATGGCCAGGGCATGGGCGGCAAGGTGGCTCTGATTACCGATGGTCGTTTCTCGGGTGCGACGCGAGGCTTTTGCGTCGGTCATGTCGGACCTGAAGCAGCTGTTGGCGGACCGATTGCCCTGATACGCGACGGTGACATCATCGAACTCGACGCCCAGAACGGCACCCTTGATGTCAACGTAACGAAGGCTGAACTCGCGGCGCGGGCTAAAACCTGGAAGGCGAGAAAATCGGAATCGACGTCAGGTTATTTGTGGAAATACGCACAACAGGTGGGAGCGGCGCGCGAAGGCGCGGTCACCCATCCCGGTGGCGCAGTTGAGAAAAAGTGTTATGCGGACATCTAGGGTCCTAGTCAGTATTGTCGTGATCGGTTTGGCCTTTGGCGTGGTATTCGCTTGGGGACCGGCGTCGGGCTTTGACGGTACACCAACCGTCGATCCTCCGCGCGGGCCGGCCTTGCAATCCCTCGATCCCGGTCGGCGTGTCGCAGCCCCGCCGGCGGTTGGCACAATGTCGCCTACGGGCGGTCCAGGAGTGGCGCGGCCTCCCGCAGTAGTGCCAGCAGGTATACCGGCTGGGGTAGCCAAACGCGCCCCCGCTGACGCCATCCGGTCCGGAACCCAGGCGCTGCGCGAAGGGCGCTCCGAGCAGGCGTTGCAGGCATTCGAATATGCCGCCAGGGAGGGCGAACCGTTTGCGATCTGGAAGCTCGGCCGGATGTATGCCGATGGTGACGGCGTCGACCAGAACAAGCTGCGGTCGTTTGAATATTTCAAGAATCTGACCAGAACGCATGCGGAAAATCCACCTATCCCAGGTACCCAGCAGGCGCGTTTGGTGGCGAGTGCATTCCTGGCCTTGGGACACTTTTATCTCGAGGGCATCCCGGAAACTTACGTAAAGCCCGACCCCGTAATGGCGCGCGAGATGTTCCAGATCGCGGCCTCGGTCTACGGTGACGCTGAGGCGCAATATCAATTGGCGACACTCTATCTTCACGGCACCGGACTCGCCAAAGATGGCAGGCAGGCAGCACGCTGGTTCAAGAATGCGGCCGACAAGGGATTGCGGCGTGCGCAAGCAATGCTCGGCAACATGCTGTTCAAAGGCCAGGGGGTTGCACGCCAGGCGCCACTCGGATTGGCTTGGCTGACCGTCGCCAAGGAAGGCGCGCGTGCCGACGAAGCGTGGATTTCAGACTCCTACAAGAGCGCCATGGCGCAGGCGACGATGGACGAGCGCGCACTGGCCGGCAAGTTCCTGGAAGATATCGTCAAGCCGCGTCGGCGCTAGCACCATCCGGATCGTAGCCCGGATGGAGGGCCGCAACCGCGCTTGCGCGGTTAAGGCGCGTAATCCGGGGCTCGTGCCATGCCGCAATGACCCGCATTAGGCATCTGCGCGTCTTGCGACGCGCAGATAGCTCGATAGCCCGTCGCAGACGGGCGTGAACGCCCTAATGGCGGGCTACAAGGCTCGCTCCAACGATGGCTCCTCGTTTGGAGTTCCGCTTTCAGGGGGCTTTTGCTACTCTGCGCTCCGGTCCAGGAAAGCGGACACATGGCAAAAGCGAAATTGTCTCGCCGTACGTGTTTGTATCTGGCAGCAAGCGCAGCCGCGCTTCCGGCCATGACGCATTTGGCGTGGGCGCAGACTTATCCTTCGCGGCCGGTGCGCATCATCTGCGGCTTTGTGCCCGGCAGCGCGCCCGACATCGTCGCGCGCCTCATGGCGCAATGGCTATCCGAGCGGCTCGGCCAGCAGTTCGTCGTGGAGAATCGATCGGGCGGCGCCTCCAATATCGCGACCGAAGCTGTCGTTCGGGCACCGCCCGATGGCTACACGCTCCTGCTGGCCACCTCGTCCAACAGCGTCAATGCGACGCTCTTCGAAAAACTTGGTTTCAACTTCATCCAGGATATTACGCCGGTTGCGAGCATCACGCTCACGCCCCACGTTATGGCGCTCAATCCGTCGTTTCCGGCAACGACTGTCCCCGAATTCATCGCCTACGCCAAAGGCAATCCCGGCAAGGTCAGCTTCGGATCAGCCGGCATCGGCAGCCCCGGCCATGTCGGCGGTGAACTGCTCAAGATGATGACCGGGGCGAGCATGCAGCATGTGCCTTATCGCGGCGCGCCGCCCGCGCTCACCGATGTCGTTGGCGGACAGGTGCAGGTCGCGATCGTCACCACTGCCGCATCGATTGAACTCATCAAGTCTGGCAGGCTTCGCCCGCTTGCGATTACAAGTTCGGCGCGATTGGAGATCCTGCCCGGCATTTCGACCGTAGGAGAATTTTTACCCGGTTACGAAGCGAGCGGGTGGCTGGGGATTGGTGCGCCTCGGAATACGCCGGCTGAGATCGTTGATAAACTCAACAATGAGATCAATGCGGGCCTCGCCGACCCGCGGCTCAAGGCACGGCTCGCCGAATTGGGCGGCACGGCGCTTGCGCTCTCGCCCGCCGGCTTCGGCAAGCTCATCTTGGATGAAACCGACAAGTGGGGCAGGGTGGTGAAGTTTGCGGCCATGAAGCCGGAGTGAGCAAGTTTGGTTGAAGAATTTTGAGACAACGCCAAATCAAAATTCGGGAGTGAGACGTCATGCAACATCATCGCCCAACGAAAGTCGCAGGATCGAGCGCGCCGGCCGCTGCCAAAATTCTGGCCGCGCTCCTGGCCGTTTCCTGTTTGGATTCCGGCGCCGCCCGCGCGGCCGACGCCCCCGTGACGATTACCAAGCAGGGCAATTTCTACATCGGCGGCAAATACGTCGAGAAGAACGGCGACATGCCGATGGTGGGCCAAGCGTTCGTCCAATACCAGATTCCGCAACCGCAGACGCATCCCTACCCGATCGTCATGATTCACGGCGGCAGCCAGACGGGAAGCGGATGGATCAGCACGCCGGACGGCCGCGATGGCTGGGCGATCTATTTTCTGCGCCGTGGTTACGCGGTGTACGTCGTCGACCAGGTCGCGCGCGGACGATCGGCCTATATCGTTGACGTCTATGGTGCTTCCCGAACGCAGACGCGAGAATACGCGATGCAGCGCTTCTCCACGAGCGAGAGATACAATTTGTGGCCGCAGGCGAAATTGCACACGCAGTGGCCGGGCAATGCGCAACCTGGCGATGCGGCCTTCGACAATTATTTTGCCTCGAACGTTCCTTCGATGGACAACCGCGAAATGCAGTCGAAGATGAATGTCGAGGCGTTCGCGGCTCTGCTCGACCGCATCGGCCCGTCGATCGTCCTGGTTCATTCTCAATCCGGACAGTACGGCTGGCCGCTGGCCCAGGCACGTCCGGCGCTCGTCAAAGCAATCGTTGCCGCCGAGCCTTCCGGACCGCCGGTTCATGACGTGGTCGTGCCCGGCGCCGCGCGCTTTGGCATGGATTTCGGCAATGCCACTGCGGTCGCCGGCAGCGAAATCTTTCGCGACGATCCGAGGCTGAAAAGATATGGACTGGCAGACAACCCGATGAGCTACGCGCCGGCGGTCACGCCTGAAAGCCCGCTTGCATTCGTGCAGCAGGATAGAGCCGAGGCGCCCGATGTGGTGAAGTGCTGGCGGCAGAAGGAACCGGCGCGCAAGCTGGTCGCGGTCGGAGACCGTCCGATACTCTACCTGGCGGCCGAGGCATCCTTCTACGCTCCCTACAATCATTGCACGGTGGGTTACCTCAAGCAGGCCGGTGTGGACGTCGCCTTCGTGAAATTGGCCGATATTGGGCTGCGCGGAAACGGCCACATGATGATGATGGAAAGAAACAGCGACGCCATCGCGCAGGTGATCATCGAGTGGCTCGACAAAAACGTGCCTGCTACGGCGGCAACGGCACGATAGTGGCTGCGTATTGCATTATCGAATCCGCGCGTGAGATCGGGAAAATCAATGGCTGGCTGGCTGGGGCCATACGGCATGTTGGTCGAATCCCGATGTCTCTTAAGGGGCTTGCGTCACCGGCACCTCGGTAAATGGACAGAATGCTTCCTGCCTCGATTCTTGGCATCTTTGCACTGCTCGAACTCCTTGAATCCCGAAGCAAACCAGGACTTCGGTATGGGCCAAATAGGCCTAATGGATGATTGGAGAAGTCTCGCCGCTACCCACTAAAGTGAGCTTGCATGAACGAGATGTTCAAACTTTCTTGAGTTGTTGGTGAATTCCCGTTTCAATTACTGGATATGGTTCGCGCGACACTGCGGCAGCAGTGCACATTATGGAGGGACATTCGATGGCGCGCAAAGGGATGAAGTCGAAGAAAAAAAGTTCTCAGCCACGTGTCGCCAAAAAGAAGAAATCCACATCGAAAGTGAAATCGGTCGCCAAAAAGAAACCCGCTAATAAGAGGGTGGCCAGGAAGGCGGCCGGGGAGCCGGACGCGGCGCGACCGGAGGAAGTTGCGAGCGCGCTCGCTGCTGCCGCCGAAGCTGATGCGGTGGAAGTGGATACCGCTGGTCTTGCCGATGTGGTCTCGATCCCACCCGGCAATACGTTCAATGTGGGCCTTCACTCGGCTCTTGAAGAGACCATGCTCTCATTGCTCGGTGTGCCCGGTAACAAGACCCGAAACTGCAGTAGTCCCACCGGCCGTTTCGCCAGGAGGATCAAATTCAATGTCGACGTCGGACCGTTTCGAGTGAGCGGTCTCGACATTGCAGTGGCCGCCCTCAAGGCAGTCTTCGACGAGGCGCGGGCAACGATGCCTGAGGTGGTCGCTGCCGCAAAGACAGAGGGGATGCTTTGCGTGCGCCATAGGCGCAATAACGCGAATTCATTTTCGAATCATAGTTGGGGGGCTGCCATTGATTTGTTTTTTGGCAGGGACGTGGTGCCACAAGGCAAGCCTAAGACCCATCGCGGCGTGCTTATGCTTGCACCGATTTTCAACCGGCACGGATGGTATTGGGGCGCAGGATTTTCCGGCAACTCTGTAGACAGCATGCACTTCGAGTTGGCGGAAGAAACCATCCGCTCATCCGGGAATGCGAACAGCTAAAGATCAAGTGGAGGTTCAAATGGCTTTTAATCCGCCGCCCTTGTCGAGGCGCCAGCTTGAAGGTGTCCCGTTTGATATTGCTGTCGACTTTGCTCCGGCGGCCAAGAGGCGTTTTGACGATTTCGACAATCGGCCCGCCAACAGGGATCCAAGCAAATGCAAGGCGCTATTGCGATTTCCGGGGGGCATCAGTTTCCGGGGAGCGATCTTCTGGAGTGCGAAGATGTCGATCGATGCCGATGGCCCCGCCGCCGGCCCGGGTCGTCGCGATGGCACTCAGCTTGATCCCGGCCCTGGCCAGTTGGACACCACCTTGCATTTCGCCAACGGTAACGGTCTGCCTTCGGAGATTGTGCCATACATCGTGGTGCCGCAAGCCGCGCCGCATTCGCCTAGAACGTTTGATCCCGCGGTAGCAATTGGTGACGTTGCGGTCGTTATTTTCAAGGACAAGATCACGGCTGCCATCTGTGCCGACCTTGGGCCTTTCAATAAGATAGGGGAGGCATCGATTCGGGTGCATGAGGCGTTACAGCAAAGCGGATGTCCTGACCCCTGCTCGCGACGCGACGGAAACGGCTTTTGCTTGCGCACGCGAAACTCAAGCGTTGATGAGAATGTGCTATATGTCGTATTTCCGAACTCAGCGTTCCCGCAACCGGAATTGACCTTCGAGACAATCAATACGAAGGTCGCGGAGCGGGCATTCGCACTTTACAACAAATTGCGCGGAGTCAGCTAACGCCAGTGTCTTGAGTCGCCTGAAGAGGGCTTCCTCAAACGTGCTAGGTTGCAAGCAGCGTTGTTCATCGAGCCGCTAATCCGAGGGCTTTCGGGTATTACCGCTGGCGAATAGGCCATAGGGTTGTCCGCCAGCCCATATCCGCTTGCATTTCATTCCGGCCGATTGCCTCTTTGGCGCGAGAGCCGAAATCCAGTAACCGCGCGGCACGTATTTCGCAACGTCGGCCGCCGGTGCGCGTCTCGACATAAGGCCGTTCCCATGCCGGTTCGGCAGGGATAGACTGCCCATAACGTGAATTTATAAATGGGAGGACATCATGACACGACCCAAGACACGCCTCACGTGTTCGATCCGAAATGCCTTGCTCGCATGCAGCATGCTCGTTGTGACATCGCCCGCATTGGCAGCCGACGTCACACCGGATCGGCTGATCAATGCGGACAAGGAGCCGCAGAACTGGCTGATGAATCACCGCACTTACAACGGCCAGCGCTATTCGCCATTGGCACGGATCAACAAGGGTAACATCAAGGACCTCAAGCTCGCCTATGCTGTGCCGCTCGGCGGCGGCTCCGGCAATGAATTCATCCACGCAACTCCGCTCGCCGAAGGCGGGTTCATCTACATCACCGATTCCTGGGGCGTGCTGTACAAGATCGATGGCACTGCGGGGAATGTTGGCCGCATCGTCTGGCGCATGGACCCCAAGCAGCCACGCCAGGCGCGCAATCGCGGCGCCGCGTTATGGGGCAATCTGGTGGTCACAGCCGCCGATGCCCCGCCGCGGATCATCGCCACCGACAAAGAGACCGGCAAGATCGTTTGGGAATCCTCATTTGCCGACACACCTGAAGTCATCCTCACCTCCGCGCCGCTTGCCATCAAGGACAAGATCATTCTTGGCGCGGCGAACGGCGATCAGGGCGTGCGTGACTGGATGGCGGGGCTTGATGCCGCGACCGGCAAACGGCTGTGGCAGAAGTACACGATCCCGGCACCAGGCGAGCCGGGCAGCGAGACGTGGAAGGGCAATAACAATGCCTGGCAGACGGGTGGCGGCGCAGTCTGGGTGACCGGCACCTATGACCCCGAAACCAACCAGACCGTCTGGGGCACTGGCAACCCGGTGCCGATGTTCGATCCAACCTACCGGCCGGGCGACAACCTCTTCACCAACAGTGCGATCTCATGGGACCCCGACAGCGGCAAGATGAATTGGTATTTTCAATTCACGCCCGGCGACATGTGGGATTACGACGAGGTCGGCACTCACATCATGATCGAAGGCGTGGTCGACGGCCAACAGCGTAAGCTGCTCACGCATTCCGCTCGCAACGGCTTCTTCTACACGATGGAGCGGGCCAACGGCGCCATGGTCAGCGCCAAGCCGTACATGGACAACATCAACTGGACCAAAGGTATCGACCAGAAGACCGGCAAGCCGCTCGATTACGATCCCAACAAGGACATTCAGACCTATTCGACGCTGGCAAATCAGAACCCACGCGAACCCACCAAGAAGGTATGTCCGTCGATCGCCGGCGGTAACAATTTTTGGCCTTCGTCCTACAGTCCGCAGACCAAGTTGACATACATCCCGGCGATGACGGCGTGCTCTGACGTCTCCATCGATACCGCCAAGCACAGCAAGGACAGAGGCTGGAATGGCGGCGCCTACAAGACCGACGACCGCTACGAGAGCAACCTGACCGCTATCGATCCGGTGACCGGCGAGGTGAAAAAAAGCGTGCACCTGCAATATCCGAACTACAGCGGCACGCTTGCGACCGGCGGCGGGCTCGTCTTCCTCGGGCTGATGGACGGCACCGTCGCGGCGTTTGACGACATTACGCTCGAACAACTCTGGAAGATCAATGTCGGCTCCGGCTTCTCCGCGCCGCCGATGACCTTCGAGGTTGGTGGAAAGCAATATATCGCGATCGCGGCGGGGCCAAGCGCTTCGGCCAAGGCCAAGCTCGTCAACACACCAGAACTCAAGGACCAGCGCCACTCGACCGTGCTCTACGTCTTCGCGCTCTGATCGGAACGGATGTTTATGCGGGGGAGCGGTTCACTCCGTTCTCCCGTCCATCATGGCATCGGCCGAAGCGGTGAGGTAGTTTAGTGTGGAGCTGCCATCGGGAAATGCTAAGATCCCGATCATTGCAACGTGTAGCGGACATGCCGTCGGCGGGTTTTTTTCAAATTCATTTTTCACAATCGACTGGGTCACGAGCGCGTTGTTCGCGAGCGCCTGCGCGACATTGTGGGCGCAGTCGATGAACCGCTGTGCCAGAGAGTTTACGAAAACCCGAAATATCTTGGCCGTCCGTTCGTAGTCGGCTCAGACTTCGCGCTTAGCTGTCTACGCCGGTTCTCAGCGTGAGCGATTGACTATTTCAGACTCGAATCATAGAGTAATTGAGGGGACGGAAACCATTGGGAGAAAATGGCCATGAGAGCAGCGATCGCGTTAACATTAACTCTTCTCGGAGTTCTGCTCCTAAGCGCCCCGGCGCAAGCGCAATGCGGGACCTGGTGCCTCAGAGGAGAGAGTGGCACAAGTTGCACCTTTCATACATTGGCACAATGTAAAGCGGCCCGGTCGGGCGCCACTTTCGGAACCTGCGGCCGCAGGACACGTCCACTCCCTAAGTACTGCAGTTCTTCCAAGTGAACTGCGTGAAAGTGGAGTGTTCCAGCCGGCTACGCTCCACCTTTTTGAGCTTCGAGCCAAGCGCGATTTTGGCCTGAACCCGTTTCCGATCCGCGTGGTTCTTGGTCCGCTGTCCCCTCGATAGCGACCGTCAAGATGGGTATGCTGCTTCCGCATCGACCGGGGCGAGCCTTACCTTGCGGCTGTCCGATTCGATGACAATGTCCTCCCCGTCAAGCGCGCGCTTGATTAGGGTACCGAGGTCTTCCTGTGCCTTCTCAATTGCCAGATTTCGCGCGTTTTGAACAGAGCTTTGAATGGCGCCTGTCGGCAGTTCGTAATATGTGCCGTGTTTGTGGCTCGTGAACGATTCGTGCCCCCTTTCACATCTCGGCGAGACTGAGGTAGCCTGGGTCGGCTGCCAGCGCGTGACGTGGCAAATTCGCGTCGATCCTGCCGTGGAGGAGAGTCATGTTCATCACTAAAATGTTTGCCGCCGTCGCAGTGATCGCTGCCACAACCGGGACCGCAACGGCACAGAACTGGCCGACCCGGCCGGTGACCTTGGTGGTTCCGTTCGCGGCCGGCAGCGCCTCCGATACGGTCGCGCGAATTCTGGGCGCTCGCCTTTCCGAAGTGCTGGGTCAACAGGTGATTATCGAAAACGTCGGCGGCGCCGGCGGAATGACCGGTGCCTCTCGCGTGGCGAAGGCGGCACCCGACGGCTATCAGTTTGTGCTCGGCGGCATCGATACGTTCGCACAGAATCAAACGCTCTACAAAAGACCGCTCTATAACGCCGCAACGGATTTTGCGCCGGTCGCGCTGGTGGTCGAGCAACCGTTGATCCTGCTTGCGCGAAACGATTTGCCGGTCGGTAATCTGCAAGCGTTCATTGCCTATGCGAAGGAGAACCATGCGAAAATGCAGTATGGCTCTGCGGGCGTCGGGTCCGGTTCCCATCTCGCCTGTGCGCAGCTCAATGCGGCGATCGGCGTTGAAATCACCCACGTTCCATATCGCGGCTCGCCGCCGGCCATGCAGGATTTGATCGC
Organism: Xanthobacteraceae bacterium; assembly: GCA_035300505.1. GTDB lineage: Bacteria > Pseudomonadota > Alphaproteobacteria > Rhizobiales > Xanthobacteraceae > VAZQ01. The sequence continues at coordinate 31,330 of DATGVJ010000353.1, forward strand.
AGGCCGAATTGATTACTTTTGCGCGCTTGCGGCTGCCGCAATGCCCCAACTCGGCAGCAACACCATGAAGGCGCTCGCCATCATGACGCGCAACCGCTCGCCGCTGATGCCAAACCTCTCAAGCGCGCACGAGCAGGGCCTCACCGAATTCGACTCTTACTTCTGGAGTGGCTTCTTTCTGCCCAAGGGCACGCCCACGCCGGTCGTTGCCAAGCTCCACGCGGCCGCCGTGGAAACCATGAACACGTCTTCCGTCCAGGAGCGGCTGAAAGGCGTCGGCGTGACCGTTGTGGCTCCCGAACGCAGATCTCCGGACTACCTCAAGCGATTCGTCGACAGCGAGATTGAGAAGTGGGCGGCAACCATCAAGGCGAGCGGCGTCAGCCTGGACTGAAGCGATGTTCTCACGTCGAGCATGGGGCTCAAGGCGAGGGTTAAGGTATTCGGCATGCATCCATCCGAGCGACTTGAGTATTCCGCGATAACGCAGCGTGCGCCGCTGAAGCTTCCGGATGGAGCCCGGATGGTGGTGTGGATCATCATCAATGTCGAGCAATGGGACCCGACGAAACGGCTGCCGCGCACCCTTATTACGCCGCCGGCCGGGAGCACGGCAATCCCGGATATTCCAAACTGGTGCTGGCATGAATACGGCAACCGGGTCGGGTTCTGGCGGATGCTCAAAGTATACGACGAGTTCAAAATTCCGGGCGTGATGAACATCAACGGCAGCGCTCTCGCTGCCTATCCGGAGATCGTGCAAGCCGCCATCGAGCGCAAATGGGAATTCGTCGGGCATGGTTTTACCCAGGTCAACATGCAGAACGTGCCGGACGAGCGCGAAGATATCCGCAAGACCGCGGAAGTCATCGGCAAAGCGACGGGCGCCCGGCCGCGCGGCTGGCTCGGCCCCGGATTGACCGAGACATGGGAAACGCCCGATATCCTCGCGGAGGAGGGCTATGGCTATGTGTCCGATTGGGTGCTCGACGACCAGCCGGTTTGGCTCAAGACGCGAGGGCGACCGATCGTCAGCATGCCTTATACGCAGGAATGCAACGACATCGCGATCATGTTGATGCATCAGCACCCGGCTTCGGAATTCTACGATCGCTGCATCGACCAGTTCGAGCAGATCTATGCCGACGCCGAGGGCTCGGCTCGCGTCATGGGAATCGCGATCCATCCCTACATCACGGGCGCCGCTCACCGGACCAAATATTTCCGCCGCGTCGTCGAGAAAATGCGTCAGAAAAGCGACGTGTTGTTTTGGACCGGCGAGCAAATACTCGACTGGTATGTCAGGAATGGTCCAAAGCCGCCGTGATGTGTGCCGAGTCGTCTGATTCATTCAATTGAAGAGATCGGTGTTGTGCGTAGGGGCGGGCCTCCTTGGCGTTAGGTTAAGGATCGTAGCCCGGATGAGCGCCCCTCATCAGCGCGTTTACGCGCATGATCGGGGCGCGATATCCGGGGTTACCGGTCCCCGCATGTCGCATCTCGCGTGAAGAACGCGATCTGGCTCATCCGGGCTACAAGGCCCCTACAATGTCCTCGGTCCCTCGCCGGGGATGATCCCGGGAGGAAGCGCATAGCAAAAATCCGCGACTGCACCCGGTGTAGTCCACCAGACCCGATCGCGCTGCACGTGCTCGACGCAATGCATGAGCGCCTTGCGCAATGCCGGCAACCGGAATGGTTGCCCCATCACGAAGGGATGCAGCGAAATCGTTATGACCAGCGGCTGCGCGAGGCACTGTTCGATCATTTCATCAAACCCATCGACGATCATGTCGGCAAAATCCCGCGCGGTGCCTTCGCGATGGATGATGGCCGCTGAATCGTTGAGTTCTGCAGGGTAGGGGACCGTGAGGATTGGGCCCGAACGGGTCTTGAGCCAAAATGGCTGATCGTCGGCGGGCCAATCCATGACGTAGGTGTAGCCGGCTTCTTTCAATAAATCCGGCGTGATGTTGCTTTCAGATGCCGCCGGTCCCATCCACCCTTTGGGTGGATGGCCCTCGCGTCGCGTGATCTCGCGCGTCGCGTCATCGATCAAACGGCGCTCGTCGTCTTCCCACAAGTCACCCTGGCGCTCGGCATTGGTGCGTCCATGGCCGACAACCTCGTCGCCGCGCTGTCGTATGCGGTCGCAAATCTGGGGGTAATATTCGTACAGGAGGGAGTTGATGTTGTGCGCCGCAGGCAATTTCAACTGCTCGAACAGATCGAACAAACGCCAGATGCCGACCCGGTTGCCGTAGTCGCGCCAGGAGTAATTGCGTTGCTGTTGGGGCTCGCCCTTCTTGGCCGGATCCCAGCCGGTGCCGCGGCGATAGGCGTAGACCTCGATGTTCGTCGTTACGCAAAAGGCGAGCCGTTTTCCGCCCGGCCAGGAATAGTCCTTGCGCTCGTTAATGACGGAGTATTCGTAGCGATTGTGTTTGGGCAGGGTCAGCATGAAAGATTCTCCCGGCGGTTCATCGATCACCTTACCGCGGGCAGTCGGTGTGGTGTAGTCGCCATTACCGCAATGGATCTCCATCAAGGACAAAACTGCCGTGCGTATTGTCCCTGGTTGCCGGATCAGGACCCCGTCCATTCGCAAACGCGAAGTCCTCCATCCGCCGTCCATGCAGGAGCCCTGGCAGGCCAAAGTTTCCTTCGATGCAGCGCGGCTCGTAGTAAAGTCTGTTCGCTTGGTCGCTCTGCTTGGTGAATTCTTGGCGGACGGTCCAGGCCTCGGTCCACACGGTCGGGTCTTCGATGGTCACGACATATTCAAACGTGGCCGGCCCGGTCCGCGTCCAGCGCTCGACCAGATGCAAGTTCTCGCGTGAGCCCTGATAATCCGTCTTTGGACTGAAGTTCGTCACGTCGATAACGAGCGTATTGCCCTCCCAGCGGCCACGCGGGTCGCCATACCATTGGCGGACATTGGCCGGCAAGTGTGGCCGTCCGTCCATGACGATGTTGCGTTGCCACCCTTGGCCTTGACCCACGTCATAGAAGATGGAGATGCCGCCCGGCGTCTGCACGATCCGGCGAAAGCTCCCAGTGGGTGTTCCAAACTCGGGCAATCCGCCGGTCAGGCAGCGTTCGGCCAACGAACTGTCCTCCGGACCGTCGTTGCGATTCATGCGCGCGGTGCTGTAGCGCGGATGCGGTTCGGCGCTTCTCGGCGATGGCATCGGATTGTATGTCCCGCCGCGACATGTCGCCATCTTGGTCTTGCATGTTTCGGTCGCTTGCAACAAAGCGAGACGGAATTCCCGCTCGGCCGCAGCCATATTTTGAGCCGCTGGCGTCAGCGGCGGTATCCGGCCATTGCGCGGATCGATAATAAGCGATGTGCGCGTGCCGATGCGCTTCCACGACCAGAAGGCCGAGTTGTAGCCGTTGGCAACGTCATTCTCGGACCCGCGCTCCGCGCGCCCGTCTCGGCCGAGCAACGCCGCCCGCGCTTCATCCAATTCGGCTCGCTGCGCCATGGTGAAAAATTCCTGGGCCGCATACTTGGCGGGCCGCTGCAGCGGCGTTTCGCTTTCGTCGGTCCAGATGCCCTGCAGGTCGGGTTCGCCCCAAGTTGTTTGTAACAGAGCCGTTTGCAACGGAGCCGTTTGCAACGGAGCGGTTTGCAGCGACTCGGCCGACACTGGCGCCGTGGCAGACGGTACTGGCGCCTGAGCGGCCGTCCGCGTGATGGTCGCGGCAATGACTGCCACCGAAATGAAAGCCACCGAAATGACGAGCGTTATGATCGAGCCTGAGAACCTCTCGCGCACGATGTCCTCCTTGGTATCGTCCTGCAAGCGTCGACAGGGGCACCTGCACGTTGCAATAGTAGCTTGGATTGCGCGCTGGTCCAAATGCAGAAATATTCGTGGCCAATGAAATAATTGTATCTTATGCTGTGCGGCAGAGCGGCCGTTGACAATTTTCGGGCATTGGCCGGACAGCCAACCCGATAGCCAAGATGCATCGGCGCTACAGGGCAAGATCTTGACCGGAGCTGGAGCAGCAAAACGGTAGGAGATGGAACGATGTCCTTGTTCACCTTGAGAGAAAAGCTAGTTGCAGCCGGCATCCTGCTGGCGGGGATGGCGATAGCCCCAATGGTACAGGCGGCGGCGCAACAAAAGGCTGCGCCGCCGGATTTCTCGTCGAACAATGTCGGGTGGCTGACTTTCAACGTAAATTTTTCCATCGTTCCCGGGGCAACAAGTCCCCTGCGCAACGATCCCGCCCATCCGCGGGTCAGCAATCAAGAGGCTGTCCGAACCGGGAAGCAGCCAACCTATTTTATTGCCGATCTTGCCGACGCTGCAATTCTAAAGCCCTGGGTCGTCGAGCGCATGAAGAAGGACAATGCGGAAGTGCTGGCTGGCAAGTACGCCTTTACGCCGCATTCGTTCTGCATGCCGGCCGGTGTTCCCGGATTTCATCTCTACGGCTTCCAGCCGCTTTACTTCGTCCAAACCCCGAAAGAAGTCGTAATGATATATTCGAACGACCAGCAGGTCCGGCGCGTCTATCTCGACGTGCCGCACTCCGCCAATCCGAAGTCGTCCTGGTACGGCGAATCGGTCGGCCGCTACGAAGGCGACACGCTGGTGGTCGATACAATCGCGTTGAATGACAAGACGTTCGTCGATAATTTCCGTACGCCACATTCCGAAAAACTGCACGTCGTCGAACGCTTTAGACTCGTTGACGGCGGCAAGGCGATGCAAGTGGACATCACGTTCGACGACCCGGATGCGTTCAACGCGCCGTGGCATGTGACGCAGCGCTACGATCGTGTTCAGCAGCCAATGAGCGAGCAAATTTGTGGGGAGAACAATCAACAGTTCTTCGAGATACCGGTTGCGAACAAGCCGGATTTCTAAAACGCACGGGACGGCCAATCAATAAGCCGTTGGACGGTCTTGCTGTCGTTCTTGCTTGGTATGACGGTGAGGTGGGTCAGCCCGCCAGGAACGGCCGCAGCTCGCGCACGTCCTTGAGCGCTTCCAATGCGTTTACCCGCCGAATGACTTCCTCTGTCCGCTCGGCGCCCAGCACCGGCGTCATCAGGGACCGCGCCTTTTCGTTCACCCGCTCGGTCGTCATCGGGTTCTCCTTCGTGCCCGGAGCATGACGCGTGAAGTGACTTACGGTCTGGCCGTTGCGCAGCGTCACCTCCACGAGCCCGCTGCGTGGCGCTTGCGGGTCCATCAGCCCTCGATCGGCGATGAGTTGCACGCGCTGCTTCGCGGCGAGCACCTTCGCATCCTTCATCCGCTCATACGAGTGGCTGTCTTCGAAAGAAACGGTGCCCTCGACCAGTGCGAGCGCGATGACGTGCTGACAGTTGACGTCCGGCATTTTGCGGTCATTGACGATGCAGGCGCCATCCTCCGGGAGCTTCACGACGATCCGCTCCACGTTGTCGACACTCAGCTTGTGTTCGCGATGGAGCGTGAGGAACGCATCCAGAGGAGCCTGGATGGGATAGCCGACCGAGAAGGGCTTGATGGCGGTTTCGGTGACAAAGAAGCGGCTGCCCAGCCCGGCAACCAATTCCTCCGGCTTCGGTGCGGATGAGAGCGCGATGAGCGCGTTGTGCTCGCCGTCGAACACGTCCCGCACCCCGCTAAATCCCATCTGCGCCATGATCGCCGCGGTCACGCCGTTGCGCGCGCCCATGCCGGAGAAGTCGAACGCCTTTTCAACGTGTCCATCGTCGCGTACCCAGCTCCATATGCCGGAAACCTGCTGCGCCCCATACGATAGTGCGAAGCGCATGGCCTTTTCGTCGAGCCCCGCCAGTGAGGCCGCGGCCGCCGTGGCACCCATGGTCGAACTCGTACCCTCGGCGCTGCGATGGCTGCCGCGCACGAGGTCCGGGCCGAGCGCCATCAGGAAGCGGCAGCAGACGTCGTAGCCGAGCGTAACCCCAGCGAGCAGGTCAGGCCCTGATCTGCCCTCGCGCTCGGCCATCGCCAGCGCCGCGGGCACGACATGGCTGCCGGGATGGGCCTTGGTCACCGGCTCGAAGTCGTCAGTTTCGTCGGCGTGCGCGAACATGCCGTTGGCCAGCGCGGCATTCACGGCGGATGTTCTGATGTCGGTCGTCAGGACCGACGCTTCCGCAACCCCGCCCTGCGCCCGCGCGTAGCGTATGGCCATTTCTCCCGCTTGGAGATGTGAGCCCGAGACGATTGCGGCGATTGTGTCCAGGATGCGATGCTTGCCTTCCTGGGCGACATGGGGCGGGAGACGCATGGCGCGCGCCTCCGCCATGTAGTGCGCCAGCTGCCCCGTAACGTCGACCGTCGTCATTGCGAAAATTCCTTTGGAAACTAAAAATAAGGTAGCTGTGTTCATAGGTAAGCTCAACGGCGCAGGCAATACCAGTTTTGCCGACCCCAAAAACCAAAGCGAGGTTTTCCAATCCGACTGGACCTCGACCAGACATCTGGTCCTTGACCAGACATGATGGCGCGTGGAGTATTTGACAAAATGCGGCGTTTTCTCTTGACTGCTTCAATGAGCGACCGTCTTGCCACTGCAGTACAACTGAGCATATTTGCTGCATTCATCGCAGGCATGATTTTTTTGGTATTGGGATCGCTCACGCTCATTTCAGATCAGTGCACGAGCGGTACGCCTTTTCTCCCTGCGATATTCCCTTGCTTCGAAGGGCAGTAATAACTCGGCATGAGCTGTGTTCATGGATAAGCTCTATGGTGCAGTGCAGAATGGTATGCCAACACAGGAATGACCGAACGGGTGGAGGCGATAACGTGGGAGCTGATACGCCACGCAAGATCATCGGTGGTGTTGGTGGTTCCCGTGCCATTCAAATTGCGCTATACTTGGCGAAACCCAAATAAGGGTAGTCAGCATTGATCGGAGAATCTCGTCACAAGCAACACGTTTCAAGGAAGGAGATCGTCATGGCCGACCGCTTCTCACGATTGACCGTAACTGCTGCCATTGCTGCCGCCGCTGTCGGCGGTGCCATTTCAGTGTTTGTCACCGGAAGCTCTGCTCAGGCTCCGACGGTTTCGGACGCGGCATTGAAAACGGCTCAGACTGCTCCGTTGAAGACGGCTTGGGGCGAGCCGGATCTGCAGGGGATTTGGACCAACGAATTTGATACGCCCCTGCAACGTTCTGCCAAATTTGGGAATCAAGAGTTTTTCACCGACGAGCAACGCACCGAGCTGGACCGCGTGCGCTTGGACATAGTCAACCGGCGCGCGACCGAGCAGAACGTCAACAACGGCTATAATGGCGCGGCATTCTTTTCCTTGAAGCGCACCGGCGCGCGCACATCGCGAGTTGTCGATCCGCCCAACGGCCGGCTTCCTCCGCTGACGCCGGAGGCTCAGAAGGCGGCGGCGACCGATCGGGAATTTCGCGTCGCGATGGTGCAATCGACCGACACCTGCAAGAACAAGATGCCGGCCTGTGCCGGCGGGGCCTATATTCCAACGACTTCGCCGCGGCGCGCGGAAACCCCTCCGCGCTACAATACCGCACGCATGAATCGCAACGACTATCCGGAAGACAGCTCGTTGGCGGAGCGCTGCCTGACCGGCGGACCGATTGTGTTTGGCGGCAATACCGGCAGCTTCCGCCGGATCGTACAGACGCCGGGCGGCATCTCGATCTTCTACGACGTCGGTCAGGGCCAAGGGTGGCAACGCAACATCGTCATGGACGGCAGCCCGCACCTGCCGGCCAACATCCGTCAGTGGTTCGGCGACTCGCGCGGCCGTTGGGAGGGCGACACGCTCGTGGTCGACGTGACCAACTTCAGTGCAAAAACCGATGTTTTTGGATCGCGCGAGAATCTGCACCTGGTCGAACGCTGGACCCGCACCGGTCCAAGGACGCTCGCCTACGAGGTCACGGTCGAAGACCCGACAGTGTGGACGCGGCCGTGGACCCTCAAGGAGGAATTCGCGCAGCAGAGCAATGAGGAAAACCGCATCTATACCGAGCCGCGCTGCCTCGAAGGCAACTACGGTCTGCCGGGCCTGCTGCGTGGACGACGCACGGAAGATGCCGCCTTTGCGCAGGGACGCGGTCCCGATCCTGCAGCCACGGACAACACGGCGAATTTCGTGAATGCCGAGATTCTGGAGGACCCGCTGGCGCAATAGTAACACATCCGGTCCACTGCACAGGCCGAAGTCCTAGACCCGTTGCAGTAAACACGGGTACTTCGAAAACGGACACTTGCAATTTTTGCAGTGCTGGCTTACGTGAGCGGCAGGTCGCTTGCGTTCGCAAGCTTGATCATGTTGGGAGAAGGCTCGATGACCGTTATGTCTCGCCGCCCCGCAGCGGGCATCGCCTAAGAGCGCGTGCGTTAGCGGCGCAGCTTGGGCATATCGCACACGCGTTTGGCCGTGAACGCTGAACTGCGTGTGCCGAATATCCTCGTCTCCCTGAAAGCATTACCAAATGGGCACTTCTCCCAAGGTGGACGGCCGCGCGCCGGTCCACGTCTTCGCCTCGTCCAAATCCTGGATCGAGGGCAATGCCACGCGCCAGCTCGAACAGGTTTCGGCACTTCCTGGTATTCAAGCCGTTGCCGCCATGCCGGATTTGCATCCTGGCAAGTACGGCCCCGTAGGCTGCGCAATCTTGTCGGATTGCGTTTATCCGCAGTTTGTCGGCTCGGACATCGGCTGCGGCATGGGCCTGTTCGAGCTCGATATCGCCGTCCGCAAACTGCGGCTCGACCGCCTGGCCGACCGCCTGCACATCCTTGATCAGCAGTGGCAAGGTGACACCACCAACAGGCTTGCTGCTGATGGGCTTGGCATCTCGGCGTTCGACGTATCGTTGGGCAGCATTGGCGGCGGCAACCACTTCTGCGAAATCCAGGCTGTCGAAGAAATCGTCGCGCCGGAAGCGGCGGCGCGTGCGGGATTGAATCGCGACAGTGCGTACATGCTGATCCATTCCGGATCGCGCGGCTTGGGGTTCTCCATCCTGCAGCAGCATCTCCGAGGTGGTGAGCCGACGTTGGATGCGGCCAGCGATGCGGGGCGTGCGTACATGGTGTCGCACGATCACGCCGTCCGCTGGGCTGCGCTCAACCGCCGCGTGATAGCTGAGCGTGCGGCCGATGCTGCGCAAACCGATCTGCGGCCTGTTGTGGATCTTGCCCATAACATGATCGAGCTTGTTCCAGCCGAAGGCGGGCCGGACCTGGCGCTGCATCGCAAGGGTGCGGCGGCTTCCGATCGTGGTCTGGTGCCGGTGCCGGGATCGCGCGGGACACTGTCGTATCTGGTGGAACCACTGGCAGCCGCGCGGGCGGAAACGCTGGCATCGCTCGCCCACGGTGCAGGCCGCAAGTATGACCGCGCCTCGATGCACGGTCGTGTGCGTGCCAAGAAGTCGGATGTGGCACGGTTGGAGCGCAATCCCTTCGGCGGTGTCGTGGTCTGCGAGGACCGCGACCTGCTCGTTGAAGAAGCGCCGGAGGCCTACAAAAACATCGACCACGTCATTACCGATCTCGTGGAGTTTGGTCTGGCGCGTGTGGTGGCAACCTTCCGCCCGCTGGTCACGTTCAAGAAGGCGCAGGGAAGAACCCCGGCGACAAAAGTCAAACGAGGAAAATCCTGGAAGGAGGACTGGAGATGATCCGTCTCCTCCTCACGAGCGGGCGTGGCCCGGCTGAATGCAAGATCGCTTTATCGAAGCTACTTCAATATCTTGAATGCACGATCGCGATTGCGACCGTAGCGATAAATGGCGAAGTCGTAGTCGAAGCTTGCGACCTCCGTGATACGGAGTCTCTCCATCACGGCAAAGCTGGTTCGGTCGACGATTGAAAACTCCTGGTCGGCAAACGCTTCTCCAATCCCCCAAGCAGTTTCGAGATCGTTCGGAGTCACATTCTTCAGTTCGGCAATGCCGGCCCTGATTTGTTGCCAGAATTGTTCTGCGGCCTCATGATGGAGCTTGTTGTTGATCAATCCCCAGGTCTCGACAAGAACGTAATCCGTCAAAACGGGCCCGGCGATTGACGATAAGATTTTCTTTGCGAACTCATTGTGCCGATCGCGCCTGTTGATGGCCGCGAACCAGACCGACGTGTCGACAAAAACGCTCACCGGCTTTTCTTATTGGCGTAGCGCCGGTTGGACTTGGGACGGCCGGAGATATTACGTGTCTTGCGCAGATGATCCTGCAAAAGGGCGTCACCGATCATTTTATCCTTGTTGCGTGCAATGTCGGTCGGCTCGTCCGATTCGCCGAGATCGAAGATCGCAGAAACGTCGACTCTCGGTTTCGGTTCCCCGACATCTTGAGCGACGAGACGACGAACGTATTCGGCGAAGGAAATGCCAAGCTCGGCCGCCTTTGCATGGGCGCGCCGCTGCATGTCCGGGTCCATCGTGATCTGCGTTCGTGCATTCATGGTGTCGCCATCATGCCATCACCTCAGACAGATGGCAACGCTGCAGTCAAAAGTGTGTAACTCTTACCCATGCCGGACGCTTTCTTTGACACACGGAACCGTCGTAAGCTTGCATCTTTGTTGGCTTACACCCTAGGAGAATTGCCATGAAGGCCGTGATCGCACTTTCACTACCACTTGCGCTGCTCGGATTCCTGACTGCGCCTGTTCACGCACAGTCGCTGCCCGAATGGGCCTATCCGGTGAATCCGCCCCCGAAGCCGCCGGACAATGCCAAGCTGTTGACGTTGCCGGGCAGCACCAAGAGCTACACCCAGGCGCAGATCGACGACGGCTTCAATCCGCCGGATTGGTATCCGCAGGATCACGGGCCGATGCCCGAAATCGTGATGCATGGCCGCAAGGAAGCCAATGCGCGCGCTTGTGCGCTCTGCCACCTCACCAGCGGGGGCGGGCATCCGGAATCAGCCGGCATTGCCGGGCTCCCGATGGGCTACTTCATCCGGCAGATGGAAGAGATGAAGAGCGGCGTGCGCAAGGGCGCGCGCGCCACATCGATGATCCCGATCGCGAAGGCTTTGGGCGAAGCCGATTTCAAGGCGGCAGCCGAATACTTCGGATCGCTCAAGGCGCCGGTCTGGTACAAAGTCGTTGAAACCGATACGGTGCCGAAATCCTATCTCGGCAACGGCGCCATGCGGTTCCCGGTCGAACACGGCGGCACGGAGCCGATCGGCAATCGTATCATCGAATTGCCGCAGAGCGATCACAGCGCGGAGAGCCGTGATCCGCGCGTCGGGTTCGTGGCGCATGTGCCGACGGGCAGCATCAAGAAGGGCGAAACGCTGGTGATGACCGGTGGCGGCGGAAAGACGATCACCTGTACGATCTGCCATGGCGCCGAACTCAAAGGCCTCGGTGACATTCCTGCGATCGTCGGGCGTTCGCCGATGTATGTCTATCGCCAGCTCAATGACATCAAGACCGGCACGCGCGCCGGCGCCATGACGCCATTGATGAAAGCTGTCGTCGATAAACTCACCGACGACGACATGATCTCGATCGCGGCCTACCTCGTTTCCAAGGCGCCGTAGTTACTCGCTTCAATCAAATTGAAGGGATGCAAGACCTCTGATTTCGTAGGGGCGGGTTTCAAACCCGCCCCTACAAAGAACCCCTTCATTTTGAATGACACAGCACGCTAGGCCATCGGCGCGATCTTCATCAATGCGACCCGCGCACATGGCTTAAGTAGCTTGGGGGCTTAAGTACTTGGGGCTTACGTAGCTTGCGTTTTGCGCCGGTGCCGCCGGTCGCTATTTCCGCATGACGGCGCCCGCGCCGGTAATTCTTTGTGTGATCTTGGGAGAGCCCGCGTAGGACACGCTGCCGGCGCCACTGATGGTGACATCGAGTTGTTCCGACGCATTCACGTCGACGCTGCCGGAGCCACCGATCGAGACTTTGGCGCGGCGGGTCGTCAGGTCCCGCGCCGCAATATCGCCGGACCCCTTGATATCGACTGAGAAGTCATTGGCCTTGCCGGAGATGCGCAGGCTCCCAGAACCGGGCAGGGATAGTGACAATCGGTCTTCGTCCAACTTGCTGGCGGTGACATCGCCCGCTCCCGTGACCTCGACCGACTGCAGATCGGCGACGGTAATCCGGTAGACAGGATTGGTACCGTGAAAGCTCTTGCCTTGCGCAAAAGCGAGGTAAAGCGTGCTGCCTTTGACCTCGGTGGTAAACAACGAAATCAGGTTGTCGTCTGCACTCACGCTTACGCCGGCGGTGCCGGTCCGCTCGATCTGTACACTGCCGCCTGAAACAACCGAGACAGCATTGAATTTTGCGACCTGTCTCGTCTGAGTTATAACCTTGCCGGAGCCACGAAGCATCGGGCCTCCCTGGTTCCAGTTCGTGCAATTTGTTGTGCAGTCTGCTCTCGATTCACTAGCGTAGGCGACCATGAACAACACCGTGAAAGGGACGATGAACTTATATAACATGACGTCAACCTCTTAATGATCGGCCCGCCAACATTCAACTATACCTCAAGCATCATGGTGACGCTATCGACGCCCACGCTAGAAAACTTAAATTCTTCGATACTGGACAAGCGGTCAGGACCTATTCAATAATGGTTGACCTAGCAACTTGGTCCCGCCTTGGTCGGGAATGCGTCCCGGGCTTGGCTTTTGGCAGCAGGCTGGCGGTGGCCAGCGGGAGGTATGGGATGCTTATTCGGCTTTTCAAGTCGGTCGGAGCATCGGTCGCCACGTTGTCGGCACTTATCGTTTTCTTGTCGGCACTTATCGTTTTCATGGCGACGGACGTAACGGTCGCAAATGCGCAGTTGGACCAAGCCTTGCAAACGGCTCCGTTGAAAACGGCTCCGTTGAAGACGGCTTGGGGCGAACCGGACCTGCAGGGCATCTGGACGGACGAATCGGACACGCCGCTACAGCGTTCCCCCCGGTATGGAACCCAGGAATTCTACACCCAGGCCCAGCGGGACGAATTGGACAGGCAGCGGCTGGCGCTGATGCGCCGTGACAGGCGCGTGGAGCGTGGAACCGAACTCGACGTCGCCGGCGCCTACAACGCCGTATTCACGTCGATGAAGCGCACCGGCACCCGCACATCGCTGATCGTGGATCCCCTCAATGGCAGGCTGCCTGCGATGACTCCGGAGGCAGAGAAGGCGGCTGCCGCCGACCGGGACTTCCGACTGGCATTGTTGCAGTCGACGGAGACCTGCAAGAACAAGTCGATTGCGTGCGCCGGGGGCAAGTACGATCCGACGCCGGCGCCGCGACGCAATGATGCAGCGCCGCGCTACAACACGGTGCGTATCAATCGCCATGACGGTCCGGAGGATGGCGCATTGCCGGATCGCTGTTTGACGCTCGGTCTGCCCGAATTCGGTGCGGCGACCGGCAGCTTCCGCCGGATTGTGCAGACGCCTGGCGGTATCTCGATCTTCTACGACGTTGGGCAGGGCCAGGGTTGGCAGCGCAACATCATCATGGACGGACGTCCGCACCTGCCGGCCTCGATCCGCCAATGGTACGGCGATTCGCGTGGCCGCTGGGAGGGTGATACGCTCGTCGTCGACGTAACGAACTTCAGCCCGAAGACCGATTATCAAGGCTCGCGCGAGAACCTGCATCTGGTCGAGCGCTGGACCCGAACCGGACCCACTACGCTCGAATACGCCGTCACCGCTGAAGACCCAACCGTGTGGACGAAGGCCTGGACCGCCAAGCAGGACTTCATCCTGCAGAGCAACGAGGCAAACCGACTTTACTATGAACCCCGGTGCCATGAAGGAAACTATGGCCACCCGGGCTTGCTGCTCGGCTCGCGTGCCGAGGAGGCGGCCTTTGCGGAAGGGCGGGGTCCACATCCCGCTACCAAAGACAACGCCACCGATTTTGTGGGCGTTGAAGACGATCCGTTCCAGTAATAGACTTGGTTCTAATAACAAACGTCAAAACAGAGGGAGACAAATCATGCGCGACCGCTTGTCACTTTCGATGATTACGGTCGCCATTTCGGCGGCCGTTCTCGGCGCAGTCGTTACGGCGTCCATTACACAGACAACGGGCCAGGGCCAGGTGCAACGGCCCGTCCGCGTTGAGGGCAAGCCGAATTTCAGCGGCATTTGGCAGGCCAACAACGAGGCCAACTGGGATCTGCAGGCACATGCGGCACGTCCCGCGGCCGTCACGCAGCAAGGCGTCTACCCATATGACTATGCGCGCGTGCCGGCTGCTGCAGTTGTGGCGCTTGGCGCCGCAGGCGCGGTGCCCGGATCGCTTGGCGTCGTCCAGGGCGATGGCCAGATCCCTTACAAGCCGGAGGCGCTGGCTAAGAAGAAGGAGAACGCGGACAATTGGATCGACCGTGATCCGGAACTCAAGTGTTATCTGCCGGGCCTGCCGCGAGCGATGTATATGCCGCACCCGTTCCAGATCACGCAGAGCACCAACAAGATCCACTTCGCGTATTCGTTCACGAATACGGCGCGCACGATCCACATGGACAAGGTCGAAGGTCCGCCCGACGATACCTGGATGGGCCATTCGGTCGGTCGCTGGGAGGGCGATACGCTGGTCGTCGACGTGACGAATTTCAACGATCGCGCCTGGTTCGACCGTGCTGGCAATTATCACAGCGACAAGTTGAAGCTGACCGAGCGCTTCACGCAGACGACACCCGACGTCATTCAATACGACGTGACGATCGAGGACCCCGAGGTGTTCGCGCGGCCATGGCGCATCGCGATGCCGATCTACCGCCGCATGGAGCCGAACATGCAGCTTCTTGAATTCCGCTGCAACGAATTCGCCGAAGAATTCATGTACGGCCATCTTCGCAAGGAGCCGTTGGTCAAGCGCTGGGAAGGAGAGACGATGATCATCGACGTCACGCGCAAGGTGCCGCCGGGCGACGCCTTCTATCAGTGGTACAGTCGTTAGAATGAACGGCGCCCGATGTCAGAATTCGAATGGTATCGGGCCGCCGAATGAGTCTGGGAATGCTGAAGATGTGAAGGTCTGATCTGGTTTTGGAACCAACAGGAGATAGATGATGCGAACGAAACTTGCCATAGCAGTAGCCGTTACGGGTCTTGCGATGTCGGGATGGGCGTCTTCCGCGCTGGCGCACCATGCATTCGCGGCCGAGTTCGACTCCAACAAGCCGGTGAACTTCAAGGGAAAGATCACCAAGATGGAATGGGTCAATCCCCATACCTGGCTGCACATCGCGGTCACGAAGGACGATGGGTCGTCGGAAGGCTGGGCGATCGAAGCCGGCACCCCGAACGTGCTTTTCCGGCGCGGCTTCACGCGTGAAACGTTGCCGGTGGGGCTTGAGATCGTGGTCGACGGGTACCAGGCAAAGGACGGAACGCGCCGCGCCAACGGTCGCGATCTTACGTTGCCGGATGGAAAGAAGCTGTTCCTTGGCTCGTCGGGAACGGGCGCGCCCTACGAGTTGCAGCCTGGAAGAAACTGAGGTCACGTGCGCCAGAAAGCTCGTTGGAGGAGTTCGACAGGCGCTCAGTAAACTCAGTTAAAAAGCTATGGGCTTCCGTAACCCGGGTTGAAGCGCTGAAAGCGCGGTCGCGCGCTTTAGTGCTAAACCCGGGAACGGGCTAGGTACGGACGGACCGTTCCCAGGTTTCGTCGTAGCGTCTCACGTAACTCGGTATCCCTTCAACCTCGGCTGCGGTGGTCCGCCGTTGCGTACTTTCTTGGGGGCGGAATGTATCCTATCGATTTTTTTTCATGGCTGTCGGAATTGCCTTGGAGCGTGGATCTCCATGAATCGCAATACGCTTATCCTCTTGTCGAATCGGTGCATGTCTGGACACTGGTCCTGTTCTTTGGCCTGATGATCATGATTGACCTGCGCCTGCTGGGTTGGACCCTGCGCGGCGTACCGGTTTCCGATTTTATTCGCCGCGTGCTGCCCTGGGCGAAGGTGGGATTCGCCATCATGGTGATTACGGGGACACTCTTGGTCTTCGCGATCCCGCTGCGTTCCTATCAGAGTATTTTCTTTCGGGTCAAAATGGTCATGCTCGTCCTGGCCGGCCTGAACGTATGGTATTTTCACTCGCGAGTTTACCCAAGTGTCGCCGCATCCGAAGACAAGGGCGTGACGCCGAAGTCGGCCAGGATCGCTGGCGGCATTTCGCTCGCTCTTTGGATAGGCATCGTATTTTCCGGCCGGATGATCGCCTATAACTGGTTCGACTGCGACCGGCAGCCGCAACCTTGGCTCATCAATTTCCTTACCAGTTGCGACCCCACGGCATCGGTGTACTGATGGACTTCCTCCCGTTCTTCCAGTGGTGCTACGATACATCGTTCGGCCAGACGATACGCGAGTCGACCTGGATATTCCCGTTGATCGAAGCCTTCCATCTCGTCGGCTTCGGTCTGACATTGGGTGCCGTGCTGCTCGTTGATTTGCGCCTCTTGGGCGCAGGCTTGAGCAGACAGCCGCCCGCGCAACTTTCCGACAGCGTTCAGCCCTGGTTGCTTGGCGGAGTGGCCTTGATGCTCGCGTCGGGCATTTCTTTGTTCATGTCCGAATCGATCAAGTGTTACTACAGTCCGGCATTCTGGGTGAAGATGTCATGTTTATTTCTGGCCCTCGTCTTCATGTTCACGTTTCGCCGTCGCGTCGTGCAAACGGGCCTGACGCCCGATCGGGCTGGGATTGGACGCGTGACCGCCGTCGTATCTCTCAGCTTGTGGTTTGGCGTGGCTTGGGGTGGGCGCTGGATCGGGTTCTCGTAATTCGGGATTCGTGAGATGAAGTTGAAACTCCCGCGCCGACAATTTCTCCACCTCGCCGCAGGCGGTGTTGCGGGTGCGGTGGTGTTGCCGGCTGCGTCGCTTGTCGCCAGGGCGCAAACCTATCCGTCGCGGCCGATTACACTGGTCGTGCCGTTTGCGGCCGGCGGCCCGTCGGATGCGGTTGGGCGCATTATGGCCGAGGCCATGCGTGGGCCGCTCGGTCAAACCGTCACTGTTGAAAACGTGGCGGGTGCCGGGGGCAGCCTCGGTGCCGGCCGGGTCGCGCGCGCGACGCCCGATGGCTATACGATCCTGGTCGGCTTGTGGGGCACTCATGTGGTGAACCCCGTTATTTATACATTGCCATATGATACCGCGACGGCATTCGAGCCGATCACGCTGTTGTCGACCACGCCGCACCTCATCGCGGTCAAGAGAGACTTGCCGGCAAACAATCTCGGTGAATTGATCGCCTGGCTCAAAGCCAACCCTGGCAAGGCATCCGTGGGCCACGCGGGTGCCGGCAGCCCGCCGCATGTTGGCGCGGTTCTCTTCCAGAATCTTACCGGCACCAATTTCCAATACGTGCCCTATCGCGGTTCTGGCCCGGCCATGCAGGATTTGGTTGCAGGGCAGATCGACATGGTGATCGATTCTCCGGTCACGATAATTCCGCAAATGCAGGCTGGCAAAATCAAGGCCCTGGCGGTCGCGGAAAAGAGCCGTCTCGCGTCGGCGCCTCAGATCCCGACTGTCGACGAAGCGGGGCTTGCGGGCTTCCACCTGTCCAACTGGTTCGCCCTCTACGCGCCGCAGGGCACCCCCCAGCCGATCGTCAGCCGGCTCAATGCCGCGGCGATTGAGGCTTTGGCCGATGCTGGCGTGCGTACGCGGCTCGCGGAGTTCGGACAGGAAATTTTTCCGCGCGCGCAGCAGACGCCACAGACGCTGAGGGCCCTGCAGCGGTCCGACAGTGAAAAATGGGTACCGCTCATCAGGGCCGCAAATATCAAGGGCGAGTGAGTGCCCGTCGCGGAATAACTGGGTGGGTCGCGTGTCGCGGGCACTGCACCACGACGCCAAGACAGGCGTCGCGCTGCATTGCGCCCGGGGCGCGCATCAGGCGCGGCAATTAGAGTTCGATGTCCAGTTCGATGACGACCGGCACATGGTCCGAAGGCTTTTCCCATGCGCGGACATGACGATCGATCCGGGCGCCGACGAGCCGGTCGGCTGCCTGCGGTGAAAGCAAGAGATGGTCGATCCGTATACCGTCATTCTTGGGCCAGGCGCCGGCTTGATAGTCCCAGAATGTGTATAAGTCGCCCTGGTCAGACCCGGCACGAATGGCTTCCGTAAGCCCAAGGTTGCAAAGCGTGCGAAAGCGCTCGCGCGTCGGCGGCAGAAACAGGGCATCGTTGACCCAAGCCTCCGGGCGCCTGGCGTCGATCGGTGCCGGGATTACGTTGTAGTCGCCCGCCAGCACCAGCGGCTCTTCCAGCGCAAGGCGTGCCTCAGCATAGCGGATGAGACGGTCCATCCATTTGATTTTGTAAGGATATTTTTCAGTGTCCGGCGGGTTTCCGTTGGGTAGATAGATCGAGGCTACGCGCAGCGCACCGGTCTTGGTTGAAACCACCGCTTCGAGGAACCGGGCTTGCTCGTCATCGTCGCCGCCCGGAAGCCGAGGTGTCACTTCGTCCAACGGAACTTTTGAAAGAATGGCCACGCCGTTGAAGCTCTTCTGGCCGTGCACTGCAACATTGTAGCCGGCGCTCTCGATCTCCAGCCGCGGGAAAGCGTCGTAGACGCATTTTGTTTCCTGCAGGCATACGATGTCCGGTTGGCATTCCTTTAACCAAGCCAATAGGTTAGGCATCCTCTGTTTGATGGAATTAACGTTCCACGTGGCAATCTGCATAAATGGGCCCAGAAATCGTGACTGACCTTTAGTATAGCAGGCCAAGCCTTTGGTCTTTATACGCAATGACAGTTGTTGTAGGCAATTTATCCTATATAATTCAAAAACTGGAGATGCATACACATTGCTGTCATGCTATATTTATTAACAAACGTGCAGAAAATGCATGGCTGAATTTTAGGGGCGCAGGAAACAAAAGGAGTTGAGGGGCTTGGTTTCTGGACTTGGCCCTACATCAGCATGAAAAAACGGAACGTAGTGCTGGCGACGGTAATTGTAATCGCCGCTGGGGTGGCGGCGGCAGCGTATAAATGGAACGACTGGGCCCCTCAGAGCGCTGTGGCCCAGTCGCCGAACGCCGGAAATAAAAAGGGTGGTGGCGCTGGCGTACCGGTTGATGTCGTCGTATCGGCGAAGAAGATCATGCCCGTGCGCGTCGACCTTTTGGGCAACGTTACGCCCATCGCCAGCGTTGCTGTCAAGACACGAGTAGACAGCGAGATCACCCAAGTACATTTCAGGGACGGGGCGATCGTCAAGCAGGGCGATATGTTATTTACGCTCGATGGCCGCGCCATTGAGGCTCAGATCAAGCAAACAGAGGGCCTCCTTTCAGCCGCCAAGGCGCAGCTTGAGCAGAACCTGCGCGACGTCGAGCGCTACGCCGAACTGGCGGCAAAGAACGCCACCACCCTGGTGACTCTCAATAATGCGAAGACTGCGGTCAATATCTTTCGCGGAACGGTCGATTCCCAAACCGCGCAACTTGAATTGTTGCGGGTCCAGCTCGATTACACCGTTATCCGTGCGCAGATCTCGGGTCGCGTCAGTATGGCCGCCGTAAAGGTCGGCAACTTCGCGCGCCAGGCCGACCTCATACCACTTGCGACCATTATTCAGGTGGCGCCGGTCTACGTCACGTTCCCGCTCCCACAGCACAATCTTCCGGATTTGCGCCGGGCCCTCACCGAAAAGACGGCCATCGTCAAGGCGATCATTCCGGGCGACACGCGAGCTGCCGAGGGCGATGTGACGATGATCGAAAACACGGTGGACGCGACCACCGGAACGGTTCCTGTTCGCGCTACGATGCAAAATGCTGATGAACTCTTGTGGCCTGGAACGCTGGTTTCGACGCAGTTGACCTTTCGCACGGAGGAAGCCGTGGTGGTTCCGCCGAAGGCCGTCCAGGTCAGCCAGCAGGGTACATTCGTTTTCGTGGTGAAGAACAATGTTGCTACGGTGCAGCCTGTCAAGGTTGCGCGCGTTCTCG
>DATGVJ010000354.1:0-5924 GCA_035300505.1 Xanthobacteraceae bacterium
ATTCGATCGACCGCCGCTACCGGCCCTACCTCATTCAGCTTCCGGCCGCACAGACGACATCCAAGGAAGCTGCTGCCGCCGCAGCCGCCGGCACCGTGCTGGTCGGCCTCTATCCGCAGGAGGCAAACTTCAAGGGCGACATGGCGGCCTACTTCGCCACGATCCCGGACAGCGACGCGAAGTCGGCGGGAATCAAGCTCGGCGAGGCGGTCGCCGCAAAAATCCTGGAGGTGCGCGACAACGATGGGGCGGATGCGCCTGATGCGTACCAATACAAGACGAAACCCGGAGTCTATGTGCCGACCCCGATCACGGTCTCCTCGACATGGCCGAACGTCAAGCCATTCGCGCTCACGAGTGCGTCGCAATTCCGGCCGGAGCCACCGATCGCGCTCGACAGCAAGGAGTGGGCCACCGACTACAACGAGGTCAAGGATTTCGGCAGCAAGACCAGCACCAAACGTTCGGCGCGGCAAACCGAAGACGGGCGTTTCTGGCTCATCACCGGACCGCAGAGCAGCGAGCCGGTCGTGCGCCAAATCGTGACGGCCAAGAAAATGAGCCTGATCGACAGTGCCCGATTCATGGCATTGACCGCCGTGGCCGGGGCTGACGCCGGCATTGCGGTATTTGAAGCCAAGTACCGCTACGAGTTCTGGCGTCCGATCACCGCGATCCGCAATGGCGATAGCGACGGCAATCCTGCGACCGAACGGGACGCGACCTGGCAACCGATCGACAACACGCCGATGCATCCGGAATATCCGTGCGCACACTGCATCATCAGTGGTGCGATCGCCTCTGCCATCGAGGCGGCCCTGGGCACGGCAGACATTCCGCAAGTCGCAATGACCAGCCCGACCGCGCCGGGCGTGACCCACCGCTGGACCAGCATCCGTGCCTACAACGACGAAGTCTCGCATGCGCGTATCTGGGCCGGCTTCCATTACCGGTTCTCGGTCCGCGTGGGCCAGGACATGGGCCGCAAGATCGGCGAATATGTCGTGAAGAACGCGATGCAGCCCCTGACCACAACGGGCGCGCGCTGATCAACCCTTCCGCCGGGCTTGCGGGGATGCAAGCCCGGCGGAATGACCTCGGCCAGCATGATACTGCGACCGACAATTGCAGTTTCTTACGCGTAGTGCTCAACTTGATAGCGTTGAAGCTCGCGATCCGCTCCCTCGTGTCGTGGCGAGGTAATCGAAATTGGATGGAGTGAAGGGCTTTCTTTAACCCTGAGGGAGGAAGACATGACGCAGATCGCACAAAGTCGACGCCGCTTCCTTGCCACGCTCGCGGCGGCCGGAGGCGCGGGCCTCATAGGCGCCTCGCGTTTATTGGGACAAGAACCGCGCCCGGAAACCACAACCGTTCGCCTTTCGAAAGTTAGTGGCACTTGCATCGCACCCCAATATATCGCTGAGGAATTGTTGCGCCTGGAAGGCTTTACGGAAGTCCAATACGTGATGACAGAGGCGGGTATTGGCCAATCAAGAGCGATTGCGCGCGGCGAGGTGGACTTCAGCCTGAACTTCGCAGCTCCGCTGGTGATCCCGATCGATTCCGGAGAACCAATCTCAATCATCGCGGGAGTGCATTCGGGATGCTTCGAACTGTTCGGAAACGAGCGCATTCGCGGCATCGTGGACCTCAAGGGCAAGACTGTGGGGGTGCAAGGGCTGGGCGGTTCCCCGCACGTCTTCCTGGCCGCCATGGCCGCCCATGTCGGGCTTGACCCCGTCAAGGATATCAATTGGGTCACGAGTCCATCCGTTGCGCCAAAGGAGCTTTTTGCCGAAGGAAAGATCGATGCGTTCCTCGGTTTTCCACCTGAACCGCAGGAATTGCGTGCGCGCAGGATCGGCCGCGTGATCGTCAATAGTTCCACTGATCGCCCGTGGTCCCAGTACTTCTGCTGCATGCTGGCGGGCCACAAGGACTTCATCCGCAAGAATCCGGTGGCGACCAAGCGCGTGTTGCGCGCCATCCTCAAGGCCACCGACCTGTGCGCCAGCGAGCCCGCGCGCGTCGCGCAACGCATGGTCGATGGCGGATTTACGCCACGATATGACTATGCGTTGCAGGCATTGAAGGAAATCCCGTACACAAAATGGCGGGAGTACGACCCCGAAGACACCATTCGGTTCTACGCGCTTCGACTACGCGAAGCGGGTATGATCAAGTCAAGCCCCAACAGGATCATTGCCGATGCCACGGACTGGCGCTTTCTCAACGAGCTCAAACGCGAGTTGAAGGGCTGACGATGGGACGTCATGACCGATCATCGAATAAAATGAAATTCAGGGCTTTCATGACTCAGCGGAAAGAAGACACATGACGCCGATGGCACAAAGTCGCCGCCGTTTCCTGGCCGCGGCCGCGGCAGCTGCCGCCGCGGGCCTCATCGGCCCCTCGCGTTCGTTTGGTCAAGAACCGCCGCCGGAAACGACTATCATCCGCCTCGCGAAGAACCGCACCCTCTGCATTGCGCCTCAATATGTTGTTGAGGACCTCTTGCTTTTGGAGGGCTTTACCGAGGTTCATTATGTGACATCGGATGCTGGCGCTGGCCAATCGAAAGCGCTCGCGCGAGGCGAAATCGACTTCACCTTGCAGTTCTCGCCGTCGACGCTGATCCCGATCGATGCCGGCGAACGGATAACGATTATTGCCGGTATCCACGTCGGATGTTTCGAGCTGTTCGGGTCCAACGGCATCCGCAGCATCGCGAGCCTCAAGGGCAAGACGGTGGCCATACCGGAGTTGGGTACATCCCCACACCTGTTCTTGTCCACCATGGCCGCCCATGTCGGGCTTGATCCTGCCAAGGACATCCGTTGGATAACGAGTACATCGATACCGCCCATGGAACTCTTTGCCCAAGGAAAGGTCGACGCGTTCCTCGGCTTTCCACCCGACCCGCAGGAATTACGTGCCCGCAACATCGGACATGTGATCGTCAATAGCTCCGTAGACCGGCCTTGGTCGCAGTATTTTTGTTGCATGCTGGGGGGTAACCGGGACTTCATCGGCAAGAACCCGGTCGCAACCAAACGCGTCCTGCGGGCGATGCTCAAGGCAACCGATTTCTGCGTCAACAATCCCGCCACCGCTGCGCGACGCATGGTCGACGGTGGTTTTGCGGCCCGATACGACTATGCGCTCCAGACGCTGAGGGAAGTCCCCTACAACAAATGGCGGGACTATGACCCGGAGGACACGATCCGGTTCTATTCGCTGCGGCTGCGCGAGGCCGGATTTATGAGGAGCGCCCCCAACAAGATCATTGCAGACGGAACTGATTGGCGTTTCTTCAATGAACTCAAACGCGAGCTGAAGGGATGACATCGGGCTGCGCTCGTCCTCGCGCTCGTATGCTGGCGTCTGTCATGCTGACGTCGACGATTTTGGTGGATACGCACCGTGACACGCCGCTGACTTCACAGGAACGGCCCTGCCGAAGATATCGCGCCGGCGTCGTTGATCACGTTGACCTCGCAGGACGGTGCGCCGATTTCACTCGCGTGCCTTCGCGCGGCAAGCCCAAGGCGATTGTGGCTGGGCTTTGCAGATTCGGAACAGCCGCTTCCCGTCGTTCGGCCGGCTTTTGATGTCGGCGCCCCTTGAGATGGGAGACTTGCCGGATCGCAACCCATCGCCGACGCGCGACACGGGGCTGTGACGCACTATCTCGTCAATGGCAACTCCGCCAGATGCATAGGTCACAAGCTTCAATGCCGAAACGGCACTTCAGTCGTAGCACCAACGGATCGTTCCACGGCGTCCCGGCCAAGTAAAAAAAACCCATTGCTCCCATGGGGTTACCGACCAGCGACCCGCTGTTGCGCCCACGCATAGGCGATCCGTCAGGCTCATTTACCGCGGACCCGCCCCTCGACAAAGTGATCGCAGCAATCCGGCGACACGGATTGCCGATAACCCGAGGAGAGCAACATGCATTCCAATCTTTGCAAAGCGCTGGTCGCGGTCGCCATGGTCGGGGCGGTGTCACCGGCTTTCGCCAATGTCATCACTGATTGGGACGAGAAAGCCGTCGCCGTCGTTGTCCCAAGCCTCAGCGGCACTTCGCCATACCCGCCGCAGCGGATGATAGGCATGGTCCACGCCGCGATGTTCGACGCAGTCAATTCGATCGAACGGCGTTACCGGCCCTATCTTGCGCAACTGCCCGCGGACCCCGCCACATCGAAGGAGGCCGCCGCTGCAGCGGCAGCGGCCGCCGTTATGGCGACCATTGATGCAAAGACGGCAGGTGAAATGAAAGCCGCACTCGCTGCCTACCTCTCCGCGATCCCTGACGGCGCCGCGAAATCTGACGGCGTAAAACTCGGTGAGGCTATTGCAGCCAAGGTTTTGGAGGCGCGGGCGAACGACGGCTCCGATGCGCCCGATGCATACCGGCCGAGGACCACCGCCGGCGCCTATGTGCCGACGGCGATCCCGTGGTCGTCGACCTGGCCGAACATGAAGCCGTTCGCTATGGCCAACCCATCACAGTTCCGGCCAGGCCCGCCGGTTGCGCTGGAGAGCAAGGAGTGGGCAACCGACTATAACGAGCTCAAGGATTATGGTGGGCAGAACAGCACGAAGCGAAGCGCCCAGCAGACCGAGATCGCGCGGTTCTGGGCCTTCGGTCCGACAGCGGCTTATCACCCGTTCGCACGCCAGCTTGTGACCGCAAAGCAGATGGGTGTCCTCGACAGCGCGCGGTTCATGGCGCTCGTTGCGCTTTCGATTGACGACGCGATCATCGCCGTGTTGGACGCGAAGTACCATTACGGCTTCTGGCGGCCGATCACAGCCATTCGCAATGGCGATATCGATGGCAACCCGGCCACCGACCGTGAGGCAACGTGGCAGCCGGTCCTCACCACGCCGATGCACCCGGAATACCCGTGCGCCCACTGTATCCAGGCCGGTTCGGTCGCCGGTGTAGTCAAGGCCGTGTTCGGAAGCGTGGAAATCCCTGAGATCGCCATGAACAGCACAGCGCTTCCCGGCGTGACCCGCCGCTGGTCCAACATGACGGCTTTTACTGACGAGATTGCCAATGCGCGCATCTGGGGCGGCCTCCACTACCGCTTCTCGAACCGCGTCGGCACCGAGATGGGACTTCAAATCGGTGAATACGCCGTGAAAAACGTGATGCAGCCGGTCGCGACAGCCACGCGATGACGAGAGTTTCCGCCGGGCCCCGCAAAGGTGTGGGCCCGGCGAAACAACCGAATGAGCCGACGAGTGGCTCATGGTTCAAGGTCTTTCCGCGTGCTAGTTTTCAACAGGATTACGCGCGTGAACGGTACCGGGAGATTGCCATGGACATCCAGGATCGTCGCCATTTCCTTGCCTCGCTCACGGCGGCCGGCGCTGCGGGCCTCATTGACCCTTCGTCTTCGTTTAGCCAAGGACCGCGGCCGGAAACGACCACCATCCGTCTTGCCAAGCGCTCCAGCGTTTGCATCGCGCCACAGTACGTCGCCGGCGACCTGCTGCGCGCGGAAGGCTTCACCGATGTCCAGTATATCGAGCGATCACCGGCCGTCTTGTCGGAGGCAATCGGGCGCGGTGAGCTAGATTTCTCCTTGCACTACTCGGCGCCGAGCATTGTTGCGATTGACGCTGGCCAACCCATTTCATTCGTGGCCGGCGTGCACGTTGGCTGCCTCGAACTGTTTGCTCGTGAAGGTATCCGCAGCATTCGGGATTTGAAGGGAAAGAAGGTGGGGACGCAAGCTTGGGGCTCGGCCCCGCATGTTTTCGTGACCAGCATTGCTGCCTATGTCGGGCTCGACCCCGCCAAGGATATAAATTGGGTCTTAGATCCGTCCGTCGCTCCAATGGAGCTTTTTGCCGATGGAAAGATCGACGCGTTCCTAGGTACTCCGCCAGAGCCGCAGGAG
>DATGVJ010000355.1:0-23821 GCA_035300505.1 Xanthobacteraceae bacterium
GGAAAAAACTGCAAAGATGGGATGGTGATTTACTTAAGGCGTGCGTCTCTCGCGCCACTTGATGTGCTGCCACTTGATGTGCTGCCGCTTGATGCGGTGCTGATTGATTGAAAAAAAAGCCGGCCCCGAGTGTCGGCGGGACCGGCTCTACGCAACGCTACAACGTCGCCTGGATACTCTACGCGAACTTTCGTTACTGCACCGCGGCGCGGCGTTCGCGCGCCGGGAGAACGATGACCTTGGTGCCGATATTGACGCGGCTGTAGAGGTCGGTGACGTCTGCGTTGGTCAACCGGATACAGCCTGACGAGACGTGACCGCCGATGGTCGAAGGATCGTTGGTGCCGTGAATGCGATACATGGTGCTGCCGAGATACATGGCGCGCGCGCCCAATGGGTTGTCGGGACCACCCACCATGTGGCGTGGCAGGTAGGGCTGACGGGCCAGCATTTCTGCGGGTGGCGTCCACGCCGGCCATTCGGCTTTCCGGGTGATTGTCTGCGTGCCGGACCACGTGAAACCATCGCGGCCGACGCCGATGCCGTAGCGCATCGCCTTGCCGTTGCCGAGCACGAGATAGAGGTGGGTATTCGGCGTGTCGATGATGATGGTACCCGGCGCCTCGGCGGTGCGGTAGTCGACGACTTGGCGGCGAAAGCGGGCAGGCGCCTGGAAAGTTTCTTCGGTACCCGGCATCGTCTGCTCGACGCGCGGCTGCTCAATGCGCGGCTGGAAGAGTTCTTCAAGCAGAAAGAAAGGATTGGCGGCAGCGCCCGTGGAAAAATTCATGGCGGAGATCGCGACCACGGCGGCGGCTCGGATGAGGCTGGCTGTTTTCATGTTGTTCCCCTCTGGATATGCCTATTAGTGAGCGATACCCGCGAAATGGTTCAAAGGGGCTCGTTAATAATTTGGAAAGGTTCAGGGAGCTGAAAAATGGCTGGTCGCGATTGTTCCCATCACTCCTTGAGCGCCGAATCCTTGAGCGCCGAGTCCGTGA
The DNA here is from genome assembly GCA_035300505.1 of Xanthobacteraceae bacterium. Classification (GTDB taxonomy): domain Bacteria; phylum Pseudomonadota; class Alphaproteobacteria; order Rhizobiales; family Xanthobacteraceae; genus VAZQ01. Next base: position 1,002 of record DATGVJ010000355.1, read on the forward strand.
GCACCGTGTGCCAGCCCACGACCGCGTCCGCGACCGCATCGGTCGAGGCAAAATACGGCTTGATGTCGAGGAGTGGCGTGCCGTCGAGACAGTCGAGGCCGACGACGGAAAGCTTTCCTCCTTCGACCCTGATGAGCTTTGCAACGCTCATGGCGATCGGGTTTGGCCGGGCCGGTGAACGCAACGCAAAGGTACCCCGTTGCTCGCCATAGTGGCTTGGCACCTGCAACACGAGATCACGCCGCGACTTGTCCATCCAGTAAAGCACCACGACGTGGGTGCAGCTTTCGACACCCTTGAGGCCGGCCGCCCAGCGCGGGTCGACGTCGATGGTGCAAACCGCCTCGGATTCGCGCGCATTCTTGGGACAATCCTTGCGCTGCTGCCACGGCGTCCGGATCCGCCCAATGAAATAGAGCGATGCGTCGGAGGTTTCGGGCAGGTCAACGACGATCTCGCCGTCGCGGATGGAGGGGTCGTTCATGGATGTGCCTGTCTGTTGCTGCATGATAACCCGCGACCGCTAAATTATCTCGCGGGCCTTGCAATTCGTCTATTAAACGTATAAACATATCTTTATATGAATTCTCCATTGGGAGAAGCCCCAATGTTGGAGGAACCCCAATGCTAACGCCTGCACAGCTCTCGTTCGACGCCCTTCACGACGCCCTCAAGGCGGCAGGCGAGGGCACACGGCTGCGCGTGCTGGCACTGCTGTCTGAGGGCGATCTTACCGTGTCCGATCTCTGCGAAATTTTGCGGCAGTCGCAGCCGCGCATATCGCGTCATCTCAAGTTGCTGGCCGACGCGGGCCTGGTGGAGCGATTCCGTGAGGGGTCTTGGGCGTTTTTCCGTCTCGGGGAGCTTGGCGGCCGGTTTGCGCTCGCGCGCGACCTGGTCGGCCGTCTTGATCCAACCGATGCCGTGCTCGCGCGCGATCGAGAGCGCCTCGCCGAAGTACGCGAGGCGCATGCCGCCGCCGCGCAATCCTATTTCCGCAAGCATGCCGGGGAGTGGGATCGTATCCGCAAGCTTCACGTTGCCGATGAACAGGTCGAAGCCGCCATCGGCGCGGCGCTCGGCGATCGGCCGTTTCGTTCCCTCCTCGATCTCGGCACCGGTACCGGCCGCATGCTGGAAATGTTCGGCCCTCAAATCGAGCGCGGGCTCGGGCTTGATCTTTCCCATGACATGCTGGCACTCGCGCGTGCTCGCCTGCGGGATTTGCGCCATTGCAGTGTGCGCCAGGGCAATATCTACGATCTTGCGATTCCGAAGGACTCCTTCGACGTCGTCATCGTGCATCAGGTGCTGCACTTCCTCGACGACAGTGCGCGCGCCATCAAGGAGGCCGCACGCGTATTGCGGCCCGGCGGTCGGCTGCTGGTGATCGATTTTGCGCCCCACACACTCGAATTTCTACGCGATGAGCATGCCCACCGCCGGCTCGGCTTTGCGGCCGAGACTGTCAGTCAATGGATGGAAGCCGCGGGACTTGACGTGGTGCGCCACCTGAGCCTCCCGCCGGAGGAAGGCGGAAAAATCGCGGTTTCGCTGTGGCTTGGGCGCGACCCGCGAATTCTCATGGCCGAACGAGAGGTTGCGTAATGTCATCGGAACTGCGTGCCAGCCGCTTCGTCAATGGTGGCCAAAATGGTAGCCGGGATTCGGGCCAACAGCGGCGCATCCGTGTCTCCTTCGAGTTCTTCCCGCCGAAGAACGATGACATGGAGCGCACGCTCTGGGATTCGATTACGCGGCTGGCGCCACTGCAGCCGAACTTCGTTTCGGTTACCTATGGGGCCGGCGGTTCGACCCGCGAGCGCACGCACTCGACGGTCAAGCGCATCGTCAACGAGACCAATCTCGCGCCAGCCGCGCATCTCACCTGCGTGGCGGCGACCCGTGGTGAAATCGATTCGGTGATCAGGAGCTATGTGGCGACTGGCGTGCGTCATATCGTGAGCCTGCGCGGCGACCCGATTGGCGGCATCGGCGAGCGCTATGCGCCGCATCCGGGCGGCTATCACAATGGCGCCGATCTGGTTGCCGGTATCAAGCGCATTTCCGATGTCGAAGTATCGGTCTCTGCCTATCCGGAAAAACATCCCGATAGCCCGACCGTGGAAGCCGACATCGACACGCTCAAAGCCAAAGTCGACGCCGGGGCCTCGCGCGCCATCACGCAGTTCTTCTTCGATAACGATTTCTATTTTCGTTATCTCGACCGCGTACGCGCGCGCGGCATCTCGATCCCGGTCGTACCGGGAATCCTGCCCGTGCAAAACTTCAAGCAGATGAAAAGTTTTGCGACGCGCTGCGGCACGTCGGTGCCGGATTGGCTGGCCGAACGCTTCGATGGTCTCGATGACGACGCCGCGACCCGCAAGCTCATCGCGGCGGCAGTCGCCGCCGAACAGGTGCTCGATCTGGTCGACCGCGGCGTAACCGATTTTCATTTCTACACGATGAACCGCGCCGACCTCGTCTATGCGGTGTGCCATTTGCTGGGGCTGCGGCCTGCGGTGGGTGTGGATGTTGTGAGTGTGGGCATTGGTGGTGTGAGCGCAGTCAGTGTGAGCACCGCTGGTCACGCGAACTCGGTGTGACTCCCTCTCCCCTTTGGGGAGAGGGTTGGGGTGAGGGGGAACCGGCCCATCGAGGGAACGTGAACATGGCTTCAACGAATCAACTCGCGCGACGTCTGCGAAGGAATCAGACCGATGCTGAACGATTATTGTGGTTCCGATTGCGCGATCGTCGGCTCAATGGCTGGAAGTTCCGTAGGCAGATGCCGATCAACGGCTTCATCACTGATTTCTGTTGCCCGGATGCCAAACTCATTATCGAACTCGATGGCGGCCAGCATGCGACCCAGCAAGGGCAAGACTCGCAAAGGACTCACGATTTGGAAGCAAGTGGCTATCTCGTCCTTCGTTACTGGAACAACGATGTCATACGAAACATCGAAGGCGTCCTCGAAGACATATTGAGGACGATAGATCCGCAAGCTTTCGAACCCCCTCACCCCAACCCTCTCCCCAAAGGGGAGAGGGAGTTAGCCTGAGTAAACCGATATGTCAGTGGCCAACACTAAATCTACCGAACAAACCATCCGCCGCATCGCGTCCGAGCGCATTCTTGTGCTCGACGGCGCCATGGGGACGATGATCCAAGCGCTCAAGCTCGACGAGGAGGGCTTTCGTGGCGCGCGCTTCGATGCCTGGAACCGCGAAGTGCGCGGCAACAACGATCTCCTCATCCTCACGCAGCCGGACGCCATACGTGACATTCATCTCGCCTATTTTCGCGCCGGCGCCGATATCGTCTCGACCAACACGTTCTCCTCCACCAGGATCGCCCAGGCCGACTATGGCATGGAGGACATTGCCTACGAACTCAATCTGGATGGCGCCAGGCTCGTGCGTGCGGCGGCGGATATTGCCGCAACGGAAGACGGCCGGCCGCGCTTCGTTGCCGGCGCCATCGGGCCAACCAACCGCACGGCGTCGATCTCGCCGGATGTTTCCAATCCGGGCTTTCGCGCCACCACGTTCGATGAACTGCGGTCCGCCTATGCGGAGCAGATCAAGGGCCTCATCGATGGCGGCGTCGACCTGCTTCTGATTGAGACCATTTTCGATACGCTCAACGCGAAGGCGGCGATCTACGCCATCGAGGAGATCACGCAAGAGCGCGGCATCCGCGTGCCGGTGATGATTTCGGGCACCATCACGGACCGGTCGGGACGGCTGCTCTCCGGGCAGACGCCGGCCGCTTTCTGGAATTCAGTGCGCCATGCGGCCCCGATCTCCATCGGCCTCAATTGCGCACTCGGCGCCAAGGAAATGCGCGCGCATATCGCGGAAATCTCACGGCTTGCCGATACGCTCGTTTGCGCCTATCCGAATGCGGGCCTGCCTAACGAATTCGGCCGCTATGACGAAAGCCCGGAGTTCATGGCCGAACTGCTGGGTGAATTCGCAAGTGCCGGTCTCGTCAATGTGGTTGGCGGCTGCTGCGGCACCACGCCCGAGCATATCCACGCGATCGCGCAAGCGGTTGCAGGCATTGCACCGCGCGTCATTGTTGACGTGCCGCCGCTCTTGCGCCTCTCGGGGCTGGAGAGCTTTGCGCTGACGCCCGAAATCCCCTTCGTCAATGTGGGCGAACGCACCAACGTCACGGGGTCCGCGCGCTTTCGCAAGCTTGTGACCAACGGCGATTACACAGCCGCGCTCGACGTCGCGCGCGACCAGGTCGAGAACGGCGCGCAGATCATCGACGTGAACATGGACGAAGGCCTGCTCGATTCTGAAAAGGCCATGGTGACCTTCCTCAATCTGATGGCGGCCGAGCCCGATATCGCACGCGTACCCTTGATGATCGATTCATCGAAATTCTCGGTGATCGAGGCGGGGCTCAAATGCGTACAGGGCAAGCCGGTGGTGAATTCAATCTCGATGAAGGAAGGGGAGGCTGCCTTCATCGAACATGCGCGCATTGTGCGGCGCTATGGTGCCGCGGTCGTCGTGATGGCGTTCGACGAGCAGGGCCAGGCCGATACGGTGGAGCGCAAGATCGCCATTTGCAAACGTGCCTACGATATCCTGGTGAATCAGGTCGGATTCCCGCCGGAAGACATCATCTTTGATCCGAACATTTTTGCGATCGCGACCGGCATCGAGGAGCACAACGGCTACGGCGTCGCCTTCATCGAAGGCGCACGCTGGATCAAACAGAATTTGCCGCACGCCCACGTTTCCGGCGGCGTGTCGAATCTCTCGTTTGCGTTCCGCAGCAACGAGCCTGTGCGCGAGGCCATGCATTCGGTGTTTCTCTATCATGCCATCAAGGCCGGCATGGATATGGGCATCGTCAATGCGGGGCAGATGGCGGTCTACGACGCGCTCGATCCCGAATTGCGCCTGGCCTGCGAAGACGTTGTGCTCAACCGGAGCGCGGAGGCGCCCGAGCGGCTGCTGGCGCTCGCCGAGCGCTATCGCGGCGGCGCGGCCAAGGAGAAGAAGGAGGCCGATCTCGCCTGGCGCGAATGGTCCGTGGAGAAGCGTCTCTCGCATGCGCTCGTCCATGGCATTACGGAATTCATCGAGGCTGATACGGAAGCCGCGCGGCTCAAAGCCGCACGGCCGCTGCATGTGATCGAAGGCCCGCTGATGGACGGCATGAACATCGTCGGCGACCTCTTCGGATCGGGCAAGATGTTCCTGCCGCAAGTGGTCAAATCGGCGCGGGTGATGAAACAGGCCGTCGCTTATCTGATGCCGTTCATGGACAAGGAAAAGAAGGACCTCGGCCTTACGACCAGGAGTTCCAACGGCAAGATCGTGATGGCGACCGTCAAGGGCGACGTGCACGACATCGGCAAGAATATCGTCGGCGTCGTGCTCCAGTGCAACAATTACGAAGTCGTCGATTTAGGCGTGATGGTTCCGGCGGCCAAAATATTGGAGACGGCGCGCAACGAGAAGGCGGACATCATCGGCCTCTCCGGCCTCATCACGCCGTCGCTCGACGAGATGTGTCTGGTGGCCGCCGAAATGGAACGCCAGGGTTTTGACCTGCCGCTCCTCATCGGTGGAGCGACCACCAGCCGCGTGCATACGGCGGTGAAGATCCATCCGAACTATCGGCGCGGACAGACGGTCTATGTCAACGACGCAAGCCGCGCCGTTGGCGTCGTCGGCAACCTGATTTCCGCATCCGCACGCCCGGGCTATGTCGCCGATGTGCGCAGCGAATATGCCCGCATTGCTGCCGCGCATGCCCGCAGCGAAGAGAACAAGCAGCGGCTGTCGCTCAAGGACGCACGTGCCAATGCGCTCAAGCTCGATTGGCCGGCCTATGTGCCGCCCCGGCCGCGCGTCATCGGTACGCGGGTGTTTGCGGACTATTCGCTGGCGGAACTCGTCGATTATATCGACTGGACGCCGTTCTTCGCCACGTGGGAACTCACCGGTCGATATCCGGCGATCCTCAACGACGACAAGGTCGGCCCGGCGGCGCGCAGCCTTTACGACGACGCGCGCGCCATGTTGGCGCAGATCGTTTCCGAGCGCTGGTTCCGCGCTTCCGCCGTAGTCGGCTTCTGGCCAGCCAATGCGGAGGGCGATGATATCGTGGTGTTTGCCGACGAGGCGCGCACGCACGCGATCGCGCAATTGCACACGTTGCGCCAGCAGCTTGGACGGCGCGAAGGCCGTGCCAACACGGCACTTGCCGATTTCGTCGCGCCGCGGTCCAGCAAGATCCCGGACTACGTCGGCGCCTTTGCGGTGACGGCTGGCCTCGGCGAGGACGAGGTGGCCGACCGCTTCAAGCGCGCGAATGACGATTATTCCTCGATCATGGTCAAGGCGCTTGCCGATCGTCTCGCCGAAGCAATGGCTGAACGGATGCATCAATTGGTGCGCCGGGAACTGTGGGGCTATGTGCCCGACGAGCCGCTTGGCACTGCCGAACTGATCGCGGAGAAATATCGCGGCATCAGGCCCGCGCCCGGCTATCCGGCGCAGCCCGACCATACCGAAAAGGGCACCTTGTTTTCGCTCCTCGACACTGAGCAGCAGATCGGCGTGAAGCTCACCGAGAGCTACGCGATGTGGCCGGGCGCTGCCGTCTGCGGGCTCTACTTCAGCCACCCTGAAAGTCACTATTTCGGAGTCGGTAAGATCGAACGCGACCAAGTGGCCGACTACGCGCGCCGCAAGGGCTGGGCGGTGGCCGAGGCGGAGCGATGGCTCTCGCCGATTCTCAATTATGACCCGCTCGCGGCGGCGCGGACTGCGGCGGAGTAGGAACTCGTAGCCGGCATGGAGCATGCCGAGCTTGCGTCTGCGCAAGCTCGGCGGCGCAATGCGGGGCGGCGTGCCGGTATTGGCGCGGGCCCCGGATTGCGCATCACCTACGCGCAAGCGCATTTCCGACGCTCCATCCGGGCTACGGTTTCCGGCTTCGCAGAGTCGATTTTTGTCAGTGCGGGTCGGAATTTCTACCGTGCGTCCAGAACTTCGCGGACGGCGTTAGCCAGGTCGTTCATGCGGTAAGGTTTTCGGAGCCAGGCCTCATTCGATCCGATCTCTGTGCATTCGGTCGAAGGCATGCTGGGGAAGCCGGACGTAAATAATACTTTGAGGTTTGGGCGCCCTGCCTGGGCCATTGTTGCAAGCTCTTTACCGTTGATTCCACCCGGCATAACGATGTCTGTCAACAACAAATCAATTGTTTCCGTCGTGTCCAGTTTGTCAAGTGCCGTATGCGCGTTATGTGCCTCAAGCACATGATAGCCAAACCCCCGCAATTGAGCGACGACGGTCGTCCGCACATCGGAATTGTCGTCAACGGCGAGTATTACCTCGTTGCGGCCCAGACGTCCCCCTTCGGACAACGCGATCGCGACATTCCGTTCGACCTCCTTCGCTGCACAGCGTGGCAAATAGAATTTGAAAGTCGTGCCTTTTCCCACTTCACTCGAAGCGCTGACATACCCGCCGGATTGTTTGATGTAACCGTAGACCATGCTTAGTCCCAGGCCCGTGCCCTTTCCAGGAGCCTTGGTCGTGAAGAACGGCTCAAATACGCGGGCAAGAACCGCTGGCGACATGCCGATGCCTGTATCGATTACCTTGATAGTGACGTAATCGCCGCACGTTAACCCTGGATGCTTCGCCGCATGCTCCGGCCGCACCTGCATATTGGAGGTCGCGAAAGTCAATACGCCCCCGTTCGGCATTGCGTCACGCGCGTTGATCGCAAGGTTCACCAGCGCTGATTCCAGCTGGATTGGATCAACAAATGTGGCCCACAAGTCATCACAAAGGAGCACGACGACGGAGATTTCTTCACCCAGCGTCCGGTTCAACAACGCGGTGACATCCGATATTGTTTCATTCGCATCTATTCGGCTGGGCTTCAACGGTTGGCGGCGGGAGAATGCAAGCATTTGGCTTGTCAAATTAGAGCCACGCAGGCTCGCTTGCAGAATGGTCTCGACTTTCTCGCTGGCCGCAGGATTATCGGCGACATCGAACGCCAGCAGGTCCGCATTGCCGATGATGACCATCAACAGGTTGTTGAAATCATGCGCGAGACCCCCGGTCAGATTGCCGACCGCTTCCATCTTTTGCGCCTGCTGAAGTTGATGCTCCACGGCCTTTCTTTCCGTCATGTCTTCGAGGACGATCAGCAGATATCGCGGCTTTCCGCTTGCATCAGGAATTACAAGTCTGGTCGACTTGGCGATACGCTTGCCATGCACAGGGTTTTCGAATTCCTGTTCGACGGAGACGACTGACCGGCCGGACTGCAACAAATTTATGTCAAGTGCAACAACGGCATCGGCGGTGCTCTTGGAGAGGAATTCAGACGCTGTCTTTCCGATCATCTTGCTGCGCGGCATGCCATAATATTCCTCGCCGGCGCGATTGACCATGAGATACCGCAATTCCGGCACATCCTTGACGACGACCGTCACCGGAATATTTTCGATGATCATGTGCAAGAACTGCTTGTTCCGATCGCGCTCTTCTTCTATCCGCTGACGATCCGTGATATCGCGCACCGCAGCGCAGAAGAGTTCGTCGGGTCCCGCCTGGATCCGGCTCAGGCTGATTTCTGCGGCAAAAAGCGACCCATCTCTTCGGCAACCCTCGAGTCGTGTCGATGCTGCACCCATTTGCCGTTGCGTTGGAGCTTGAGAGAATTTGTCTATCAAACTTGCGTAGGTCGCGCGGGCACCTTGAGGAAGCAACTTTTCGATGGGCTGGCCTACGAGTTCCTTTGCTTCATAACCGAACATCCTGTTCGCGCTACCATTCGACAACCGGATGATGCCCGCCTTGTCGCACAGCACGAGCCCGTCGGGAGAGAATTCGAACAAATCGGAAAAACGCGATTCCGATTCGCGAACGGCGGCCTCGGCGCGCGTCTTCATCGTAACGTCCGCATGGGTCGCGACCCATCCGCCGTTTTTCATCGGTCGGTTAACAACTTGAATAATCCGACCGTCGGTCGTCGCGACCAATCGAGTTGTCAGTGTTCCCTGAGCTACTCCGGCCAGGATTTCAGCACAATATCTCTCGGGGTCGCCTGTAATAAATCCGGCTGCCGTATGGTGGTCGAGAAGTTCACGGAGGCTGGTGCCGAGCCCGATTTCCTCGGGGGGCAACCCCCAGATTTCGCCATATCGCTCATTATACAAGATGAGTTGCCCGGCCGAATCGAACATGCAAAGACCCTGCGACATGTTGTTGAGCGCCGCATGGAGTTTGCGTTTTTCCTCCCGCAGCATTTCTTGCGACCGAGTGCTTCCCCGCAACATCTCCCGTACGATGCCAAAGAGCACGAGCACGATGATCAATCCAACAACACCGGCAAGGCTGATCAAAACGTAGGATTCTTGCGCCCAGGTAGCGCGAATGGCCATTTCCTCACGACCGACGGTGACGATCATCGGATAATTTGTCACGCGATGGCCGGCTACCAAGCGTTTCTTCTGGTCCATTTTGCCGCCCAACCAAACCGTGCCATCGTTACGGTCACTCAGAAAGTCGATGATTCCTGTGTAGGCCTGCCCAATGGTCCCCTCGATGACCGGATGGCGCACCAGCAGCGTGCCATCGCTGCGAAAAATGGCAATCGAACTATGGTCGCCGAGCGCCAGAGAACTGAAGAACTTCTCGAAATACGAGAGTTCAACCGCTCCCACAGCGACACCCAGAAACGCGCCATCTGGCGTGGTCAACCTCCGGGCGACAATGAGCGCCCATTCACCGTTGATGCGATAGCGCAGCGGATCACTTACAAGTATTGTCGACGCCGGGTCCGATTTGAGCGCTTTGAAATGGTCCCGATCCGCGATGCTGATGGCCGGGTCCCGCCATGGACGAGAAAAATTGACCAGGTTTCCGTCTGAATTGAACAGGTTGATGGCGGCAAGATGAGGCAACCCGGTGAGCTTATTCCTGAGCATCAGTTGCACGTTCAGGCTGGACATCTGATCCTGATAGTCCTGGCTCGATGAAATCCCGACCGACCGCATGTACTCGACGATGCTGTCATGCACAAGTTCGATCGCCTTGAAAGATCGATCGGTTTGTTCGGCGATGATCAGTGCGATGTTCTTGAGCTCACGCTCGCTATTGGCGAGCGCGCGATCTCGTAAATTGAAAACCGATATCGTGGTGCCGAGCCCGATTCCCACAATCAACAGAATTCCGAAGGCGATGACCATTATAATTGGGCTGATGAACCACCTTGGATGCTTCGGACGCAGCCTGTTTGGAGAGTTCGCAGCGTCAACGATCGGTGCGTCCGCAAGAGGTTGGCCTTCGGGGACCGCGGGGGCACCTTTTTCAGTAACGCGAAAATTCGTTGGCGAAAGATGGCGCATCGCGATTCGACCGATGTTTGTTACACGTAGTTCCGCGCCCGAAATTGTCGGGCGTGAAAACCGAGACGGGGCGTTCTTCGATGCCGACTCACAGAGCGAACTGTCTGGCAGCGCGGCTACGCTGTCCACGGTAATCTCGTTTCTCGGGCTCAAGAGCGCCCGACAGGAGAAACTCATGGCTTGATGGTTCGGCTGGGTCGGAGAGCATTTGAACGATGGCGTCCCTGCTCATTGGCCGTGCGAAAAGAGAACCTTGGGCTGTGTCACACCGCATTTCGATCAACTTTTGAAGATCGTTGGGGTTCTCCACCCCTTCGGCGCAAACACTGGCCCCGAACTTATGCGCGAGTTCGATTGCGGCGTTGCATAGCGACTGCTTGGCCCCGTCGAGCGAACAATTTGATACGAAACTGCGGTCGATCTTGACCTCGGCACAGGGCAGGTCACGCAACCGGGACAGCGACGAGTAGCCCGCCCCGAAATCGTCGATCGACAGCCCAATGTTGCAAAGTCCCAATTGCGCGGCGATCTCGTCAATCTGGGTCACGTCTCCGGTTACTTCATCCTCGGTGATCTCGAACAAAAAGCCGGGAAATTGTGGGTCCTTTGGCAATGCTTCACGCACGTAGGTAACGAACTCGGATGTGCGAAGGGTCGATAATGGGATGTTGACTGCCAACTTGAGGAGCACTTGCCGTTCGTTGAAGTAACTCCAATCCTCCAATGCTTGTTGGATCACAAATTTGGTCAGCGGCAGGTATACGGGATCGTTCGCTGCTGGAAGAAACGATGCGGGCAATACGATGCCATGCTTTGGATGCCTTACGCGCGCCAATGCTTCGGCACTACAAATTTTCATGGAGTTAAGATCGATCTTCGGCTGGTACCAAAGTTCCAGCCAGCGGTTGGCAAGTGCCTCTGCGAGATCGACCACCACCGGCTTGACCGGGGAGTTCTGCGCTTTGACCGGAGCGCATGATATCTCGACTGGCGCCTCCAGGCTGCGCTTAAGATCGTTCGCGCGAAAAGGTTTACGGAGCGGCGGCACCATCGCCAACCCGCGGGACGCACCGATTTGTTTGATCTTATCGAGGACGGTTTCGTCGTGGCCGCTCATCAGCAGCAGTTTGCCTTCGTACTTTATGACTTCGAGCTTCCGGATGATCTCAATGGCGTCCGTCTGACCAAGTGCGAGATCAAGCACAATCAACTTAGGGGACGAAGCCTTGACCTCTGTCAAGAATGTGACCGGATCGGCAAATTGACGCGGCGTGAAGCCATTGGCGACGAGGAGCTGGCACACCAGTCTCCCAATGTGAACGTCATCATCGAGAACGCAAGCCGAGCTTGCGTTCAGAGTGTCACAGCCCATAGTGGCGGCGGGGGCCGACATGTTCAACTCAATAGGACGTCTTGTTTAAAACCAGACAAGCGCAAATAACCACTTCGACCTTAAGATTTCATGCAATCCTTAGCAGATAGATCAATAATATTGATTAAATAGGCGTTGCGATGCGTTCCAGCCCTTGATAGTTCGACGCCTCCGACAGCAGCAGGTTGGAATGTAGCGCGTGGATGACTCTAGTCCGGCCATGACGACGAAAGATCGCGCGGCGCCAAAACGAAAGCACCGGAGATATTCTCCCCGGTGCTTGCCGCTCTCAACCAGTCTGACCAGACGGGCCTCTGTTGTCGGCGCTGATACATCGTTATGTGTCAGCGCCGCCTATCAGCGCGATCCTAGAAAGCTCCCAACAGAATCGCACCGACGAACGCGAACGCAGCGCATAGCGCCAACATGTTCAAGTTCATGGTAAGGTCCAATAGAGTAGCTCCCTCCTTGTTGATCCTAGACCAAGACTAGCAGGGTTTAGGCCAAGACGAAATAGGAATTATCCTGTAGGTCCTCGCGTTACACATGGCGGGGATTCGATTTTCACGAAATAATCCTTCAACAGATTGATAATTTTAACTAATTTATTCCCGATTTTAAACATATCATGCGACTTGATACCTTTATGGCGTGATTGTGTTGGTCAGCATTCCTGCCACAATTGCGTCGAATTACTTATGAAAATTGCAGAAATGCTGCCGAATGCCATTTAGTTGTTAACAGGTGTGGTGGCGGGGGCCGGGTTTGACGGCATGAAGGCCGCCCCGTTCTGATTTTTGGCCCCCGTGGCGTCCTTCGTCGCGATCGTGTGTCCAAGAAAATTGATCGTCTCCCCGGGTGCGACGATTCGCGTCTTCTGCCGATTGAGCGACAAACCGCGGTTGCGCAACAGTCGCTCGATGTCCCTCAGGGCGCGACTGGCCTCCTTGGACGTTGCCGCCAGGATCACGAAATCGTCGGCATAGCGAACCATCCGGTATCCCAAAGTGGCCGTCAGGCGGTCGATGGGATGCAGGTAGATGTTCGCCAGCAATGGAGAAATCGGCGCGCCCTGTGCGACCCCGCGTCCCCGCCAGCCGAAGGTCCGAAGCCAGCGTAGCAGCAAACGAAGGATGCGTTCGTCGTCGATCCAGATTGCAAGGTCGGTCATCAATTGCCGATGCCAGATCGTGTCGAAATATTTTTCGATGTCGGCATCCACCGTCCATTCGAGTCCGCGCGCATGGGCGGCTTCGACCGCCTTGATCGCCTGCGGAACTTGCGCGATGCGTCCTCATTGAAACGTGAATTAGCACGACGATTAGCAGGATCACCCACGCATCACCTTGCGCGATGCGTCCTTATTGAAATTTCGTGGTGTTGAAGCTGTAGGGAAGGCGAACGTTTTAGACCCCCGGAACGGCAGACTAGGCCATAACGGTATGGAAAATCATCCACGGCATGTTATATTTGTCACATGAGCCCAGCTGTGAAAACCATTTTGGAACGTGTCGCGACCTGGCCCGAGCAGGACCAGGAGGAGCTTGCCGATGTGGCACGCGAGATTGAGGCGCGCCGCACGGGTGTTTACGTGCTGGATGAGGATGAGAAAGCGGCGATCGACAAGGCGCGCCGTAGTCCAATTGTCCCGGATGATGAGGTTTCGTCATTCTGGAAGCGCCGTGGCGTCAAATGAAAGTGCGTTACCGCGCGTTGGCGCTTGCCGATCTCGACCATATTTTTGGCTATCTCAATGATCGTAACCCTATTGCCGCCGAGGACGTGACCAAAGCCATTTACGCTGCGATATAGTTTATTGGAGAACATCCGTTGGGTGCGCCGCCGACTTCTGACCCAGCCATTCATGTCAAGGTTGTTCGCAAATACGGCTACAAGATTTTCTATACTGTAGAGACTGATGCTGTAGAAATTCTTCATGTGCGCGACGGAGTGCGCCGGCCGTGGACGGTTGAGCGACGCCGCTAAAAGCCGATGCACAGAGAATTGAGCGGGTGCACTTTTACTTGACTGTGCTTTGCGGATCCTCTAATGGCGAAATGGTAATGTCGCATTGCGCCCGCAGCCCTGCCGGGCGCATTTTTGTGTCGCCGCCGATCTGCGTCGCGGACCGCTTGATCGCATGATCCTGCCAAAGGGGTGACCGCCTAATGCATCTAAAAGTGGTGTTTACGAATAAAACTCAACAATAAATTTGCATAGGGTGTCGCCGGGAGCAAAACGAACTCAGGTATTTTGGCCAAAACGAAGCCAAATCTGCAGTAGCCAATGGCACGGTTGTCCCAAAAGGGCACATTAATCGCTTACTGGCTCACCACCCCTTCCAAAAAACACGCCGCCTCGAGCGTCATGCGGTCGCGTGCGAATCGGCCCACGGCCTGGATTCCGAGCGGCAAGCCTTCCCGATCCAAGAGGCCAGGCACATTGACGCAGGGGGCGCCTAACAGCGTCCACAGCTTGTTGAAGGTCGGCAGGCCCGTCGAGTTCAATCCTGGCGGGGCTGCGCCCGGTGCTGACGGCGTCAGGATAATGCTGACGTCGGACATCAGGTTCGCAAAAGCCTGACGCGCGCGGCGCGCCACCCGGCGCGCGTCATCATAGGTGTCAGCCGTGATGGCGGCGGCCTCGTCGAGTTGCGCGCGAAGAATGGGCCCGAGTTCTTCACGGTGGTTATCGTATTCGAATGCGAGTGCCCGGAACGCCTCGTAGTTCTGAACGATTGCGTGCACGCTCGTCGCCTGTTCGATCGCTTCCGGCAGTTCGAGTGCGATGAGCTTGGCGCCGGCACGCTCCGCGCGCGTGGCGGCATCCTCGACCGCATGCTGCATGTCGGGGCTGGCCTCTGGCCAGGCCCTGCTGCGCACCAGCGCGATCGTTGGCGCCTGCGGCTGTGCCTGATCGATGCGGAGTTCGCGTCCGCTGATGGCTTGCGCCGCAAAAGCAACATCGGCGACGCCGGCGGCGAACAAGCCGACAGTGTCGAGCGACCACGAAAAGCATTTCATTCCGACAGTCGGCAGCATGCGAAACGAAGGCTTGAATCCTGCAACGCCGCAATAGGCCGCAGGCCTGATCACCGAGCCGCCGGTCTGGCTCCCGATTGCGATCGGCACCATGCCGGCCGCGACGCCTGCGGCCGAACCCGACGACGAACCTCCTGGCGTGTGGGCGGGATTGCGCGGGTTGCGCGTGGCGGCGGGTTCGAGGCTGGCAAATTCGGTGGTGACGGTCTTGCCCAGTTTGATGCCGCCGGCGCGCCGCACCAGCGTGACCATGGCGGCGTCCGACCGCGGCTGGTAGCCCGCGTATATTTGTGAACCATAGTGCGTGGGCAAGTCGGCCGTGTCGAAAATGTCCTTGATGCCAACCGGAAGCCCGCGCAGCGGCAGCGACCTCAATGCGGGCTCAAGGGCTCGTTGCCGCGCGTTCTCAATGTCAAGGACTGCGAAGGCGCCGATTTCCTGTTCTCGCTTTGCAATCGCCGCCGCGCAGGCCTCGACGACTTCAACAGGTGTCAAGGTGCCGGCTTCTATCCGGCGGGCAAGATCAAGAGCCGATAACATCAAGGCTTCCTCTCTATCAATGCAACGATGCGATCGGTTAGGCGGCGCGCTGGCGGCATGATCACTTCTTAACCATAGTGCAGGCCTTGCGTCCAACGGCGCGGGCGCCGCCCGATTCTTTGACAAGTCATTAACAACATCCATCGCATTGTCCGCATCATGGATGTCCGTTGGTTTCTCGTTGGGGGTGCAGCCTTGGCTGTCGCCGGCCTGCTGGCCGGATGCAGCGGCGGGTTCTTTGTCGAGCGCGAGCCCTGGCGGCACGATGCCGAGGTGGCGTGCTTCACTTCAGGCGCCCTGAAAGAGGGGCCGAACAAGGTCCGCATCCAGCCGATCAGCGGGCCCGGCGTTTGCGGTGCGGATTTTCCGCTCAAAATTTCGGGGCTTGGCCATGGAGGCGCGCTCGGGTTTTCTGACGAGTTGCGCCCCCCGTCGGCGATCGGCGTGCGCGCTGCACCATCCGGGTTTCCGGGGTTCGCTCCGCTGCGCGGCCAGCCGGTGCCCCAGCCAGTGGTGGGGCCGGTCTCGGTCAGTCCGGCGGCGACGCTCGCCTGTCCGGTCGTGTCGGTGCTCGAAAAGTGGATCGAGGAAGCGGTGCAGCCGGCGGCTTTGCGTTGGTTCGGCCAGCCCGTCGTCGAAATCAAGCAGATATCGGCCTATTCATGCCGCGGCATGAATGGCGATCCCAATGCGCGAATCTCCGAACATGCTTTCGGCAATGCGCTCGATGTTGCGGCCTTCATCCTTGCCGACGGCCGCAAGATCAATGTGAAGGATGGCTGGAACGGTGCACCGCAGGAACAGGCATTCCTGCGCGACGTTCAAGGCGCGGCCTGCGATCGGTTCACGACCGTTTTGGCACCGGGTTCCGATGTCCATCACTACGATCACATCCATGTCGATCTCATGCGGCGCAGCAATGGATATCGCGCATGCAATCCGCGCGCTGTCTCCGGTGCCGCAGTCGCGGCGCGCGCCGGCTATCGCCCGCTCGCAGCCAAATCAGCGAGCGATCCGGTCGTGACAGGTTCAGTGACGCCACGCCCGTCAACGGCACCTGCCAAGCGTGTCGCGCCGTCCGCCTATCCGGACGGGATGCCCATGCGAAAACTGCCTGCTGCGGTACCCGGAGCCGATGGTATGGATTAGATACATTGCGGAGATTACCATGATGGCGTACCCGACGAGCGCGTTTGCTATCTTCCCGAAGTCGCGGGAGCGCCTCCGATTTAACATCAGAAATTCCTCAATCCCTTGAGCCGAAAGTGGCTTTGCATAAAGGAATCCTAGCACTTCTTCGAGTTTTTCAGTTTGGAGGAATGTTCCCGTGTACTATACGCATAAGATCGGCCGTGTTTTTCGCCTGTAGCTTTTGCAAAATATTAGCTCGATGAAATTCGACAGTACGAGGGCTTATTCCAAGCCTTTGAGCGGCGTCCTTACTTGAGAATCCCGCGGCTATCTGGGCTAAAACCGCGTGTTCACGCGGTGTCAGCGTCGCGGATCGATTAGCTTTGTCAATCAATTGGTCCGATAAATTAGCAGCTCCTGCGCCTTGCGTCTCGATGACTTCCCAAGAACCATTGCGGAGCGCCGCTGTCACCTGATGGGTGCGCGCCGCATCGAGGACCGCAGAGGCGCTGCTGTCTTCCAAGGGGAAAGAACACAAGAAATCATTTTTTCATCAGCGATTAGATCGTCGACCTCTTTTTCTAATTCGCTAAGCTTATTGATCTTTTTAGGAGCCGCGCCGCTTCCGTTGGCACGTAATCCCACATAGCCTCTGGAAATGGCCGCTCTAAGCTTTTTATCGAAACGCTCGACCATGGTAGGAAGTTCAATCATATTGGCTCCTTCCCTAAACCAGTGATCTTCTGACACCAGCTCGATATCGCCGTTCGACAAATGTCGATCTAAGTCCGGCACTCCGCGCTTCAATGCCTCCAAGGCTTCTTGTTGAGACACGGGCGGGGGCAATATCCATAAACAGAATTCCTTGTTTTCTAATCCGGCACTCAAATACGGGACCATGATGTCGAAAAAATCCAGTTTTGTTTCATAAAATACGCAAAGGTGTCCACCCCAGGGTATATTGCCCAGAATTTCAATACCGGTATACGTGAACGCGGGCTTCAAGGACGCCATCCCAAAGAGAGCGCTAAGTCACATTCCGCAATATAAAGAACCGCAGGGACAGATGAAAGTTCCTCAACACGAGATCGCCGAGCCCCGGATGCATCTTGGGAGCGGGACGGTGCGCAGCCAATGCGGATTAGGCCACGGCCTTGGTGTCGACCGCGTGATGCGCCAAGAGGGCGCGGACCTCCTCAGCAGGACGCGCTTGGCTGAATAAAAATCCCTGCGCCTCGGTGCAGCCCTCACTTTTCAAGAACTCCAGCTCCTCGCGTGTCTCAACGCCTTCTCCTGTGGTTATCATGCCCAGGCTGGTCCCCAATCCGATGATGGCCCGAATGATGGCCACGGAATCCCTATCGGACGAAAGATCGTGGACAAACGATCGGTCAATCTTGATCTTGTCGAACGGGAAGCTGCGTAGATAGTTCAAAGATGAATAACCGGTGCCGAAATCGTCCATCGAAATTCGTACGCCCATGGCCCGGAGCTGATGCAGTGTATTGAGAGTGGATTCGCTATTCAGCAGGAGAACTGATTCGGTGATTTCGAGCTCAAGGCGACCGGCCGAGAGACCCGAACGCGCCAAAGCGCTCATGACGGCTTGAGTTACATTGCCCCTTTTGAACTGTACGGACGAAAGGTTCACCGCAATGCTGACATGGTTTGGCCATCTTGCGGCTTCGCCGCAGGCCTTTCGCAGTACCCATTCACCGATGGGCACAATCAACGCCGTGTCTTCCGCGAGTGGGATGAAGTCGGCGGGCGATATGATTCCGCGCTCGGGGTGGTTCCAACGGATGAGCGCCTCGAATCCAGATATTTGCCCGCTTTCCAGATTGACAACCGGTTGGTAGTACAGCTCGAACTCGCCATTACTGAGGGCTCTGCGCAGACCAAGCTCCAGGACGCGCCGTGCCTGCATGCGGGCATCCATTTCCGGCTCGAAGAATCGATAGGTGCCGCGCCCCTCGGCTTTGGCACGGTATAAAGCCATGTCGGCAAGCTTGAGCAGTTGATCGGGATCAGCGGCATCGGTAGGTGCCAACGCGACACCGATGCTGACTCCGACGACAACCTGGTGTCCTTCAAGATCAAAGGGTGCGCCGATGACTTCGATAAGCCTCGCCATGAGCGATGTTATCTCGGCCGGCTCGATGGTGCTCGCTTGAAGGATGGCAAATTCATCGCCACCGAGCCGCGCCACACGATCGCCTTCACGCAGGCAGTTGCGCAGCCGGTCCGCGACTTGGCAAAGCAGATTGTCTCCAAGCGGGTGCCCTAAAGTATCGTTGACGCTCTTGAAGTCATCGAGGTCGAGGCAAAGAACTGCGAATTTTTGATTACATGCCAGATGCGCAAGCCGAGCTTCCATTTCTTGCCGAAAGAAGAGGCGATTAGCTAGATTCGTCAACGCGTCGTGCAGAGCCATATGCAACATTTTGGCTTCGGCACGCACGCGCGCGGTCACGTCTTCATGTGTAGCGACCCAGCCGCCACCGGACATCGGGTGGTTTACCACGGCAATCGTGCGGCCATCCGGCAATTTGCCAATCGCCTCTAACGTTTTCCCCTGTGCGATGCCTGAAATCAGTTTGTCGACATACAATTCCGGGTCAGCAGAAAACGTTCCACTCTTCTGTCGAAGCTTGACCATTTCATAAAGGGTGGCCCCGGGCTTTGTGATGTCAGGTGATAGTCCGTACATCTCACAGTAGCGCATATTGCTGATCAACAGTCGGGCCGATGAATCGAACATCAGCAGGGCTTGCGACATGTTGTTTAACGCCGCATCAAGCTGTTCGTTCTTTGCGTGAAGCCGCTCGGCATGACGGCGGGAAGTCCAGATGTAGGCCACCACAAGCAACGTCATCAATAAGCACCCGGCAAGCACCATCCAGGAAACGGCGTGGCTCGCAGTGCCTGGCCCGCCTGGGATCGGCACGGCAACGAATCTCCACGTGGCATCGCCCACCTTCAGGTCACCGGACCAATGCGGGCTCGTGGCGAGCGCTTCAAGCGGCTGCGGCCCGGACGGGCCCGCACGTTTGCGCGATGGATGAAAATAGAGCGCCGACGTGTTGCCACCGGAATCCGCGGCAAGGAAATACAGGTCCAAACCGGCAGGTACCACCGTCTCAGTGAGAATGGTCTCGATCAGCACGCCGATTTGAAACACGCCCTGGACCAGGCCAATGAGGTTGCGGCGTCGATTCTCCACGGTCTCGTGGGGCCGGTCCGCCCGGTAGACGGGTTGCATGAAAAGGAATCCGCTTCGATTGCCCTCCCCGCTGCGGAGCGCAATAATCTCGCTCGTTGCAACCTGATCAGTGTCCCTCGCACGCTCCAGCGTCCGCTGTCGCCGGCCGCCGTCGTTGAGATCAAGTCCGAGGACAAAGGAACCGTGCTGATCCTGCGAAGAATAAAGTATCGGGAAATATTCACTTCGCTCAGGGGAAGGAACCAGATCGCCGTTCGCATTTTCGACTACAATGCGGTAGCCGGGACGACCGTCACGAACGGCCTCAAGCTCATGTGTGGCGCGTTGGGCGTGTGAGATGCGCGGAATCCAGGAAATCGCAAGAATAGCAGTCTGCCCACGAAGCAGTTCGTCCGAAAACGTTTGGAATTCGGCGTGACTGACATTGTCGTCGGACTTATACAGGGCGCGCAATGCGACGATTTTGCTCAGATAGGTATTTATCCCACCCTGGAGCATCAGCCGGTGACTGTTCGCGCGAGCGCTGAGTTCCAGCGCGGCCAACTGATCTTCGCGAACTGAAACGGCGAACCAGGCAACACAAGACAAAGCGAGCCCAGTGCATGCTACTGCGAGGAGCGGCCAATACTGCCGGACGCGATTCCGAGCCGATGCCAACCGCATTGCTAACTCCCCGTCCACCCACAAACTGGGATTGACTTGAAGGCAAAACGAAGAAATTAGCACCGGTAAGTTTACTGGGATTGGCTGTGTCTTTGGTTATCCTGGTAAATGGAGTGTCAATAAATCAAGGTTCGACGTTTCAAGCGGATCGCCGCTGATTGCCCTAACTATTCACCGAGTACGATTCGTATCAGCTCGGCTGTATTTTTTGCGGCAAGCTTTAGAAGGATATTTGCCCGGTGAAATTCGACAGTGCGCGCGCTGATGGCCAGTGTCCGAGCAGCTTCCTTGCTAGAAGCTCCTTTCACAATCTGGGCCAACACCGCGCGTTCGCGCGGCGTTAGCAACTCATGACCGGGAAACGGCCTCGCCAGGATATCGAGAGCGCGATTCAGCTGCTTGGAATCGGCACTATTAACAGTGCGAGCATCCATAGCAGGATCGACCCCCATATTTCGCAGCACCGCAGCGGTGAGATAAACCACCAAGTCCCGAAGACGCTGATTTTCCGCTTGAAGAGTCTGAAATGCTTCTGCTTCTTGCTCGGAAAGGGGAGATGACCTCTGCGGCTTCACGCTCTTGCCCTGCTGTTCTTTGATTTTTGACTTCGGCATTGGCTTCGCTCCACCATCAATTGCGCGACCCCTCCGTTCGGCTTGTGTTTGTTACCTGTAGGCCCTGACCAATATTGCAGCTGGCAGCGACAGCTTTCGACAACCGTAAAAACTCACCGCAGCCCGTAGGACTTGCCAGCGCGAGGGAACGCCTCCTATGCTGGGCTCGGCATGCGCTTTGCGAGCCGGTCTGGCCCCTGTTGCCGCTCACCGGGGCGCAGCGTCAATTGCGAAGCTGGAGAGAAGGCGCGCATTCGCATCAGCAGAGTCACGACCAGCCCGGCAATGCCCGACGCCGCCAGGATCATGGCGACGATGATGAATTGATAGATGCCTGCGTAAACCGGGCTGGCACCCGACACCATCATGCCGGCCATCACGCCTGGTATCCAGACCAGACCGAGCGACTTCAGCATATCGAGACGAGGAAGCAGGCTGGCATAGACCGCGCTCTGCACATAAGGCGCAACCGTCGCGTCAGGGTCGGCGCCGAGCGCCAAGCCCGCCTCGATCTGGCCCACATGCGCAGCGACATCGGCTCTGAAGCGTTCAATAGATTGCGCGCAGGCGTTCATGGCATTGGCGATGATCATGCTGCCGACCGGCACCAGTACTGCAATGTCGGCGGTGAGCGTTCCAGTGGCAAGCATCGCGGCGATCACGACACCTGACCCGGCGGCGATCGCATAGAACGAGAGCAGGAGCGAATCCTTGATGTCCCGGGCGCGGCGCGAGGCGGTCACCGCGGCCGCAAAGGTCATGCCGAGCAGGATGAGAACGCCCACCAGCAGATTTCCGTGCAGCAACACAGCCAGGACCATCCCCACAAACACCATCTGCACGAGACCCCGCCCCAGCGATATCGCGGTCTCACGCTCGACGTGCACGGCAAACCGGCGGCACAACAGCACCACAGCCGCGCAGAGCGTGATGGCGCCAGCCGCCTGGGCCATTCCCATAACGATGTTGCTGTGCAGGGTGTTCAGGAGTTCAGCGATCACGTAGGACCTCCTTCGTGGGGCCGATCGCGACCAGCTTGCCGGCTTGCAGGATCATTGTGCGGTCGGCGATGCGATGGGCCTGCGCCGTATTGTGCGTGACAATCACGCACGTCATACGCCGCTCGCGATTGATGGTCAGCACGAGGTCTTCGATCCCGCGCGCTGAAACGTCATCAAGGGCCGAGGTCGGCTCGTCCAGCAATAGCGCCTCCGGGACGTTCGCCAGCGTGCGCGCCACCGATACGCGTTGTGCCTCGCCGCCCGACAGGTTGCTCACATCTCGCTCCTGGTACCCGGGCAAGCCGACGCGCTGCAGCAGCGCATCAATCTGCTCGGCGGCAAGTCCTTCGCCGCATTGCCATGGTCCGAAGGCGATGTTTGCAGCTACCGTTCCGGGAAAGAGATAGGCCATCTGCATGACCATGCCGACGCGCCGCCGCAGTTCTCGTGGCGCTAGCTCACGGTAGTCCTGACCCTTGAGCCGCACGGTCCCGCCCGTTGGCTCATCGAGGCGGTTCAATAGCCGCAGGAAGGACGACTTGCCCGCCCCACTGGGACCGATGACCGCTAGCACCTCACCGGGCTGTACCTGCACGGTGATGTCGCTGACCAGAACCCTATCGACGACCGTACGGGAGAGGTGCTCGGTCTCGATCGCTATAGCCTGAGGCTCCAAACCCTTAGACGGGCGCCAGGTTGCTTCAGACGATTCCGCATCGCCGATGGCGCCGGTGGACCTTGTGACAGTGATTGCGGACATGCTTTTGCTTCTTGGTCGATTGCGCCATTTTCGTTGGCAAAGGGGGTGGTCGACACCTTCAGGC
>DATGVJ010000356.1:0-2401 GCA_035300505.1 Xanthobacteraceae bacterium
TGTGTAACCCCGGATTATGCCGATATGCCGGGCCGAAAAGGCCGATTACCAGCACAAACGGCCACCGGCTCGGCATAATCCGGATATCGGCATAATCCCTCTTATGCCGATATCGGCATAAGAAGCAGGGCGTCAAGAACATCGAGTTTCTCGCCAACCCTGCGGCCGGGGAAGTGCGGATCGGGAGCAGCGCCTTTCTCGCCGGGACCTTCATTTCTGCCGTCATCACGCGGCTTACCCAACGTTATCCGAAAATTGTGTTTCATCTTGTCACGGCCGATGAAACGGACACGCTGCACCGTGAACTGAGCGAACGTAACGTCGATCTCCTGACCGCACGGAGATTGGGCCTCTTTACAGAGGAGAAATTTGCGTTCGAAATTCTCTACGACGACTCATACGTCGTCGCGGCGGGTACCCAAAGTCCGTGGCTTCGCAGGCGCAGCATCGCTCTTGCCGAATTGATGAACGAATCGTGGTTGCTGCCACCGCCGGATCGCGCGCTTGGACCGGTTTATCTGGAAGCGTTTCGCGCCGCCGGTCTCGACTATCCTCGCACGGCTGTTTTCACGATCCCTCCTGAGGTGCGGATCAATCTTCTGGCGTGCGGGCGGTTTCTTACGATTGTCCCGATGTCAGTATTGAGATTTTCCAAGCGTCCGGAAATCAAGGTCTTGCCCGTTGAACTGCAACATGCCCGAGTGCCAATCGGAATTGTCACCCTGAAGAACCGCACGCTCAGCCCCACCGCGCAGCTTTTCATCGAGCACGCCCGCGAAGTCGCCAAGCCCCTTGCGAAAAGTAAACGATAGGCGCCACGTCGGGTTAAATCCGTAGTTCCGGCGTTCAAATTAGTAGTCGTTGGTGCCTGGTTTTGTTACAGTTGATCATGACGATCACCCTTACTGCCGAACTTGAAGCCCGCCTTGACGCCCTCGTCCGGTCCGGCGATTTCAGATCTGTTGAGGTGGCTGCGCTCCTTGTTGAACGAACGCGTGGCCGAACGCGAGATTGAACGAGACGAACTGGAATGGACCAAGCCTCTCGTTAGTGAGGGCCTTGCGGCGCTTGACCGCGGAGAGTTCATTTCGCTTGAGGAGCATAAGGCGCGAAACGCTACGCGTCTTGCTGCCTTGAAAGGCTGATGGCCCGCGTCGTCGTTACCGCTCTCGCCGACGCTGACACGGCGAAAGTCCTGGACGACCTTGCGGGCGACGCCGGGCCCCTTGTGGCGAGCAACTACAACGCCCGCATTGAAGCCCTTTACGATAGGCTCGCATATGCCCCAGATGGTTACCAAGAACGACTAGCGCGTAGGGCGCAATCGCTTATTGCGCCGCTTGCCACTCACCGCAGGTAAGCCGCCGTTGCTCGGTGGCGCAATAAAGCGATTGCGCCCTACAATTGGCAGCGCTTTTTCGGGCCTTGGCGGCCGCGACAACGCGTTCGACGATTAGATCGAATGAGACCTCCATCGCGGTCTTGACCAGGATGAGGAACGCCAGCGCGCCGACCGAACCGAAGAGGAGCGCGACCCAGGCGCCTAGAATGATGTTGACCTGCATGACGAAGATTCGGATATAGAGTCCGAAGAGTATGCCCTCGGCGGGTCCCAGCAATGGCTTCCTGGTCGGCGCGTTTTCGACCAAGCCCAGGCGGCGCCACACCATGGGCTTCACGGCGTCGAATCCCATGAGTGCGCCATGCGCGATGAAAAGCACTGCGAGCGGGATCCAAAGGTCTGTGCCGATCACCAACTGGTCGATGAAGGCACCGACGCCGTGAATTTTTTTCGACCATTCTTCCGAGAACAATGTCCACAGAAACATGAAGTGGACGCCCATGAATATCCCGGCATGAAGCGTGATGAAGGCCGCCATGGCGATCGGTGAGGCCGGCCCGGGTTGGTGATCGAATTTCAAGGCGCCAAGCGAGCCGCGCCGCATGGTGGCAATCCGCAGCACCGTCCAGAACGCAACAACGGCGGTTTCCAGCCAATAGAGCACCAGCAACACGAATGCGTCCCAGCCCCACGCCAGCACGCCGATGAGAGGGACGAGATTGGCAGCGAGCAGGATCAAGGCGGCAGGCTTCAAAACGGAACGCATATCAGGTCTCGATCGAAATCTTGTTTGTACTGACGGAAAACCCAAGCTTATTCCTCGTCGCGGTGCGCAGGCCGGCGCCAAGATCAATCAAGGTCTTGAGCACGATGACGATAATGAGCGGCGCAATAGAGCCGGCGCGGCCGGAAACCCAGGCGCCAAAAATGATCGCCGCCTGCATGATGAAGATGCGGACGTAAAGCGGCATCACGATTTCGCCGACCGGATCGGCTTGGTCATCGTTGCCTGCCGCACCTCGTGCCGGCGGTCGTGGGGCAACGAAAAACGAAATTCCG
>DATGVJ010000357.1:0-2781 GCA_035300505.1 Xanthobacteraceae bacterium
AGAGCTCGTTTTGGAGCCTTGTCGGCTGAGAATTGAATCAGCAATCGAATGCACCGCCGGCGAGCCACCGTCAGCAACAGAGTGCGGTCGATTTTTGGACCGGGAGGAGGTCGGCTTTGGGGGCAAAACCGGAAGCCGCCGATCTCCGAGATGAGCTTCGGCTCAGCGCCGATTGCGGTCGTTCGCTGACCTCCCAGACGCCGGATTCGACCCGCAAGAGCTAATCGAATACAAGATCGTTGGCCTGCTATGCTGGTCATGGTGTCTGTCGGCCGTGTGCCTAAACCCGGCCCCACCGGACGGAGAGGTGTTGGGTGCTAATCGGGATCTTTATTTACCCAGGCGTCGAGCCAATCGATCTCGCCACGTTCGGCGTCTTGTCGATGGCAAAGCGGATTCGACCTGAGATCGAGCTGCGCACGATTGCGCCGCACGGCGGGCCCACCGTTCTGAGCAACGGATTGTGCGTCCTCGCTGATTACGGAATTGCAAGGGCGCCGCGCTTAGACGTCCTGGTCGTCACCGGTGGACCGGGCTGGATCGATCAGAGCCGGGAACCTGAGACGCTCGCCTTTATTCGGCAACAAGCTGCCTCGATCCCCGTGGTATCTGTGTGCACCGGCGCCATGCTCCTCGCGGCGAGCGGCATCCTTAAGGGCAAACCGGCGACGACCAAGCGAGAAGTCGTGCCCCCGGAAGTGTCGCCGCTTGCGCGGTTGCGCGTCGAATACGCCGAAATCGCCGCACGCGAGGCAAGCCTCGTCGATGCCGGGACCGTCATCACTGGCGGTGGCGTCTCGCTGTGCATCGACACGATGCTTCACCTCTTGACGCGCCTGTTCGGGGCCGAGACCGCCGATGAGACAGCGAGAATCATTGAATATCGGCGAGCTTGGCAGGCAAATCGGGAACAGTTTCCGCCAGTCTTGGCTTAGGGTATCCGAGGGGGTTTGCAAAATGTCGGCTAAGCGGTTGTCGTCGCTCTTTGCAGCGATTGGCATTTCAGCCGTCATCCTTGGCTATACCGTCGCTAGCGCAACGGCGGCCTCCGACGCGACTGAACAGTTGCGGTATCAGGTCCGACATTCGGTATACGGCAATATCGGCACCTATACCAATCTGGTGCAGAGCGTCGGGCAAATGACGACTGTGCGGACGACCGTACATTTTCTCGTGACGATGCTTGGCGTCGGGCTGCATCGCGAGGATGCCGAGCGCACAGAACGCTGGCGCGGCGAGCGCCTGATATCATTCGTCGGCGTCACCAAAAAGAACGGGAACGCTATCGAGATCAAGGGAGAAGCGAGGGGCGATGATTTCGTAATTACATCGCCGCTAGGGACTATCAACGCTCCCGCGGCAGTTCAGCCGGCCAATCCCTGGTCAGCCAGATGCCTCAATTCGACGATGATGATGCGGGTAGATACCGGTAAAATTGAGAAAGTGCGGGTGAACGGCGGAGCCGAGACCACTGTAGCGATCGGCGGCGCCTCTATCCCAGCCCGTCAGTTTGAAATCGATGGCGCAACGCGATACAAGGTATGGTTCGATCGGGACAACGTCCCGGTGATGTTTGCTGTCGACGATGACAGCGGCAAAGTCACCTTTATACTTGAAAGATAGTTGATGCGTTTGGGCTGCAACAGCGCCTCCGCATATCGGAATGATTTCTTGCCCTGCGATGCCCGGGCACCCGTTTCGGCAGTGCGGCAGCGATGGTCGCTCGACAGCATCGATTGGTGCGCGATCCGGCACGATGCCGCAGGTGAACACGAGGCTTTATTCTATCTGGTAGTAGCGGCGTCATTCATGGAGAGCGCGACGGATCGCTATACGGCGAACCTGATGGCCCAATTTCGCGGCGACACCGAGGTCGCAGCGTGGCTAGAACAGCATTGGCTGCCCGAGGAACTGCAGCACGGCCGCGCATTGCGCCGTTATGCACAGATAGTATGGCCGAGGTTCCAATGGGATCGCGTCTACGCGTCTTTTCTAGAAGAATTTTCTACCCATTGTTGTGCCGAGGAACTGGAACCGACGCGGACCCGGGAGATGGCATCGCGCTGCGTAGTCGAGATGGCGACCGCAAGTTACTACACTACCTTGAGCCGGATCAGCCGCGACCCGGTGCTATCAACGATTGCCCGCCGAATCGCGGACGACGAAATCCGACACTACAAGCACTTCTATCGATTTTTTTGTCGGTTTCAACAGATCGAGCCAGAGAACCGGCGCGGTGTTTTTACTGCGTTGTTGAATAGGCTGCGTATGATCGATGGCCAAGACAGCTTTATTGCGACGAAGTATGTGTACCGGAACCGACATCCCGGCGAGCCCTTCGATGCTCGCGTATATCGGAGATTGCGGCGCTGCTTCCGGCAACTGATAGGGTCGCATTTCCCGCGCCGAATGTGTGTACAGATGCTGCTAAAGCCGCTCGATCTCAGCCCGCAAGTACGCCGCATCGCCCTTCCGATGACTGAGACGCTGGCGCGATGGGTGGTGCTGTAGCTAACGGCGTCTGAAGCCGAACGTAGACCAGCACCGCTTTGAAAGTCTTCTCCGCGAGCCACCCCGACGAATGAGCCGTCCTACGCTCCGGCGATGTCCGCGCGATAATAACGAGCGACAGTTTCGGGGCCAAACCTTGTCATTCGCCTTTGCGTCCGCCGATGACGCAAATGCGCCGATTCCGGCCATTCAGATGCCCGAAGGTGTGCCAATCAAATCGATCCAAAAGTATCAATGTGAGCAACTCGTGTGCGGACGACAACGGCCGTC
>DATGVJ010000358.1:0-2025 GCA_035300505.1 Xanthobacteraceae bacterium
CCCAGGAAACGGACCTCTTCGCCAAAATCGAGCGGCTGGCCGAATTGCACAAGAAAGGCATTCTCTCATCGGAAGAATTCGCAGCTAAGAAGGCGGAGCTTCTCTCCCGGTTGTGAGCGACTGCCCTGACCACCCATTATCGGACATGCCTGCAATGGGTCTTGGTCGTGTAAAAACACTGTTGCATGACGCGGACCGGCGCGGTCGAACTCAGGCTACCGCAATCCGATCAATTTGGGCAAATTTTGCGGCCACTCGACCAGAACTCATCCTGACGCGCTGTCGGGGCTCTTTCACGCGCCCGATGAACCGCAACGGCGCGCCAGCGCCCGTATCACGACGCCCTCACCGCCGCCAGCAGCGGTTTCATCCCGACGATGTTCAGCACGCGTGTCAGATTGTAGCCAAGCACGCAGAGCGCCATCTCGGTCGCAACTTTCGGCAGCGTCACGCACAAGAAGTGCGTCGCGCCCATGCGCATCTTCAGTGTGCCGAACGGATGCTCGACGGTCTCGCGGCGTGTGCGCATGGCGTTTGGATTCTTGTCGAGCCGCGCCTGAGCGCGTTCGAGAACGTCTTCGTGCACCCATCGCTTGATACGGCGTTGCGGGCTCGGCGTGCACTTCGATTTGAGTGGACAGGTTTTGCAGGCGTTCGTCCAATAGTTGCGCAGCTTCTGGCCGTCTTCCTCGTTGGTATAATAATATTTGAGTTTCTCACCGGCCGGGCAGCGATAAATATCCTCGTCTGGCAGATAAGCAAAGTCCTGTTTGCCGAAGCGCCCCGAAGCCTTCGCACCCGATGTCATCGGCTTGGGCAACGTCACCGTGATGCCAGATTGCTCGCACGCCAGGATTTCTTCGCCCTTGAAGTAGCCGCGATCGGCGACAACATCGAGCGTGTCGGCCTCAAGAACGGCTTTAGCTTGCCGGGCTATGTTTGCAAGTTGTGACCGGTCTGAGCCGCTTGTTGTCACCTCGTGCGCGACGATCAGATGGTTTTCTGTATCGACCGCCGTCTGCACGTTGTAGCCGACGACGCCGGAACCACGGCCGCTCGTGGCCATCGAACGGCTGTCGGGATCGGTGAACGATATCTGCTGATCCGGCGACGCCAGAACCTGTTTTTCAATGGCTGCGAGTTTCGCCATTTCAACGGTCAGATTTTCGAGCCGTTCTTTGATCCGCGTCTTTTTTAATTCCAGCGTTTCCGACGGCTCCTGCCGGTCGGCGGTATCGAGCTGAGCGAGATAGCGCGCAACACTCTCCTCCAATTGCGTGCGCCGCCGCTCGACTTTGCCGCGCGTGAAGTTCTTATCGCGATTATTGACTGCTTTGAATTTGCTGCCGTCGATGGCGACGCTGGCTGTCGCGAGCAACCCCATCTTGCGGCACACCTCGACGAAGCGCGCGCAGACTTTTTTGATGCCGGGACCATTGTCCTTGCGGAAATCGGCAATCGTTTTGTGATCGGGCGCAAGCCGGGCGAGCAGCCACATCACTTCGACGTTGCGGCCAGCTTCACGCTCGAGCCGGCGGCTCGAATGCACACGGTTGAGATAACCGTAAATGTAGAGCCTTAAGAGCCCGGCCGGATGATACGACGGCCTACCTGTGCCGGCAGGCTCAACGCCACCGAACCCAAGTTCAGCCAGATCGAGGGCCGCAACGAAGGCGTCGATCACCCGAGCCGGATTGTCATCTGCAACCCAGTCATCCAGGCATTCCGGCAACAAAGTCGATTGCCCGCGATCAGCCCCTTGAACGAAGCGCCTCATGCCCAGCCCCCGCCGATTCAGTGCGGGAATCATAGCAGACACGGCGTTTTCACACAGCCAGGGTCAAAAGCTGCCCTGACGGCCCGAAGCCCGACTTCCGCTTTTCACCCGAAAGCGGACTCAAGTCGGACATCGGGCCATCAACCTATTCGCGTACAACACGATAGACGCAGGCGTTCCCTTCAACACCGCGAAGCGGGGCATCAAACTCGACGATTTTCAGGCCAGTGAGGAGTTCACTGACTCCC
>DATGVJ010000359.1:0-3735 GCA_035300505.1 Xanthobacteraceae bacterium
GCTTGGATCAGTGCTCAGTTTTTCCGGCGCCAAGCGCGTGCTTTTCCCGCCACTTCGGGCCCGGTCCGCGCATGTAATAGAGCTCGGGACGGTAGGGATCGGACAAAGCGCTTGTCAGCCGCCACCAATGAGGGCGAGCCATCTTAACGGCAGATACTGCCGAACGGCTCGGAAGCAGCACTGTGTAGACGTATGACCCGATTGCTGTATTCATGACCGGCTCCATTCACGCTGGCAGCTAGTCCCTGACGCGCAAGCCGCGGGCGCTCACGTCATGGGCCGTGACGTCCTTCACATCGACAGCAAGGCCACCAAGGCGACCAATGGAAAGGTTCCGAGGAGCAACGCCCAGTCGCCCCTATCAAAACCGAGAAATCGGCCCCCAGCGGTCAGATACCCGAGCATGTCGTCCTCAAATCGCGATTCGTTTCCGCGCGTCACGTTCCTAGCATCGCACCGCGATCGCGGCTGTAGCGCGCTCACAACAATGGGCGGCAAACCGCGCTTCCAGCAAGAATCCAGAAAAAAATCTCGTGGCCGATCAGGCGGTTGGGGATTGAGTCAGCAATAAGGCCCACGGCTCCTGCGTGTTCCCGGGTCAGTGTTGCAATCACGCATCAGCCAGTCTCCCGGATCAGCAAGAGGTCAACCGATGCGGGCCGGCGTTCCAGGACGAGTTGCGGCGGCTGCCGCCGATGCGTCGCGTGGTTGCAGAAGGCCGGCTTCTACCAGATGCGCCTCGAGGCACCGACCAGCGAACACTTGATGGTCGCTGGAATGACGACGCAGGAATCGCGTCAGACGTAGCGAGCCGACATCCGCATCGTGGACGGTTTCGAATAACCAAACCCGTGCGATCGGAGATGCAGTAAGGTCGCCATCAGGCACATAACGCGGAAGTCGAAATGCGTGCTCTTTTTATAACATGTAACTCTTTGAAATCGCACGCGCGGAGAAAGCTGTTTTCCCGCATTCCCAATGTTCGTGCCATAACGGAAAAATTGCGCTCGCGCTCAAGGGCAACAGCCGTCGAATCCCCATAGCTCCGCGGCACCGCCATCAGCGGCCGGCATCCGAAACCCTTCACAGGAGCCGCCATGGCGGCGGGCCTGCCGGCCCTTGCGTTTTGAGTGCCGAGGTGTGAACATTCAGAGGGGCTGGCCGGGGATTGAACGCTTAGCGCGCGGTTGGGCACGTCCTCATTCACATGTCGGCCATGGCGTTGGGCTTGCCTGCGATCGTAAGATTGAGAGGACGCCGCCAGAGTGGCGTCGACGGAAAGCGGGCATGTTGGCATTGATGTCCGGTTCGGCTCGTTCATGTCGGCGCGAGCGTGGTCATTGTGCGTGAATACGGCTGTAGATTCGGATATATTCCGATGAATTTGACAGAAAGGGCGGGTACAACCCCTATTATGCGGTTGTTGTCGCTGTCCGCAATTTGGCTGATCGCTTCGGTGCTACTCGCAGGCCCAGTGGCGGCGCAGGCGTTTTCGCGTTCGGTGCTGGTCCTCGATCAGTCTTCCGCCGGCCTTCCCTTCAATACAGCACTCGCCACCGCCATTAGAACGACCCTCAGCGCCCAGAGCGCCGTTCCTATTTCCTTCTACTCGGAGAATCTGGATGCCAATCGATTTTTTGGTTCAGGCTATGAGGACGACGTCATTTCGTTTTTCAAGAGGAAATATCGCGACAAATCCATTGATGCCATCGTGGTCGTCGGGTCAGCGGCGCTCGACTTCATTTTACGGCGGCGCGCGGAAGTATGGCCTTCCGTCCCCGTGGTTTTTGCCGCAATCGACGAAGCGACCGCCGGCCGTGTGGTCCGTCCGCCCAATGTGACTGGGGTCACCATGCAACTCGCCCTCCAAGACATGGTGACGGTTGCAAGAGTCGCCGTTCCAAATCTTAAACGACTTGCACTTGTCGGCGACCCTCTAGAGCGCCAAACTTTCTATCGCCATTTCAAAGAGGAAATGCCGACGGTCGCGGCGCAATTTGAAATTATCAATCTTGAGGATTTGCCGATGGAGGAACTCAAGAAACGTCTTCAAGCGCTGCCAGATGACACGGCGGTTATCTACACTGGCATTTATTATGACAGCAAAGGCGTATCTTATGTCCCCGCGGAGCTGGTAAAGCCGATCGCGGAATGGGCCAATCGGCCCGTCGTGATCAACGTTGCCTCCTACCTCGCGAAAGGCGCTATTGGCGGTTACATCGTGCTGCCCGAGCTCATCGGCCAGCAAACGGCGCAGCTTGTGTTGCGTATTCTCAACGGCGAAGACGTCTCGAAAATTGCGATTATCAAAACCCGTTCGCCTCTTATTTTTGAATGGCCGGCGCTGCAACGGTTTGGCATCAGTGAATCGATGCTCCCGCGGGGGAGCGAAGTCCGTTTCCGGCAATTGACCTTATGGAACCAGTATCGCTGGCAGATGAGCGTGATTTTCGCCGCTCTGCTGCTTCAGGCCGCACTGATCGGTTTGTTGCTGTTCGAACGCCGCCGCCGCCAAATCGCCGAACTGGAATCACGCGGCCGGCTCCGAGATATCATTCATATGGACCGTGTCGCCGCCGTCGGTGCGATATCGGCCTCCATCGCACATGAGCTCAACCAACCTCTGGGAGCCATCATGGCGAACACCCAGGCGGCCGAGAAACTCCTTGCGGCGAAGCCAATTGACCACGATCTGCTCAAGGAGATTCTGGCCGACATTCGGCAATCCGATCAACGTGCGGGAGATATCATTGCGCACCTGCATGGATTGTTGAAGAAACAAGATGATTCCGAGCTGCAGGAATTCGATTTGAATGACGCGATCAACGGGGCGCTCCACACGCTAGGACCTGAAGCAAGAAAGAGAGGCGTCTTGATCAGCGCCTATCAGGTGCAAGGCGCACTGCCTGTGCTCGCCGATCGGGTGCATCTGGAACAAGCCTTGATAAATCTGTCGATAAACGCGATGGACGCCATGCAGGCTTGCGCCCCAGGCACACGCAAAATGACGATCCAAACCGCATTGGCTGGAGAATCCAGGATCGAGGTGTCGGTGTCCGATAGCGGCACCGGGATTCCAATCGACAAGCTGAAGGCTGTTTTCGACACTTTTTACACAACCAAGCAAAAGGGCACCGGACTTGGGCTATCGATCGTGCGCACGATCGTGCAGGCCTCCGGGGGCAAGATCTGGGCGGAGAATCGACCCGGGGGCGGCTCGGTCTTTCGATTCACCTTGCCACTGATCAAGACACATCCAGCATGACTTGATCTAAATCCGAGATGAGTTTGGAACTCCAATGGATGCATCGGAGAGTCCGCTCGTGGTCCTGGCCAGGCTTGCAATGAGCAGTCATTTTCCGGTTCGCTCCCGAAAAGCGGGCCTCCGATCTGCTAAACGAGTACGCGCTGTAGATATTTGATCGCATTTTCCATGCAAACGGCATCCAGCCCGGATCAAGTCCGGGGCATGCTTTCGCCGAAATTCGCTCTACCTGGCTTGCCGGCGCTTGTGCGACCGGGCGGGCTTGGCCGGCGCCTGATAGGCGGGGTTCGCGGCACAGAATCCCGTATTGCCGGAACGCGCCTCCACGAGGCACTGCTCGAATGTCTTGAACCCGCACGCCCAGCCGTCGTCCTGATCCTGAATGATCAGACACCAGGGATAGGATTTCGCGGCGCCCATGGGAGCGGCCGCCGCCATGGTCGGCGCGATCACGACGAGACCGAGCGCGA
>DATGVJ010000360.1:0-7366 GCA_035300505.1 Xanthobacteraceae bacterium
ATGAATTCCGATAGGCGAACGCTTACTGGCGCGATGACCGCTTTGGGTCATCGGCTGAAATGCTATCTGGGCCGGCGTGTTCTTGGGCCCGCCGACGCCTTGCCAGCCGCTCGCTTCGTAGCCGGGTACGAACTCTCCCAGGGTCGGGATATCTGGCAGTGCGGCCGAGCGCGTCGCTGTAGTCACCGCCAGGGCGCGCAACTTACCGGTCCTCACGTACTCAATCGAAGAGATCATGTTATCGAACATGACCTGAACCTGCCCGGCAAGCAGATCGGTGAGCGCGGGTCCCGACCCGCGATAAGGCACGTGAAGCATGTTGACCCCGGTCATCATCTTGAACAGTTCACCCGCCAAATGGGTATCGCTCCCGACGCCGGCCGACGCCATGTTTATCTTGCCCGGATTGGCCTTGGCGTAGGCCATGAGCTCGGGAACGGTCTTGACCGGAAAAGATGGATTGCTCGTGATTGCGAGCGGGGAGCGTATCAGACTCGCAACCGGCGCGACGTCGCGAACAAAAACGAAATTGAGCTTATCGTAGAGCGTTGCGTTGATTGCGGCCGATGGACTGAACAGGAGGAGCGTATAGCCGTCAGGCGCAGCGCGCACGACCGCCTCATGCGCGAAATTGCCGGCGGCGCCTGGTCGATTTTCAACGACTGTTGCAGTTTCGGCGCAATCGCGCCTACCACGCTCGCGGCGACCTGGTCCTGCAGATCGAAGATGTCATCGAGCGATCGGCCGTAAACACCACATCGACATCCATGGTGGGCGCCTTTAGGCAGACCTCGATGTCGTCGGGACGTAACACCAGCCACCAGTAGCGCGGCATGTGACAGGACTTCGGTAGACCGCGAAAATCGAAACGAATGACAAAACCTTGCGCGGGAATCTCCGCAGGATCAATCTGTCGCCGGATTCCCCAGACAAGCATTCCTGGATCGAGATCATCGGGACCGATCAGCCCCTGTCCCCAACGCTGGCCCCAGACGCTCAATAATTCGATGATCGGGCGGAAATCCTCGCCGGCCGGCGTCAGTCGATAGAGGTGACCTTTGCCCTTGGGTTTCGCTTCGATGAGGATCACGCCAGCGTCTCGCCGCCTTCACCAAGGTGTGGCTCGGCTATGTCGGCCTGACCGCAGCGCTCGAAAGCGGTAAAATCTCCCTGCAAGGGTCGCCGCGGGCAATCACGACGGGACGCCGCTTGCTCGCGCTTCCCGACGAGCCGAAGCTCAAGAGCTTCAGATTCTCAAGCTTCCAGTCCTCCAGCGGTGTTGCTGCACAACAATAGTTTACCAAGATATCTCTTTCACAATTGAGACAGCCATGGAGAATGAACATGCGTGCATCAATGGTCCACACGATGAGGCATTCGGTCCCGGCCGCCAGACGACTAGCCCGTCGCCGCGCTCTCTTGCTCCGTGCTAATCTACCTGCCCGACCTAATAGCGACTCGTTCGGAGTGGAGGCCAGTCATGAGGCGGCGCGAATTTATCGGCATGGTTGGCGGCGCAGCGGCGTGGCCGATCGCAGCGCGCGCGCAGCAGCAGGGCGACCGCGTGCGGCGCATCGGCGCGCTCATGCCCATCGACGAAAACGATCCCGTGGCGAAGACTTGGCTCTCTGTCTTCACTCAAACGCTTGCGGATTTGGGTTGGACCGATGGCCGCAACATGCGGATCGACCTTCGGTGGGCCGGCGGTGACAGTAATCGGATACGAGCGCTCGCGCAGGAGTTGGTCGGCCTGCAACCCGACATTATCCTGACAGTCGGGATGGGGGCGACCCTTGCCCTGCAGCGGGAGACGCGGACGATCCCGATCGTCTTTGCGTACGTGAGCGATCCCGTCGCCAGCGGCATCGTCGCACGGCTCGACCGCCCGAGTGGGAACATCACCGGCTTCGCCACCAACGAAGCCTCGCTGCTGGCAGGCAAGTGGCTTGAGCTGCTCTCGGAGATCGCGCCGGGGCTCAAGCGGGCCGCAATCATGTTCAATCCCGACGCGGCCACCGCATCGCTTGATGTGCCCTCATTTGAGGCAGCGGCCCGGTCGCTCAAGGTCATGCCAATCACTGCGCCTGTTCGGAGCGACGGAGAGATCGAAACGGCCATCGTCGCCCTGGGGCGCGAGCCGGGAGGCGGCCTTGTCGTCATGTCGGATGCAGTCACGTTCGTGCATCGCGCACCAATCATAGTGGCGGCGGCCCGAAACAACGTACCGGCGGTCTATTCGGCACCTTTCTTTGCTAGAGATGGCGGTTTGCTCTCCTACCGATTCGATCCGTTAGACATCTGGCGTCGTGCCGCCGCTTATGTCGATCGCATTCTGCGCGACGCGAGGCCCGCGGACCTGCCCGTTCAGTTTCCGACAAAATTCGAGATGGTCGTGAACCTCAAGACCGCCAGGGCGCTCGGCCTTGCCGTACCCGCATCGATTCTGCTGCGCGCCGACGAGGTGATCGAATAGCACGCCAAACGGCGCAAGTGCATTGCAGCATCCAGACACTGCGCTCGTCTGCAACGGGTCATGGGCTGAAATGCTCAAGGCGAGGATTACTTTTCCGGTGTTCGTCCGATAGCTTCCGTGAACTGGAGCGTGCCGGGTCGGAAGCCTTGGGCCATAAGCAGACGATCCAAGCGCCTTTCGCCCGCGGTAAATCTACTGTAGCCTGATAGGTGGGCTGCCGAGGGAAGTGCCGAAATCCCGATCGTTGCAAACGCAGCCAACATGCTATCGGCGGGCTTTTCGTGAATCCCTTTTCCGAATTTGATGATGTCGCGAGCGCATTGCGTTATCGCGATGAGAGCACAACATGCAACTTCCCCCCCGTAGGCAATTCCTGCGTCTCGCCGCTGGCGCAGCCGCGCTGCCGGCGCTGCCGCAGATTGCGCGGGCACAGGCTTATCCGTCCCGCCCAATCACGATCATTGCTCCGTTCCCTCCGGGTGGCGGATCGGATGCCATCGGGCGCATCATCGCCGAACGGATGCGGGCAACGCTCGGCCAGCCGGTCATTATCGAAAATGTCGTGGGCGCGAATGGCAGCATTGGCAGCGGTCGGGTCACCCGTGCTGCGGCCGATGGCTACACCCTCGTCCTTGCCAACTGGAACACACATGTCGCGAACGGCGCCGTCTACCAGCTGCAATACGACCTGATGGCGGACTTCGAACCGGTCGCTCTCGTCGCAAGCAATCCGTATCTGGTCGTAACAAGGAAATCGATGCCGGCGAATGCCTTGAGGGATCTCATTGATTGGCTTAAGGCGAACTCAGGCAAGGCGACCATGGGCACCGCCGGCATTGGTAGTCCGGGGCACGTTGGCGGCGTTTTCTTCCAGAACACCACTGATACCCGATTTCAGTTTGTGCCCTATCGCGGTGACGGCCCGGCAATGCAGGATTTGGTTGGGGGGCAGACAGATATGATGATCTCCTCCCCGACAGCTGCCGTGGCGCAGGTCCGGTCCGGCAACATCAAAGCCTATGCCGTGACCGCCAAGAGCCGCTTGCCCGCAGCGCCCGATATTCCGACGGTGGATGAAGCGGGATTGCCCGGGTTCTACTTGTCGAACTGGTATGCCCTCTTTGGGCCCAAGGGCACGCCGAAAATCATAGTCAACAGGCTCAACGCCGCCGTTGTCGATGCCTTGGCCGACTCAGTTGTGCGTTCTCGGCTCTCCGATCAAGGGCAGGAGATTCCAACGAGCGAACAGCAGACCCCGGATGCTCTAGCCATCTATCAAAAGGCCGAAATCGAGAAATGGTGGCCCATCATCAAGGCGGCGAACATCAAGGGAGAATGAAAATTCGTTTGCATTGCACGCTTGGCAATCCAGCTATGTCCGAGATGGGTCAGATTCGGAAAGACTCAAAGTGAGCAAAACGAGTCCGCAGCACATCAGTAAAGCGGACGAAATGTTGCCGCGTTTCGACGTTTTGGGCCAAAAGCGACCGTGAGTAGGTGCAGCAAGGCTTCAACAAAGTGTTCGACAAGAAATCGCCTTTCTGAGTGAAGCACGTCACCAGCCATCGCATTGCAGCGGGGATTATTTCCGCATTGGGCAAGGGAGATAATCCAATCCCTGCCAGTATCAAATCAGGGGGCGATTACATGAGACGACGCCAGTTCATCACCCTTCTTGGCGGCGCGGCAGTCGCATCGCCGCTTGTGGCGCGTGCGCAGCAGGCGATGCCTGTGATCGGGTTTCTTGGCGTTGAAGCGCCAAACGTATTTGCAGAACGCGTCCGTGCCTTCCGCTAAGGCCTGAGCGAAATGGGATACGTCGAAGGCCGCAACGTGGCAATCGCGTTCCAATGGGCCGGCGGCAATTACGATCTACTGCCGACATTGGCGGACGAATTTGTTCGCCAGCGGGTGTCTGTGCTGGTTGCTGTCGGCACCTTGCGGGCGGCACGCGCGGCCAAGTCAAACTAGATGGACCGTGCTGTTCGTATCGTCACCTAGCCGTGGCATGTTGACGCAGATGCTTCGGAAAGAGAATGTACTTTAGAAGGATACTTAATAAGAGATCGAGCTTAAAAACATCAAAAGTGAGCCCTGGCACGAGGTGAAAGTGTGTCAGGCTCACAAGTTGGGGTTCGTAGAAACAGCTCCCTTTGGGAGGACTACCACCACTTAGCATCCTCACTTTTGCCTTGTCCATTATCCGCAGGTGTCGGTGCAGTAGCCGTTACAGGAACTTCTGGGACAGGTTTATCTACCGGCGTAACCTGCATGGGATCGTCAGGCAGCTTTACACCATGCTCGTTTTCAAACGCCGTACGTTGGGCTTTTTCAGCTGCTTCTTTCGCGACCGATTGACTCCGCCCCTCTCGCTCCTCGGCCGCGCCGATGGGGTCATCGAGTAAGAGAGCTCATCGCTCATCGCGCTTCACGATTTGGTGCAATCGTCCGCAGCGTTCCGCGTTGTGGAAACCGTCGAGCCGCAAATTTCAATACTTAAGTCCCGGTATCACCGACACTTCCGGCTGATTTACACGTGTCGTTGCCATCAACAGGATTCGCAGCGACGCGCCGAGTATGAGTGACGCGGAAGGGGAAGAAGTGATGATTGACCTCCAGGAAGCTGGCCGTGCCGCAGCGGTCGTTGCATTGAGCGCCGGCATCTTGTTCTGCATAATTTTCCTGGCGTTCTGAATACCTGCACTCGTCAGGTGCGGCACGCCGCCGAGAGACTGTCGCTACGATGCTCGCGTGGCGCTTCGTTCTGATCCGCGCACGGCCGTGCAGCCCTGCTGAGGGGCAGAAGACAAACTGGTCCGCGGCACAGTCGCTCGCCAGCCGCGCCGTGTCAGTATTGCGCGAGCCAACTGCCCCCGCATATATGCCCAGAGGATTAACCACGCACTCTCACGTACCGGAGAATTCCCTTGCCCGAATGCTGCTCATAAACGAGAGCGTGCCAACGGGTACCGTTGTAAGGTTCGTGCCGTCAGGCACGAACACGAGCATTCGGGCGCCGCGCCTGCGCGCGCACGGGACGGTACGATCTCCAGCGGCGGGAATTAACTTGGTTATGCTGCCGTCCGCTTTGGCCTGACGGCAAGCAGATCCGCAAACCAAATTGGCAAGCCCAATGGTCAGAAAGCGAATGTCGGCAACATCGGGGGGACGGAACACAAGGTCACAGCGGCGCGTCGGGATTGACTATCGTGCGCCACATGTGGCTCGCGGGTGTGTTGTCGTGGCCGAGGCCTTCCCTGGGCTGCTTGAAGTGGCGGCCGATGATGTCAGTGAACTCGTCGACCGAG
Organism: Xanthobacteraceae bacterium; assembly: GCA_035300505.1. Taxonomy (GTDB): domain Bacteria; phylum Pseudomonadota; class Alphaproteobacteria; order Rhizobiales; family Xanthobacteraceae; genus VAZQ01. The sequence goes on from DATGVJ010000360.1 coordinate 5,782, forward strand.
ATTTCGACGTTCGGATCGAACGCATAGAAGTCGTTCGTGGTCACGAGCCGTGCGTCCATATACCACTTATGGTTTCGCGCGTAGTCGTAGGCCGCCCTGATGTGAGGTGCCGGCACGTAATCGACGCCGAACAGCCCGTAGTAAACTTCCGGATATTCGTAACCGACCGACGGGTCGGGATAGAATCGAAGTGCTTGATGATATTTGACTGCAAACGCCACACGCTCCGACACATAGGGTTCGATGAGTTGGGCGCCCCAATAGCCATGATCGGCCCGCATGAGATACTGGCCGGCATCGTGCAGAAGGCAGGCCAGGACAACCTCTTCCGACGCGCCGTTTTTCATGGCGAGCCGCGCGCTCTGCAGCAGGTGGGCCGCCGGGTCGAAACGACGCCTGAAAAAGTCGACCAGGGTCGGCTTCGCCGGCATTGGCACGAGTCGGGAAACCTTGCTGCCGGTTCCATTGGGATCCGGATTGCGCATATCGAATTCATGCACCATCAGCTTGCCGACGCCGCGCCGATACCCGCGCTTGTCGACAATCGCTTCCAACTCGGAAACGGTGTAATCGCCCTTATTCCGTCGCACGGTGACTGCCGCATCGAGCTCCTTCGACATGTGGTCTTCGAGCGCATCCGCCCGCGCCTCGTGATCCAAGCGCTTGATCGAAGCTTCTCCACCGAGAATGGCTGCGAGGCCCATTTTGTTGAAGTTCATAGCCAACTCCGTTGGACGGCATTGTCCATGTCAGACAAGCTCAGGACGAAAATTAATGTGGTTCACAAGCAGTTGAACGGGATTGGGAGCGCGCGGACGGATGAACAAGCTAATGGATTTCCGATGGTCGCGTTCGACCGAATTGAATCGGGTTAGGTGCGATGCTCTGGGCAATGCTGTCGTAGATTGCCAGGGCATCCAGAACGTGTCCTTCGTGACAGACGATCCGCGCGTGCAACATTGTGAGCATTGCGTCGCGTAATTTTTCTGCAGACACGATGCTTTTGCTTTCCCGGTCCTCGATCAGCATGAGGATCTGCATATCACGTGCGGCACATCCCCGCATGAATGAGCCGGCTGTGGCCGTCGTGGTCAAAGTAACCAGAGTGACCGCCGCAAGTGACCATCGGATACGATGCTGAATTGGAGTTTTAGGCATGGTGGCTCTCCCTATTTGCGAACATGTTTGGGGCGTGGCCGCTGAGCCATCCATGCTCAGCCGGCCAGGAATCCGACGTGGACTTAGTTCGCTTCGCCGGTTGCGTGCATGAAATACAGCGGTTCAGGAATCTGCTGGTTCTTGGGGTTTGTTTATTTCGAATTCGCAGAAAAATCCGAAGAATGCATCGACTCAAGGGTCCGCTGGTTCTTCGGGCCCGCAATTTTGTTGCGGAAGCGGTGCTGAGAACCGCAAGGGCGTTGCGAGGGGGAAACGATCGCACGTTCACCATTAATGCTCGTTGCGACCCGGGTATGAGCTCTCCACGGGATCGCAATCCGGCACAGTTTTTCGAAGCTTGAAATGTATGTTGTGGATTGCATCCCATCTTACCATCACGCGCCTAAGATCAGTCCATTTCGGACCC
>DATGVJ010000361.1:0-3002 GCA_035300505.1 Xanthobacteraceae bacterium
TGATATGGGGCGAGCGGCGAGGACATGGCACCATGGGCGCTGTTCAACGGCTACCGATGGAGCTCACCCATGTCGCAACATTTTCGTTTTGACGCGAGCAGATCCCTCACCGCTCTCGAGCAAGATAGCACAATCGTCGCCGTGATCGAGATGAGCCAAACGAAGTGGCTGGTTGCGGCGCTGGTTCCCGGCGTCGAACGTCAACCTCTTAAGAAGTTCGATGCCCAAGAGGAAATGCTGCTGAAGCTCTTGCATCGTTGGCACTGCGAAGCCGGCCAGGCTGGGCGCAACATCAAGCGTATCGTCGTCGCCTTTGAGGCTGGCCGCGATGGGTTCTGGCTAGCGCGCTGGCTGCGGGCACGCGATGTCGAGGCCTATGTCATCCATCCGACCAGCATCGCGGTGTCGCGCGAACACCGGTGCGCAAAGACCGATCGTCTCGATACGGAACTTCTGATGCGCGTTTTTCTCGGCTGGCTGCGTGGCGAAAAGCGCCATTGCAGCATGGTGGCAATCCCGACGATCGAGGAGGAGGACGCGAGGCGACCGAACCGTGAGCGCCAGAATCTGGTCACTGAGCAAACGCGGATTATTAACCAGATCAAGGCGATATTTGCCCGCTTCGGCCTTCGCACTTTGCGCCCGACCATGCGCAAGCTTGCCGAAGGGCTCGAAGATTTGCGCACGGCGGAAGGCACGTCGTTGCCACAGAACACGCTTTCGGAACTGCGCCGTCATCTCGCGCGGCTCCGCTTCGTACGCGACCAGATCCGTGCGGTCGAACAGGAACGCCTGCGCCAGTATTGGGGCCGGCGGGCCGCCTACCTTTGTCAATTCGGCAATCCGATCGACCGTGCCCACATCGGTAGGGCCAAATTGAAGGCAAAACTCTGCTCACCGGATCTGGATGACTGGAGGATTCCGCCGAAACCGCCCAAGATGCGTTGGGCCACGTACGACCGTCTTATCGAGCAGTACCTCAAGTATGATGCCGTGCTTGGCGGTGTACCTATTCAACAGATTTCGAATGCTTAGTTCTTGAGGAAACAGCGACGCGGACAATCGCCGCGCGGTGGCCGACCAGCTTTTTGACATCGGCGGCAATGCTCCGACGGCTACGCACCGGGTCGCTCGCTGGCAGATGCGGCAGGCAAAGCCGGCGATGCTGACGGTGGCGGAGGTGGACATGCGCGCCAGCTTCGGATCCCGATTCGTCAATGGCCATTGACAAATCGGGCGGTCCAATCGAAGCGGCGCCGGCGGAATAATTGGAGATTTCCTTAGTACTGGCAAAGAGTTAGACGGCAATACCAAAATCAATCTCAAGAAACCGAAATTGGCGAGTCGCCGAGGCCCGCGCCGAAAGCCGTCCGTGAGACCTGGCAATCACTCCAGCGGCGAAGCGCCCGGTAGAGACGACTAACAGGGCCGACTGAACGCCATCAGTGCGCTCGGAAATGCCCCGATAAAAAATTCATCCCGACGCGGGTGAGTTCGTGAACTGGAGGACCGGCCGCGGGCGCCGTGCTGAGGGCCTTGCCGAAGGTCTGTTATTGGGAGATCAGCGGACTCTCACCGAATGCAACGCGGACATATCGAAATCGAAAAAGACTGAAAAGGCCGAGACGGGAAGCACTGCGGCTTAACTACGGAAGTCCTTTTGTCGCCGTAAAGGGATTGAACCCCCGTTCTGCGAGGGCAGCCCACGAAGCTGCGCCAAGATGTGGCAATCGGAAATAGAGTCGTGGCTTGGTCGGATCGGTATCCAACACGAACCCAGTCGGTAACTCTCGGACACTTGTGGCATAGAACCCACCATCCGGCGACCTCTGGGATTCGATTACAGCGATCAACGACTTTGCCTTCCCAGTCCTGCCGAGCAATTCCATCAAGAGAGCCATTTGGCCCGTCCCTTCGGTCCACACACCGTCTCGGTCTTCACCGTAAGAAAAGCCCTGGTCGACACTCATTCGCTGTTCGGCGGTAGTAATTGCCGATGCAAATTTCTTGGCCGCTCCGGGGAGCGCTGTTAAAGGCCAGACTTGAGCATCCAGAGCCACAATCGGATTGCGCGTGACGCCGTCTTCAGCGGTGCCTGCGGCGAAACAGGCGCATGCCGGATCCCACATCGCATTTACGAAGTGCTCAGCAGCCGTTGCCATATCACGCCAGCGCGAATCGCCTGTACGGATCGCAAGAAGGCCAAACGCGGCGGCGAGGTCAGTATTGTGTTCAGTCGATTTCCATGTTCGTACTTCCGGCGTCGGTTCGTGCCCAAACGTACCGCCCGTGAAACCGCCAGTACCGCGCGTATCGGCCCATTGCGCGACCCAGGTGCCAAGCCGTGCCGCACCGTCGCGGAACCGAGAGCCGGTGCTCACATCGTTAATCGACAGCAAAGCCAACATGGCCCATGCCATGTTGCCATTATCGCTGCCCACCTGATATCGATCTTCTAACCATTTGTTCTGAGTATTGTCCCACCACCCCGGAAGTTTGACGGGGCCATTCGCCACCACGCCCGCGGCGTAAGCGTTCCGGAGCCGTCCATCATGCCAGGTGCGGTCGTTATCGATGGCCCAGAGAATCGCCGCGCCAATCCGATGCGCTTTGTCTTGCTCACCGCAACCGACCAATGCGATGGCGGCCACCGCATTGTCATAAAGGTAGGCGGCGCCATGGAGAGGCCCCGATTCGACGGTCGGATAGCTGGGCAGGAACAACGGCCCTGGCGGTGCCTTGTCGATTAGACCAGCGAGGTATCCGCACGCTGACGCTTTTGGTGTTACTGAAGCCTGTAGTGGAGCGGCCGCCATAATGATTGTGAAAGTCGTGACGATCCAGGTGTGAAAGAAGAGCCTGCGATAATGGTAGAAACAATAAGCAATTGGTTCCGGTAGCATTTCGCTGCCTCTCGTGTCTTCTTCAACCAGGATAGACTTTGGGGCATCGGGAAGAAAGCAGGTCACGATCGAATACAAGATCGTGCCTTCATCTTCAAT
>DATGVJ010000362.1:0-5797 GCA_035300505.1 Xanthobacteraceae bacterium
CACGTGGCGGGCGGGCGCTTTGGTGCATCGACAGATCGCACCGGCATGCATGACATCTATGACCCCAAGACCAATACCTGGACATCGGGGCCGGCGCTGCCGACGGTGCGTAGCGGACTTATGGGCACGGCCTATAATGGCCTGTTCATGGTGCTGGGCGGTGAATTTCCGGGCGGATCGACCAACAACGAAAACGAGGCCTTCGATCCGGCAACAAACAGCTGGCGCACGCTTGCCCCGATGCCAAGTGGCCGGCATGCGACCGCGGCGGCGGTGGCGAACGGTAAGGTCTTTCTCGCGGCCGGTTCCTTGAAGCCGGGATCCGGCGAGGTGACCAACCAGCTGATCGTGTTTACGCTGCCGTGAGGTTGCCAAACCAAACGGCTCATGAAGGTTGCGGGCCAAATGCGGAAAATGCGTAGGGCGCAATCGCTTTATTGCGCCACTGGCCGATACGGACTTGCAGGTGTTGCGCGACGAGAGGCGCAATAAAGCGATTGCGCCCTACGCGCTGTTTCGTTGCTCGCGCGAGACGATTTGCCTGAGCGATAAGCTCCAGCCTCCCGAACGACCAATACGAGTGTGTTAATTGTAACCAAAAATCAATCGCTTGCGGCGGCCGGCCCGCATCCCCACATTGCCGCCGAGCCCGACTGGAGGGGTTCCACCATGTCATTCTTTGGATTTGACGTTTTTGCAGTCATTTTCCTGATCCTTGTTGTTCTCACTTTGTTCGCTGGCGTAAAGACCGTTGCGCAAGGTTTCAATTGGACTGTCGAGCGTTTTGGCCGTTACACCCGCACGCTTCAGCCCGGCCTCAATCTGATCGTTCCGTTCTTCGATCGGATCGGCAAGAAGATGAACATGATGGAGCAGGTGATGGATATTCCGCAGCAGGAGATCATCACCAAGGACAATGCGAGCGTGACGGTCGACGGCGTTGCTTTCTATCAGGTGTTCGATGCCGCCAAGGCGAGCTACGAGGTGGCGCAGCTCAATCACGCCGTTGTCGTCCTTACCATGACGAATATTCGTTCGGTCATGGGTAGTATGGATCTCGACCAGATGTTGTCGCATCGCGATGAAATAAACGAGCGGCTATTGCGTGTCGTGGATGCTGCGGTGTCGCCGTGGGGCGTCAAGGTCAATCGCATCGAGATCAAGGACATCGTGCCGCCGCAGGACCTTATCGCTTCCATGGGTCGGCAGATGAAGGCCGAACGCGAGAAGCGCGCGGAAATTCTCACCGCCGAAGGACAACGCCAGTCGGCCATTCTGCGCGCGGAAGGCGCCAAGCAGGGGCAGATCCTCGAAGCCGAAGGCCGTAAGGAGGCTGCGTTCCGTGACGCCGAAGGGCGCGAGCGCACCGCGCAGGCCGAAGCCAAGGCGACCGAAATGGTGAGCGAGGCGGTGGCGCGCGGCGACATTGCGGCGCTCAACTACTTCATTGCCGAAAAATACATCAAGGCCTTCGAGCAACTCGCACATTCGCCCAATCAGAAAATCGTCATGCTGCCAATCGAAACCATGGGCGTTCTCGGCACGCTGGCCGGCATCGCCGAGATTGCCAAGGCGACCTTCGGCAGCGATGGTCCGAAAGGCGGCGACGGCAAGACGCCGCCGGCGCGCCGGTCGACCGTGCCGGTGGCAGGACCGCAAGCCTGATGTGGCAAGCCTGATGTGGCAAGCTTGATGTCGCAAGCTTGATCTGGAGTGTGAGTTCATGGAACTGATATCCTGGTTTGTTTCATTTGGTGAGTGGAACTGGTTCATCGCCGCGGCCGCGCTGCTTCTGCTCGAGATTTTAGCGCCGGGCAGCTTCATGCTTTGGCTCGGCATTGCAGCCATTCTGGTCGGCACGATCTCGCTTGTGGTCGACTGGTCGTGGCCGGCACAGCTCATCGCCTTTGCGCTGATCGCACTTGCGGCAATCCCGATCTGGCGGCGCATTGCGCGCCAAGTTGAGAAACCTGGCGACCAACCATTTCTCAACCGCCGGTCTGATGGCTATGTCGGGCGCGTCTTTACGCTCGACAAACCGATCGTCGACGGGTTCGGCACGATCCGCATTGACGATACGGTCTGGCGCGTGTCAGGACCGGATTGTCCGGCCGGCAGCCGCGTCAAGATTGCGAGCGCGAATGGCGCGGACCTCTCAGTGGAGGCGGCTTGATCGTTACGCGACGCCAGCCCGCAACAGGTCGTGGAAATGCACAATGCCGACGGGTTTGCCGGATTTGGCGACGATGAGCGCGGTGATCTTCGAGCTGTTGATGATCTCGAGCGCCTCGCTTGCGAGTTGATCGGGTTTGATCGTCTTTGGATTACGGGTCATGACGTCGTCGACCCGGACATCGAGGAGATCGGCACGCATGTGGCGGCGCAAATCGCCGTCAGTGACAATTCCGACCAGCTTTCCATTCGTATTCGTGATGCCGACGCAGCCAAAACCCTTGGCTGACATTTCGACCATGGCGTCGGCCATGCGCGTTCCAGCCGCAACGAGCGGGATGCTGTTGCCGATGTGCATGATGTCGCGCACAAATTTCAGCATCGCGCCCAGCCGGCCGCCAGGGTGGAAATTGGCGAATTGGCTTGCCGTGAATCCACGGCTTTCGAGCAATGCCACCGCGAGCGCGTCGCCGAGCGCTTGTTGCATCAGGGTCGATGTGGTGGGCGCAAGATTGTGCGGACAGGCCTCGCGTGCCTGCGGCAACAGCATCACGACGTCGGCGGCTTTGGCGAGTGTGCTGTCCGGGTTTGCGCAAACCGCGATAAGGCCAATGCGGAAACGCCGCGAATAGTCCGTGAGATTCTTGAGTTCGGCGGTTTCACCTGACCAGGACAGCGCCAGGATCACGTCATCGGCCGTGATCATGCCGAGGTCGCCGTGGCTTGCTTCGCCTGGATGGACGAAAAAGGCGGGCGTGCCCGTGGAGGCCAGTGTCGCGGCCATCTTGCGTCCCACGTGGCCGGATTTTCCCATGCCGGTGATGATGACCCGGCCGCGCGCCTTGCGGATCAGGTTGACGGCGGTTGTAAAGGATTCTCCAAGCCCGTTTTGCATCGCGGCCGTCAGCGCGCTGATGCCGCTCGCTTCGGCTTCAAGCGTCCGCAGTGCCGATTCGATCAACCTTTGGGGGGCACGGGTCATTTGCACGACGCTCAGCAGTTTTGGTCTGGTCATCGGGTCGGGTGTCCCAATAGCGATATTAGGTCAGGGCCATCAACCGCCCATTAACCATATGCGTTTTAACTTCATTAACCAGAAATGCGCGGGATGGGCTTGGATATTTGCCCGGTCCGCGCATGGGCAGTGGATATCTGCCCAAGGCTTTGATTGCAAAAGACCATTCCTTGTATGCGCGACGCGTCGATGCGGTCGTCGCGGGGTCGGCCGGGAGCCGGGGTGTCGAAGTGCTGTGTTTTCGCCGACTTCCTCTGGCCATTTGGCGATGTGCGTTGGTCGCCACACTGCTGGCGACGAATGCCGTTGCCCAGAATGGGGTCGAACTTGATCGCCTGTTGCTGCAGCCATCCCTGGACGGGGGTGCGCGCAACCAGCCGCGTCTTCGCCAGCCCAACATTATCAGCCAGAATGACAGCGGCCTACCTTCTGGCGAAGCGCCGGTTTCTCCAAGCCAGCCCGCCTCCGGCGCCGGTGCGACGGGGTTCGACTCCACCAATACGCGCAAGCGCAAGGCCAAGAGCACGCCGAAATCGAAGCAGGACAGTGCCGCACGGACGCCGGTGGGGCAACTGGTGGTCGGGCAACCGGTGGCGCTGCTTGCGCTACCACCCGCGGATGCGTCGAGGCAGAATCCCGTGCAGCGACCCGTGCTCGCTATTTCTTATCCGGCTGGCGCATTTGCCGGCACGCCAACCAATATTCCGGCTGCGCTGCAGCTTCGGAAGCTGGGGCAGGATGACGATCCTTTCGCGCCGACCGGCGTGCAGATCGGCGCTTTCAATCTGCGCCCAGCGGTTGAAGTGACGGGCGCTTACGACACCAATGCGCCGCGCGCGTCTCTCCCCACACCCTCGGCCATGTCGCTTTTTTCTCCGGAACTCCTGGTCAATTCGAACTGGGCGCGCCACGAACTGACGGCCAATCTACGCGGCACATTGACGAGTTATGAAGAGACCAAGGATCTCAACAGGCCGGACTTCGACGGCAAGGTGAACGGCCGCATCGACGTGGCGACGGATACGCGCGCTGACTTCGAGGCGCGCTTTTTGCTCGGCACCGAAAATCCCGGCAGCCCGAACATCCAGGCCAATGTGGTCCGGATCCCGATCTTCACGACGCTCGGCGGCACAGCCGGCGTGACCCAGCGCTTCAACCGTTTTGACGTTACGGCCAAGGTGGGTGTTGAACGTACGCTCTATCAGGATTCACACTTCACGGATGGATCGACGTCGAGCAACGAGAGCCGCGATTACAATCGCTACATTACGGCATTGCGTCTGGCCTACGAACTTAACCCCGGGCTCAAGCCATTCGCCGAAGTGGCGGTCGATGCGAGGCACCATGATCTGCCTGTCGACTTTACCGGTGTGAGCCGCGATTCCAAGGGCATCAGCGGCAAAGTGGGCTCGACATTCGAGTATTCGCGCATTCTCATTGGCGAGGCGTCGATCGGTTATCTCGCCCGCGACTACAAGGACCCGACTCTGCAGAGCATTGGCGGGTTTTTGGTGGATGGTTCGCTCACCTGGCTCATGAGCGCACTGACGACGGTGAAGCTGACAGCCGCGACGTCGGTTGCCGAATCGACCGTCACGGGCGTGTCTGGCGTCTTTACGCGCACTGTCGGCGCGCAGGTCGATCATGCGTTCCGCCGTTGGCTGATTGCGACCGCCAAATTCGGCGTGGGCATGGACGATTATGTGGGATCGTCTCGCCATGACATGCGCTACACGGTGTCGACGCAGCTCACCTACAAGCTTAGCCAAGAATTTTGGGTGCGGGCGGAATACCGGCATCTGTGGCTTAATTCCACTCAGTCCGGGAGCAATTATGCGGCCGATGTTTTCCTCCTCGGCGTCCGGCTGCAGCGGTGAACGTTTGTAGGATGGGTAGAGCGATAACACGTTCTTCACGTGTTATCGCGAAATCCATCACCGTGCGACCCCAGAAGAAGATGATGGGTTTCGGAAAAGCGCGTAAAGAAAGAACGCGCATTTCCTCTACCCATCCTACAGCGCCCGTCCTCGCCTGAGATAACAACAAACTTTCAAGCCGGGGCCGCTCGACGGAATCTAAATCCGGCCGCGATTCCGATTGCAATGAAACCGACTAAGGTCGCGATCTGAACGATCGCGAATGGCGGTTCCGACTGGGTCGGCGCGAGGGCATGCAACGCAGGAACCTTCTGAAACGCCTGTACGATGGCAACGAAGACGTCGAACCAGAGCGTGCTCACGATGCCTCCCACGAACGCCCAACGCCATGCTCCGACAAGGCGGAACCCATAACGTGCCACGAGTGCCACCACGAGGAGCAACAGAGAGATGATGCCCACCACGTGCGAAGGCAGCAATCGATCGGCGGGTAACCCAAAGCCGGTCAAACTCGTGGCGCCGATCAAAACGAAATACAAGATCGTCCAATTTTCCAGGGACTTCGAAACCAGCAGCCCATAGACCACAACTACCCCCGCGAGGATCGCGGCGAGGCTTATGACCGTATGCACGAAGATGAACGCATCCATACCGGAGAACATTTTCTCTTCCTTCCCGAGTTTGTGGAGAGGCGATTGTTGCACACATGACCAGGCGTTGACTCGCGAAGTCA
>DATGVJ010000363.1:0-5767 GCA_035300505.1 Xanthobacteraceae bacterium
CAGGCCGTGGTTTCTCTTGTGGGGTTCGTAGAACATTTCTGGTCCTTGTCAGCGCGGCGGATGGAAGTCGTTTATATCGGCATTCGATCGAAGGAAGCCGTAGGGCGCAATAGCCATGACGCATCTTTCTTGCGTCATGGCTATTGCGCCGCCCGCCATCAGGCCCTCGGCGCAATACGCCATGGCGCCACGCTAAGCCGTGCCAGGGCTTTGGTCCGGAGAAGCGCTATGGCTATTGCGCCCTTCCACAACGCCTGGCGCGCCAATTTCACCAACGTTGCGATTTCGCGCCGTGTCCTTTAGCAGATGTAGAACGTTTGCCGTGCAAGAATTGCCTTTGGGCGTCGTGCCACGCAGATTCGGGGAGAGAGTTGTGGGTGCGACGCGGCAAGTCATCATCGTCGGCGGCGGGCCAGTGGGTGTGGGGCTGGCGATCGATCTCGCCCAGCGCGGCGTCTCGTGCACGTTGGTTGAGCGCCGGGTGGGGATGCACAACATCCCCAAAGGCCAGAACCTGACGCAGCGCACCCTTGAGCATTTCTATTTCTGGGGCTGCGTCGAGGAGGTTCGTGCCCAGCGCCTTCTTCCACCGGAAGTGCCGTCCGCCGGCATTGTGGCCTACCGGAGCCTGACAAACGAGCACTGGCACAGCTTCGAGGGGCGTGAGATCGTCGCGCCATATTATTTTCAAAAGAACGATCGCCTGCCGCAATACTGTTTTGAGAATGTCCTGCGCAAGCGCATGGCGAAACTGCCGCTCATTGAGGCGCGCTTTGGCTGGGCGGCGCAGACGATCGCGCAGGATGAACACGGCGTCTGCGTCGGTGTGGTCCACGAGGCAGGCGGTGGTGCGCGCGAGACGTTGGAGGCCGACTACGTGATTGGATGCGATGGCGCTCACTCGGTGGTGCGAGAACAGGCAGGGATCAGGCGCGAGGGCACCGACTTCGACCAGCCCATGGTCCTTGCGGTCTTTCATTCACGGGAATTCAGCGAGGGGCTTGGCAAGCGGTTCCCGGTGCACTCGACCTACCGTGTCATGGAGCCGGCGCTCAATGGCTACTGGCAGTTCTTTGGCCGCGTCGACGCGCAAGAAGGGTTCTTTTTCCACTCGCCGGTGCCCGTCAATACGACGCGGGACAATTATGATTTCGCCGCTCTGTTGCATCGCGTCGCTGGCTTCGAATTCCCGTGCCGCTTCGAATATGTCGGGTTCTGGGATTTGCGCGTGGCGGTGGCGGAGAAATACCGCGCGGGCAGGGTTTTCATCGCCGGCGACGCGGCGCATTCCCACCCGCCCTACGGGGGCTTCGGCGTCAACAATGGGCTTGAGGATGCCGCCAATCTCGCCTGGAAGCTGGCCGGCAGGCTCAATGGTTGGGCCGGTGAAGCACTGCTCACATCCTACGATCTCGAACGCCGGCCGGTGTTCAAGCAGGTTGGGGAAGAATTCATCACCGCGCGCATCAAATGGGAAGGCGAAGTGATAAATCGCCATGATCCCAAACAGAACCCGACGGCGTTCGCGCAGGCCTGGGCTGAACTCAAGACCGGTGCCGGACCGATCGTCGCCAATTTCGAGCCCAATTATGAGGGCTCACCGATTGTGTTCGGGCCGTCCGGCGGCGTGACCGGCGCGCGCGGCGAATACATGTTCAAGGCGCGAGCCGGACATCATCTGGCGCCACGCATTCTCACGTCGGGACGGAATGTCTTTCAGGAGTTGGGCGGCTCGTTCGTCTTGCTGGCTCTTGATGCCCCGGTGGAGACAGTTGCCAAGTTCGAAAGTGCCGCACTTGCTCGAAAGGTCCCGCTGCGCGTCATTCGCGATACGTTGGCGGACGGCCGGCAGGACTATGAGGCACGTTTCGTACTCGTGCGGCCCGATCAGTATGTGGCTTGGGTCGGCGATGCAGAGCCGGCCGATGCCGACGCGATTATATGCAGGGCGGCAGGATTGGATGCCGCATGAATTTCCATTCACGTGCCTGCTTTTTTGTTTGTGGCTTTTCAAGGCCGATTGTGTAGCGGCTTGTCGGCGAACGTTATTGAAAATTTTCGGATTTCAGTGTTGCGCCGCCCTTTGTTTCAGACCAATCGTCTCATAAATTTCAAGTAGGCCGAATCCATATTGGATCGCGCGATGGAGATTCCCAATGCGTTTCGCAAACTTATCCGTGGCCACAGCCACCCTCATCACTGGGGCTTTTCTCGTCGCTCCGGGAAATGCCAGCGCCGCTGACGTGGACCGTTACGGACCGCAGCGCCACGCGGCGCCGCCGCAGCACTTCCGTCCCCAGCAGAATTATCGGCCCCAGCAGTATGTCGTGCCGCAACAGCAATTCCGGCCCCCGCAGCACTACGTAAGCCCACGGCCCCATATCTACTACGCCCAACCTTACGTTCGCCCCGGCTATCCGTACATCGTCGGAGGTGCGGGTGTTGTGGGGGGCTATTATTATGGGAATGCCCCCACCTACTATGGCAACGAGCCTTATGTCCCGGCTCAGCCCGGTTACGATGACGACGCCGTCTCCTATTGCATCCAGACCTACGGAGATGCATTCGACGTCAACACGATGACGTATCTGGCAAACGACGGTCGTCGTTATCCGTGTCCGTGAGGTTGATGCGGGCGTTAGTGTGAGTCGATGATCGGTCGGCAAATACGGTGTGACTCCCTCTCCCCTTCGGGGAGAGGGCTGGGGTGAGGGGGGTACAGGGGTGGTATAATCCGGTCGTACACTTGCAATCGATTCCGAATCCTTCACCCTATCCGACGTGCAACCTATCCGGGTCGCATTTCAATCGACTGTGCGACCGTACCCCCTCACCCCAGCCCTCTCCCCGGAGGGGAGAGGGAGCCGCACCGAACTCGCTTTGAAGTCATCGATTCACATTTGAGAGTGACGCACAAAGAGCCCCGGCCATTTGGCCGGGGCTCACTCTTCTACCGGGGCTCACTCGTCTACTTAAAATACCGCGTATCCGGCGGCTTCTGGCCCTTGCGCGTCGGCATCAGGTAGCCGTCGGCGCTCAGGAAATAATTATCCCGGCCGATCAAGATGTGATTGTTGTTCTCGCCGCACTCGTCTTCCTTCCAGAGCACTTTATCCGTTTCGCGAATGTAGCGCTTGGTGATGGTCCAGGGGCGGGTGAATGCGTTGTCGATGACCGTGATCTCGTTGAGCAGCGTGTCCTTGTTGGCCTTGTCGAGCTGGAAGCGTTCCTTGACGACGGTCTCATTGTCGCGGTGCAGCGGCAGGCCGGTCGCTTCAAGGTTGCGGGGCCCTTTGAAGTTCCGGGTTTCCACTTCCAAGAGGTCGTAGCGGCCGTCGCCGTCCTGGTCGATCCAGTTGCCGATCGAATAGCCGATGAACGACGGCTCTTCATCGGCCGGGAAGGTGCGTCCGTCGGTATAGATGCGCCGCGGCATGTAACTTTCGAAAATCACGTAGGTGATCTTCGGCGAAACGACGAACTCGATCGGCCGGATGACCGTCATGACGCGCGGCATGCCGTTGGTGGTGCAATTGACGCGGATGTTTTCGCCCTGGCCGCCGAGCGCCTGGTCGGCGATGCTGGCTTCAAAGATTTTTTGGTATTCCGGGATGAGCGGGGCCTGCTGGGTGAGGCCCGGGCGCTTGGTCTGGTCCCATTGGATTCCTGCACCCGGCGGGCGCTTCCACTGGCCGGAAAAGTCCGGATATTTGCCGGTATCCTGGGCGTTAAGGCTGGCGGCGGGCAACATCATCGCCGCCATCATGGCGGCGATGGCAATCTGGCGTCGGTATATCATGCAGGGTTCTCCAATCAGGGGGGCCGAGATTATCAGGCGTCGTCAGGTGGGCGACAAGGCCACGTTGATTCCATTATACTCAAGTTCGGAAGTATCGTTCAAATGGGAGGTTCGCCATGCGTGTCCTGTTCGCCTTGATCACCGCCGTGATTGCGGCCGGCCTTGCCGATGGCGCGGACGCGCAAACTTGGCCGGCGCGCCAGCCGATCAAATTGATCGTGCCGTTTCCGCCCGGCAATGCGCTCGACACCATTGCGCGGCCGATTTTCGACCAGGTCGGCAAGCAGATTGGCCAAGCCTTAGTGTTCGAAAACCGGCCGGGCGCCGGAGGGACGCTGGGTATGGGGCTCGCCGCGAAGGCGGCCCCGGACGGCTATACGTTCCTGGTCAACTCTTCGATCCATACGATCGTGCCGACGAGCTACACGAAGCTGCCGTTCGACACGCTGCGCGAACTCACGCCGGTCATTCCGCTCGGCCAGTTCCCGAACGTGATGGTGGCGCCCGCGGGTCGCTTCAAGAGCGTCCAGGATCTGGTCGCCAAGGGGAAAGCAACCCCGGGCTCGATCACTTATGGCTCGGGCGGCATTGGCGCCGCGACCCATCTCAATGCCGAACGATTCCGGCTTGCTGCCGGATTCGAGGCGGTGCATGTGCCGTTCCGCGGCGCGCCCGATGCGGTGCGCGAAGTGCTTGGCGGCCGTATCGATTTCTACTTCTCGCCACTGCCCGCGGTGACGGCGCTGATCGAATCCAAGCAGCTCGACGGGCTCGCAGTCTCGAGCCTCCAGCGCGATCCAAACGTGCCGAATATTCCGACAACGCTGGAAGCCGGCTATCCGAATTCCGACTATATCTTCTGGGTCGGCGTTTTTGCGCCGTCAGCGACGCCGAAGGAGATTGTGCAACGCCTGCATGACGAAGTTGCCAAGGCGATGAATGAGCCCGCTTTGAAGCAAGTCATCACCAAACTCGGCGCCAACCCGATGCCGCTCAACCCGGCCGCGTTCGATGCCTTTGTGCGCACCGAGCTTGAGTCCAATGCCAAGCTCATCAAAGCGGCGGGCATCGAGCAGAATTGAGGAAAGGATTGCGCAGGCTCGTAGGGTGGGTAAAAGCGCCTGGCACAATGTCCAATTATGCAACGGCCCTTCGTGGCGCTTTTGCCCACGCGGCAGCGGACTCGCGCCCCCGAACGCGTGGGCCAAATCGCCGACGCGCCGTGCCCATTACGGACCTCGCGGCAAGCGATTTTGCCCACCCTACGCGTCCGTTTCTTTCTCACGGCTGAGATCGTAGGGCGCAATCGCTTTATTGCGCCGCTCTTCTGTCACCATCGGCATGACGGTTGTGGGCCGGGCGGCGCAAAAAAGCGATTGCGTCCTACGCCTCAGCTCCACACCTCGCACAGGCCATTCATCGGTCCGCCCGACCTATGACGCTCATAAGTTCTTCAATTTTGCGACGCTGGTCGGCCTTGTTGCCCGAGTTGATCGCATGTTCGACACAGTGTGCCACGTGATCTCGGAGAATTTCCTCCTCGACGCGTCGCAATGCGGCTCGAACGGCAGCGATCTGCGTGACGATGTCGATGCAGTAGCGGTCTTCCTCCACCATTCGGGACAGGCCGCGTACCTGACCTTCAATGCGGTTGAGGCGTCTCGAGCAAGAAGTCTTGATGTCCGGTCGCATGAGGGATATATACCCCCCCAGGGTACATTGTGCAATTTTATTTTGAGGATCCTCCAATGGCTGCCACTGCGAATGAGAACCAGGTCGCAACGAAGGATCCGGTATGCGGCATGACTGTCGATCCGCACAAGACACCACACCGGCACAGTTACGCCGGCAGGACGTACTACTTCTGCTCCGCCGGCTGTCTGGCGAAGTTCTCGGCGGATCCTCAGAAATATGTTGGACCGGCGCAACCAAAGGCGCCCCTTGCAGACGGAACGATCTACACCTGCC